>DATJYN010000195.1:0-13850 GCA_035499575.1 Burkholderiales bacterium | reverse complement strand
CTGGAGGGCGCACAGCTGAAGATCCAGCGCGAACGCGGCACCGACGTCACCTTCTTCTCGCCGCGCGCGGGCTCCATGGAGCACCACGTAGGTGACGCGGCCGTCAGCGCGGCCTGGACGCGCGAGTGCAACGACCTGATCTACCGCGTCTGCAGCCTCTACCCGGCCAACTTCGTGCCGGTCTGCCAGTTGCCGCAGTCGCCCGGCACGCCGCCGGCCGGCTGCATCGCGGAACTGGAACGCTGCGTGAAGGAGCTCGGCTTCGTCGGCTGCAACCTCAACCCGGATCCTTCCGGCGGCTGGTGGAAGGAGCCGCCGCTGACCGACAAGTGGTGGTACCCGCTCTACGAAAAGATGGTGGAACTCGACGTGCCGGCGATGGTGCACGTGAGCTCGTCCTGCAACCCCGCCTTCCATTTCACTGGCGCGCACTACATCAATGCCGATACGACCGCCGTCATGCAGCTCATCCAGGGCGACCTGTTCAAGGACTTCCCGACATTGAAGTTCGTCATCCCGCACGGCGGCGGTGCGGTGCCCTACCACTGGGGCCGCTACCGCGGCCTCGCGCAGGACATGAAGAAGCCGCTGCTGAAGGACCACCTGCTGAAAAACATCTACTTCGACACTTGCGTCTACCATAAGCCCGGCATCGAGCTGCTGCTGAAGGTGATCCCGGCGGACAACATCCTGTTCGCCGCCGAAGTGGTCGGCGCGGTGCGCGGCATCGACCCGGAAACCGGCCAGTACTTCGATGACACCAAGCGCTACATCGACGCGATCGACTCGGTGTCCGCCGCGGACAAGAAGAAAATCTACGCCGGCAACGCGAAGAAGGTCTATTCCCGCGCCGCTGCGGCGTTGCAGCGCCTGGAAGGCTAGCGGCGTGAAGCGCGGCAGCTGGTTCAATTCACGGGCGGCGGAAGGGGGGACCCAGGGGCTGCTCGAGGAAACGCGCGAGGAGCTGGCCCGGCTGGACGAAAGGCTGTATTCCATCTGGAACCTCGGCGACAATGTCCTGCTCAACTGGACCCATCTGGACGGCAAACTGCTCGTCCTGTCGGTTCGTCACTACGCGATTGCGGAATCCGTGCACGCCGCCGGCGACGGCGGCGATGCAGTGCGCGAGGCGTCCCACGCCGTCAACGAGGTGCTGGCGGGCCCGAAATACCTGCCGGCCGGCCGATTCGAGCGCGTCTGCCAGGCGTTCAATACCAGAGCCGAGGTGGTGGACGTCCGGCTGCGCTTCGAAAGCGAGCGCGTCGCCTCGGCGGTCAGCGACATCGTGCGCTGCTACGGCGTGTCCCTGGTGCGCGACCGCGCGGTGGTGCTTCTGGACGCAGTGGGCTTTTCGCTGCGCATGCCGCTCGACCAGATGGCGTCGCTCAGCAGCCTCGCCTATTCGGTGAATTCCGCCTACGCGCAGCTGCAGTCGAAGAACATCGACATCGACTTCGCGCGCACCACCACCGGCGACGGCTACTACATCTGGAACCGCGCCACCACCGCCGAGGCGAACACCGAACTGTACCGGCTGATGATGATGATCCTCGCCGACAACGCGGTCGCGCAACGCAAGGCGCGCAGCTCGTGGGTGCCGAAGCTGCGCGCCGCCTTCCACGTCGGCGAGCATTACGAGTTCCAGCAGGTCGAGGGCCTGAACCCGACCAGCTTCAGCTACATCGTCGGCCAGGTGACCGTCGACCTTGCGCGCATGCTGGAGCGCGCCCTGCCCGGACAGATCCTGCTTGGCGACTTTGCGTTCCGGCTGGGCGCCGGCGGGATCGGGCGCGGAATGCGCTTCGATACGCTGGATTTCGTCGAGAACACCGCGGCGACGCTGGACCAGCTGAACGGCCTGGACA
This sequence comes from Burkholderiales bacterium, assembly GCA_035499575.1. GTDB lineage: Bacteria > Pseudomonadota > Gammaproteobacteria > Burkholderiales > SG8-39 > RBG-16-66-20. Next base: position 11,985 of record DATJYN010000195.1, on the reverse strand, counting down.
TTTCCGGCGGACGCGTCGAGGCCATCCGCTGCTACCTCACGGGCCGCAGCCTGGGCAGCGGGCGCTACCTGGTGAACCGCTATCACGTGCGCGACAAGCACGGCGCGATGCGGGCGGTCTACAACGCCAAGATCAACATCCACCGCGACAAGGCGGAGCCGATTTTCCTCGGCATCCGCAGCGAGGACCTGTCGGCATTCGAAACCACCAGAGTGGAATCGCTCAGCCGGGACGCGGAACAGACCGGATCCTTCATCGTCCGGCCGTAGCGGTCGCCCGGTGCCCGGCCGCTATCCGGGCGTTGAATCACGCCAGGAAGCGCACGCGGCCCGAGTGCAGGTCGTAGACGGCGCCGACGAGCTTGATCGAGCCCTCCGCAAGGCGCGCCTTGCCTTCCGGCGTGTTCGCCAGCTCGCGCACCGTGTGGCGCACGTTGGCTTCGACCGCCGCGCGCAGCAGCGCGTCGGCCGGCTGCGCGGCGTCGAGCCCCCTAAGCGCGGGCAGGATGTTCTCAAGGAGCACGGCGATGCGGCTTTTGTGCTCTGCGCCCTCGAACTTCGTCGCAAGCGCGGCCTTCACCGCGCCGCAGCCCTCGTGGCCCATGACGACGAACAAGGGCGTCGCCAGGTGCGTGCCGGCATATTGCAGCGTGCCGAGGATCGACGCACCCAGCACGTTGCCGGCCACGCGCACGATGAACAGTTCGCCGAAGCCGGCGTCGAAGACAAGTTCCGGCGGTACGCGGCTGTCGCTGCAGCCGAGGATCGTGGCATAGGGCTGCTGGCCCTTGGCAAGTTCCGCCAGGACCTCCTTCTGCACCGTCGGAAAGCGCGCGCGCCCGCTGACGAAGCGCGCGTTGCCCGCCTTGAGGCGCCGGAGCGCGGCTTGCGGGGTCAGGGGCCTGGCTGCAGCGGACATGGGATCCTCCCAGTCAGATCGCGGCGTTGTGGGCGGTCACGACTTCCAGCACGCGGCGCCCATTCCTGCCGATGACGTTCGTGTTCACCACTGCGGTGAGACGGCCCTGGTGCACGACGCTCGAGCGCGCGCGCAGCGACCCGCCCTCGCCGGGGCTGATGAAGAGCGCCGTCACGCCTGACAGCCGCCAGGCGCCAGAGAGCTTCGCCGCGGCGCTCTTCGCGGCCAGCGCGATGAGGATCCCGCCCTGCGCGTGGCCGACGCGATTGCCCACGTGCAGTCCGTTGCGCAGCACGCCCCTCCCGCCCCAGAAATTCGCGACGAAATTGCCGCCCGAGTCGAGCGCCGCGTCGGCCTGGCGGAGGATCTTTCGTTCTGCCGGATTCAAGTCCCCTTCACTCAAAAGTGGTGGAACAGGCGAGTTCCGCTTGCGCAACGGCACCGGGTACAGCGTGACGTTCTTCGGCGGCGCGAGTGCCATGAAGCTGCCGGCGCCGTAACAGATCTGGCCCGCGCTGCCCGTTACCGACACGCGGCCGAGCCCCAGGCGCCCGGCGCCGTGCTCGAAGAAGCTCTGAAATTCCCCCTGCGCGCGCAGCCGTCCTGCGCGCGCCGCGCCGGTGAACTGCAGCGAGAGGCTGACCGTGGCGACGCGCGTCTCGCGCGAGAGCTGCGCGCGGATGCTGGCCCCGAGCGCCAGGTCTGCGAGCATCGCGAGCGCGCCGAGGTCGACCTGCCCGCGTGCGTCGACGCACCAGGGGCCCGGATCGACGGACAGGCTGACGCCCCCGCGGCCGACCCGGTCGAAGGAGACATCGAGGAAGTTGCCGGGAAAGTGGAAACCGGGCGTCCGGTTGAGCGCGAGGCCGCGCAGTACTCTCTCGCGGATTTTTCTTTTGTCTTGATTCAAAAAAAATCAGGCTCGCCGCGACGTATCCTGGCCGGGCGGCGCGTCGGCGACCGCCTCCTCCAGCGTGAAGCACTCCCGCCATTCCTCGGGCGGGCGGATTTTCCCGTCCGGCCCGACCTGGTCGAGGCCCCAGTAGATTTCCAGCCAGTGGCCGTCCGGGTCGCGGAACTCGACCGCGACCTGGCAGCCGGCGCGGCGCCGGCCTTCGAACTCGACCTTCACGCCGTTCCGCTTCAGCCAGTCGCGCGCAGCGAAGACTTCGTCCAGCGTCGCCACCTCGAAGGCCATGTGGTGCAACTCGTGTTGCGGCGATGCGCCGGGGGCCGCCCCCACCAGCGCCACGCCGTGGTGGTCGGCGGCGCAGCGCATGAACACCATGCGGCCCTTCATCATGGTTTCCGGGTAGACGTCGGAAACGCGGAAACCGAGCACGCCGGTGTAGAACTCCACCGAGCGTTCCAGGTCGGTACTCATCAGCACCACGTGGCCGATCTTGGTGAGCTGGAACGGCCGGCCCGGGCGCGGCTGCAGCGCGCGCAGCGCCAGGCTCTCCCGGCCCTTCAGGCCCGCGTAGTCGACCACGCCCTTAGGCATGCGCGAGCATCCCTTCGGCCTCGATGAATTTGACGATGTCGTCGAGTCCCTTGCCGGTCTTCAGGTTGGAGAACACGAACGGCCGCTTGCCGCGCATCTTCTTCGCGTCGCGCTCCATCACCTCCAGCGATGCGCCCACCATCGGCGCGAGGTCGATCTTGTTGATCACCAGCAGGTCCGACTTGACGATGCCCGGCCCGCCCTTGCGCGGGATCTTGTCGCCCGCGGCGACGTCGATCACGTAGAGCGTCAGGTCGGACAGCTCCGGGCTGAAGGTGGCGGCCAGGTTGTCGCCGCCGGATTCGATCAGGATCATGTCCAGGCCGGTGAAGCGCCGGTTGAGGCGCGCCACCGCTTCCAGGTTGATCGAGGCGTCCTCGCGGATCGCGGTGTGCGGGCAGCCGCCGGTCTCCACGCCGATGATGCGCTCGGGCGCGAGCGCCTCGTTGCGCACCAGGAACTGCGCGTCTTCCTCGGTGTAAATGTCGTTGGTGACCACGGCGATGTTGAACCTGTCGCGCAGGCGCTTGCACAGCGCGAGCGTCAATGCCGTCTTGCCGGACCCGACGGGCCCTCCGATGCCAACCCTAAGCGTCATGAGCGGAACAGCCTCGAATATTGCGTTTCGTGTTTCGAAGAAAGCAGCGCCAGGCCGGGCACGAAATTGCCCAGATCCTGGTCTTCTACATCAATTGCGTTTTCAACGAAACCGGGCAGAAGATCCCCCAGCGCAAGCAGAATCTTCTGGCCGTCCGTCTGCCCGAGCGGGACGGCCTTGACCGCCGCCATCACCTGGTTCTCGAGCCAGGCCCAGAGATAGGCCTGCAGCGCGGGCGCGGGCTCGATGTTCCAGTGCGCTGCCGCGTGCGCGAACGCGGCCGGGAACGACGGCTCCGCCGCCGGCACTTCGCCGACACCCAGGTCCTTGAGGAGGCGGTTCAGCGAATAGCCCATCTGCACGGTCTCGGCGCGCAGCTCCGCGGTTTCGCGGCTGGCGAGGAAGGTTTCGTTCCAGGACCCGGGGTCCTTCATCATCCTGAGCAACAGCGGCGCCTCCATGCGCGCGATGGAAAATTCCAGCACGTCGCCGATCCAGCGCTCGGCGCTCGCCGCGTCGAACACGAGGCCTGCCTCGATGGCCGCCTCCAGGCCGCCGGAATAGCTGTAGGCCCCCACCGGCAGCGCCGGGCTGGCCAATTGCAGCAGTTTGGCCAGGCTCATTTGCGGGGATGGCGATGATGATCGTGTCCGCAATGCTCGTCGTGGACGTGATCATGGTCGTGGTCGTGGTCGTGGTCATGCTCATGATGGTCGTGAATTTTTCCACCATGCCCCATTTCATCGTGCTGATGGTGGCCGCCCGCATAGGCACCCGCTTCGGGCTCGAAAGGCGCTTCCATCGGCGACACGCTGGCGCCGATCTTCTTCAGCATCTCTTCCAGCACGTGGTCCGCGGCCAGCCGCAGGAAGCCGTCGCCCACCTGCACCGGCACGTGGCGGTTGCCCAGGTGGTAGGCCGCCTTCGCCAGTTCGGCGGCATCGGCGCATTCCACGTGCAGCACCTTCTCGGGCTCGGCGACGATTTCGATGACGCGCCCGTCGGAGGCCGCGACCAGGTCACCGCCGCGCAGGATCTCGCCCCGCGGCAGCATCAGGCCGACTTCCTCGCCCGATGCGAGCTTCGCGCGCAGGCGGCTCTTCTGCCGCAGTTCGAACGGCAGCTTGAGCTGGCCCTTCACCTCGACCTTGTAGGCCGAGCGGGGAATCTTCAACTTGGATTTGATTTCGAGCATCAGAAGAGAAAATACCTCTGGGCCAAAGGCAGCACCTTGGCGGGTTCGCAGACCAGCAACTCGCCGTCGGCGCGCACCTGGTAGGTTTCGGGGTCGACGCTGATCTTCGGCAGCCAGCTGTTGTGCACCATGTCCTGCTTGCCGACCTTGCGCACGTTCTTCACCGCGACCAGGGATTTCGAGAGCTTGAGCTTCGTCAGCGCCGGATTCTTGAGCGAGGCCTTCGATACGAACGTCACCGACGTGGACAGCGCCCTGCCGAAAGCGCCGAACATCGGCCGGTAGTGCACCGGCTGCGGCGTCGGGATCGACGCGTTCGGGTCGCCCATGGCCGCGGCGGCGATCGCTCCGCCCTTCAGGATCAGCGAGGGCTTGGCGCCGAAGAACGCCGGCCGCCACAGCACCAGGTCGGCGAGCTTGCCTTCCTCGATCGAGCCGACGACATGCGATACGCCATGCGCGACGGCGGGGTTGATGGTGTATTTCGCGATGTAGCGCTTTACGCGGCTGTTGTCGTTCGTCTTCGGATCGCCCTTGAGCGACCCGCGCTGCAGCTTCATCTTGTGCGCGGCCTGCCAGGTGCGGATGATCACCTCGCCGACGCGGCCCATCGCCTGCGAGTCCGAGGACATCATCGAGAACGCGCCGAGGTCGTGCAGGATGTCTTCCGCGGCGATGGTTTCCTTGCGGATGCGCGACTCGGCGAAGGCCACGTCCTCGGCGATCGCCGGGTCGAGGTGGTGGCAGACCATCAGCATGTCGAGGTGTTCGGCGATGGTGTTGACCGTGTAGGGCATCGTCGGGTTGGTGGAGGACGGCAGCACGTTCGGCTCGCCGCAGATGCGGATGATGTCCGGCGCATGGCCGCCGCCCGCCCCTTCCGTGTGGAAGGTGGCGATGGAGCGCCCCTTCATCGCCGCGACCGAAGTCTCGACGAAACCCGACTCGTTCAGCGTGTCGGTGTGGATGGCGACCTGCACGTCCATCTCCTCGGCGACGCCGAGGCAGGTATCGATCGCCGCCGGCGTGGTGCCCCAGTCTTCGTGCAGCTTCAGGCCCATCACCCCGGCCTTGATCTGCTCGCGCAGCGGCGCCGGCTGGCTGGCGTTGCCTTTGCCGAGGAACCCGAGGTTCATCGGGAAGGCTTCCGCCGCCTCGAGCATGCGTGCGATGTGCCAGGGGCCGGGCGTGCAGGTGGTGGCGAAGGTGCCGGTCGCGGGGCCGGTGCCGCCGCCGATCATGGTGGTGACGCCCGACATCAGCGCCTCGTCGATCTGCTGCGGGCAGATGAAATGGATGTGCGAATCGATGCCGCCCGGCGTGACGATCATGCCCTCGCCGGCGATGACCTCGGTGCCGGCGCCGACCGGGATGGTGATCGCCGGCTGGATATCCGGGTTGCCGGCCTTGCCGATCTTCCAGATTTTCCCGTCCTTCAGGCCGATGTCGGCCTTGACGATGCCCCAGTGGTCGACGATCAGCGCGTTGGTGATCACCGTGTCGGCGACGCTCGCCGACAGCAGCTGGCTCTGGCCCATGCCGTCGCGGATCACCTTGCCGCCGCCGAACTTCACTTCCTCGCCGTAGACGGTGAAATCCTTTTCCACCTCGATCCAGAGGTCGGTGTCCGCGAGCCGCACGCGGTCGCCCGTGGTCGGGCCGAACATCTCGGCATAGGCCTGCCGGGCGATTTTCATTTCAGGGCCCCCATCACCTTGCCCGCGAAACCGTACATTTTCCGGAGTCCGGACACGGCAACCAGCTCGACGGTCCGCGTCTGTCCCGGCTCGAAGCGCACCGCGGTGCCGGCGGCGATGTTGAGCCGGCAGCCGTAGGCCTTCTGGCGGTCGAACTGCAGCGCCTCGTTGGTCTCGAAGAAATGGTAGTGGGAGCCGACCTGGACGGGCCGGTCGCCCGTGTTGGTGACCTTGACGGTGACCGTCTTGCGGCCCTTGTTCAGCTCGATGTCGCCTGATGCGACCTTCATTTCGCCTGGAATCATGGCGCCCCTTAGGGAATGGGATTATGCACGGTGACGAGCTTCGTTCCATCCGGGAACGTGGCTTCCACCTGGATATCGGGGATCATCTCCGGCACGCCCTCCATCACGTCGCCGCGCTTCAGGATCGTGGCGCCATAGCCCATGAGTTCGGAAACGCTCCTGCCCTCGCGCGCGCCTTCCATGACCGCGGCGGTGATGTAGGCCACCGCCTCCGGGTAGTTGAGCTTCAGGCCGCGGCCCTTGCGCCGCTCGGCGAGCAGCGCCGCGGTGAAGATCAGCAGCTTGTCCTTCTCTCTCGGGGTCAGTTCCATGTCAGTTGATCCGCACCGTGGCTTCTCCGATTCCGGGAAAGCTCGCGACGACCGCGTCGCCCGCCTTCGCCATTTCCAATCCGGTCCAGGCGCCCGTGGTGACCACGTCGCCGGCGTGCAGGCCGAGGCCGCGCTTGGCGCAATGCGCCGACAGCCAGGGCAGCAGGCGGAACGGGTTGCCGAAGGAATGCGCGCCCTTCGCGCGCGCCACGCGGTCGCCGATCCTGAATTCCACCGCCTGCTGCAGGAAGTCGATTTTCTGCCAGTCTGTCGTGCCGCTGCCCGTGACCAGCGCGCCGTTGTTCTGGAAGTCCGCGAGCTTCCAGAGGCCTGAGCTGTCCTTCCAGTTCGCGAGGCGCGTGTCGCAGAGTTCGATCGCCACCAGCACCTCGCCGACCGCGGCGGCCACCGCTTTGCTCGAGTAGGGCCGCGTGCGCGGCGGCAGGTCCTTCGCGAGGCGGAATGCGACTTCCGCCTCGACACCGATCATCCGCATGTTCGCGCCCATGACGCTTGCCGGGCTATGCAGGAGATTTTCCGCCGATATCGGCGCCGCGGTCGGCTCGACCTTGTCGCTCGGCCCGCCCGCCTTCCACGCGGCGGGCCTCGCACCCGGCCACAGCTCGGCGAACACCGCATCCTGCACGCGGTAGGCCTCCTCTTCGGTATGCAAGGCCACGCCGCCGGTCGCCGCCGGCGTGCGCGAGCGCCGCGCGTCCACCAGCAATTTCGTCGCCGCGGATATGGCCGAGAGGCCATGCTTGCGCAGGGCATTCACCAGCGCCCTCTCGGCCTTCTCTTTGGTCATGTCCGCCAGATCCTCGGTTCGACCGCCTCGCGCCCCGCCGCCGCCGGCCGCAGGATGCGCCAGAGTTCGATGAAATAACGCCGCGCCGCCTCGCTCGAGCCGCCAAGGTAGCGCGCCAGCAGGATGCCGGGAAGGAGAGTCACCGCGACATCGCCCTCCGTCGCCTTTTGCTTCCTCAGCGAACCGAGAATTTTCGGATCCAGATGCGGAAAGGACGCGAAAAGAGTCCCGAACACGGGCCGGCCGTTCAGGCCCGCGGGCGAGTCCAGCAGTTTTCCGCCGCCGTCAATGCGCCCGCGCTCCAGCCAGAGCAGCCTGCCCTCGCGCCGCACCCGGATCGAGCTCCGGTAGCTGCCGCGCGCGAAGCGCTCGCCCGAACCGGTGCGGCCGAGGCAGACGATGTCCCAGCCGATCAGCCCGGCGGCGGCGCATAGCTCGACCTCGCAGGAGGTGCGCGCCAGCGCGCCGTCGAAGACGATGGTTTCCTGCGGCAGCCATTCGAGGATGCCCTGCACGCGGAACGCGAGGCGCTGGCTGGCCTCGGCGCCGGCGGACCGGTACCACTTCGCCGCGCCCGGCGTGGTCAGGAGCGCGGAGGCATTGTTTCCCGTCTCGACGTCCAGGGACAATTCATCGCCGCCGGCGATGCCGCCCGGCGGGTGCACCACGATCGCGTGGCAGATCCCCTCGCCCTCCGGGTACAGCGGCTTCTGCACGACCAGCGGGCCGTCGTGGCTCTTCCCGCTCAACGTGGTCTTGCGGTCCCGGAAGCTGAATTCGAGCGCGAGTCGCGCCTTCCAGGAACTGACGAGCGGCTCCGCAAGCAGCATCGCTGAATCATACCGCCAGCAGGTCCTTGACGCCGTCCTTGTCCATGTCGGCGCCGGCGCCCTGCTTCAGGATCTCGCCGCGCTCCATCACGATGTACTGGTCGGCAAGCGAACGCGCGAAATCGTAGTACGTCTCCACCAGCAGGATCGCCATGTCGCCCGTCCCGGCAAGCGACCGGATGACGCGTTCGATGTCCTTGATGATCGACGGCTGGATGCCCTCGGTGGGTTCGTCGAGGATCAGCAGCTTCGGGCCCATCGCCAGCGCGCGGCCGATCGCCAGCTGCTGCTGCTGGCCGCCCGACAGGTCGCCGCCGCGCCGGCGCATCATCTGGCTGAGCACCGGAAACATCTCGAAGATGCGCGCCGGCACGCGTTCGCCGCGAGGGCGCGTCGCCAGGCCCATCTCCAGGTTCTCGGCCACCGTGAGGCGCGGGAAGATATCCCGGCCCTGCGGCACGTAGCCGATGCCTGCGCGCACCCGCTCGTAGGGCTTCGACTGCGTGATGTTCCTGTCGAAGAAGACGACCTCCCCCGTCTTGGCGGGAACCAGCCCCATCAGCGTCTTCAGCAGCGTGGTCTTGCCCACGCCGTTGCGCCCGAGCAGCGCGGTCACCTTGCCCGGCGGGATCTCGAAATGGAGATCGCGCAGGATGTGCGAGCCGCCGTAATACTGGTTCAGGTTTTTGACCGAAAGCATTTATCTGCCCAGGTAGACCTCGATCACCTTCGGATCGTTCTGCACCTCGTCCATCGAGCCTTCGGCGAGCACGCTGCCTTCGTGCAGCACGGTGATCTTGCGCGCGATTTTCTCGATGAACGCCATGTCGTGCTCGACCACCACCAGCGAATGCTTGCCGGCAAGCGACAGGAAGAGTTCGCCGGTGCGCTCGGTCTCCTCGTCGCTCATGCCGGCCACCGGTTCATCCAGCAGCAGCAGCTTCGGCTCCTGCATCAGCAGCATGCCGATCTCCAGCCACTGCTTCTGGCCGTGCGAGAGCAGGCCGGCGACCCGGTCCGCGCTGTCGTTCAGCCTGATCAGCTTCAGCGTGTCGGCGATCGCATCCATCTGCGCCGGCGACAGCTTGGAAAAGAGCGTGCTGCGCACCTTCTTGTCGGCCTTCATCGCCAGCTCGAGGTTCTCGAACACGCTGTGCTGCTCGAAGATGGTCGGCTTCTGGAATTTCCGGCCGATCCCGGCGGTGGCGATCTCGGCCTCGCTCAGCTTGGTGAGGTCGATGGTCTGGCCGAAGAACACCGTGCCCTCGTCGGGCCGCGTCTTGCCGGTGATCACGTCCATCATGGTGGTCTTGCCGGCGCCGTTGGGCCCGATCACGCAGCGCAGCTCGCCGACGTCGATCGACAGCGACAGGTTGTTCAATGCCCGGAAGCCGTCGAAGCTGACGCCGATGCCCTCCATGTAGAGGACCGCGCCGTGCGTGGTGTCGAGTTCGCCGGTGGAGATGCGGCCGGGCGTGCTGCTCTCGTTCGCCGCAGCGAGGTTGGCGCTCATTTGCCGTTTTTCTTCAGCAGGCCCATCACGCCTTGCGGCAGGAACAGCGTCACGAGGATGAATATCAGGCCGAGCGCGTACAGCCAATACTCCGGGAACGTCTGCGTGAAGAAGCTCTTGGCGCCGTTCACCAGGCCGGCGCCGAGGATCGCCCCGACCAGCGAGCCGCGGCCGCCGATGGCCACCCAGATGGCGATTTCGATCGAGTTGGCGGGCGACATTTCTCCCGGGTTGATGATGCCGACCTGCGGCACGTAGAGGGCCCCGGCGATGCCGCAGATGATCGCGGACAGCGTCCAGACGAACAGCTTGTAGTGCACCGTGTCGTAGCCGCAGAACATGACGCGCTGCTCGGCGTCGCGGATGGCGGCCAGCACGCGGCCGAAGCGGGAGGTCGTCAGCCACCTCGCGAGCAGCAGCGTGCCGATCAGCGTCGCGCCGGTAATGACGAACAGCGCCGTGCGCGTCTGCGGCGTCGCGATCGGGATGTCGAGGATTCGCCTGAAATCGGTGAAGCCGTTGTTGCCGCCGAAGCCGGTGGCGTTGCGGAAAAAGAGCAGCATCGCGGCGAAGGTGAGCGCCTGCGTGATGATCGAGAAATACACGCCCTTGACGCGCGAGCGGAAGGCGAAATAGCCGAACACGAAGGCGAGCAGCCCCGGCACCACGACCACCAGCATCGCGCACCACCAGAAGGAATCGGAATTCCACCACTGCCAGGGGAACTCCTTCCAGTCGAGGAACACCATGAAGTCCGGCATCGGCTGGCGGTACTGGCCGTCGGAGCCGATCTGGCGCATGAGGTACATGCCGAAGGCGTAGCCGCCGAGCGCGAAGAACAGGCCGTGGCCCAGCGAGAGTATCCCGGCGTAACCCCAGATCAGGTCCATCGCCACCGCGACGATGGCGTAGCACATGATCTTGCCGCCGAGCGCCACCCAGTACGACGAGACGTGAAACCGGCTTTCCTGCGGCACGAGCAGGTGCAGGACCGGGAGCAGGACGAAGATCGCGAAGCTGCACAGGCCGAGGATCGCCCAGCCGCGCGGGCCGTACAGCCGCTTGCTGAGTCCGCCCGTCATGTCGCGGCTGTCACGTCACGACTCCAGCGCACGGCCCTTGAGGGCGAACATGCCCTGCGGCCGCTTCTGGATGAAGATGATGATGAACACCAGCACCGCAATCTTGGCGAGCACCGCCCCCTGCCATGCTTCGAGCAGCTTGTTGGCGAAGCCCAGGCCGAGCGCCGCGTACACGGTGCCGGCCAGCTGTCCGACGCCGCCAAGCACCACCACCATGAAGGAATCCACGATGTAGGACTGGCCCAGGTCGGGGCCGACGTTGCCGATCTGAGAAAGCGCGCAGCCGGCGAGTCCCGCGATGCCCGAACCGAGGCCGAAGGCCCAGGTATCCACGCGCGCGGTCGGCACGCCGACGCAGGAGGCCATGGCGCGGTTCTGCGTGACGCCGCGCACGAACAGGCCGAGGCGCGTCTTGGTCAGCAGGAGCCACATGCCGATCAGCACCGCGCCGGCGAAAAAAATGATCATGATCCGGCTCCAGGGCATGACCACGCCGGTGATCATCTCGAAGCCGCCCGACATGAACGGCGGGTTTTCCACCTGCACGTTCTGCGCGCCGAAAATCGTGCGTACCGACTGGATCAGCATCAGGCTGATGCCCCAGGTCGCCAGCAGCGTCTCCAGCGGCCGGCCGTACAGCCAGCGGATCACCAGCCTTTCGAGCGCCATGCCCACCGCCGCGGCCACGACGAAGGATGCGGGCACGGCGCCGAGCAGATACCAGTCGAACGCCGCGGTGTTCTTGCACAGGTTCTGCACCACGTAGGTGGTATAGGCGCCCACCATGATCAGCTCGCCGTGCGCCATGTTGATGACGCCCATCAGGCCGTAGGTGATGGCGAGGCCCAGAGCGGCCAGCAGCAGGATCGAACCCAGCGAGATGCTGGTGAAGATCATGCCGGCGCGCTCGCCCCAGGCGAGCCTGCTGTCCAGCGCCTTCAGGCTCTTCTGCGCCTCGGCGCGGATATCCTCGTCGGGCTCCGTGTACGCGCCGTCCTTGGATTTCTCGAGCAATCCCAGCAGCAGCATTTTCGTGTTCGCGTTTTTCGACAATCCGAGCGTGCGCACTGCGGCGATGCGCGATGCCTTGGTCCCGGTCTTGAGCTCGAGGGTGGCCTGGGTCACCTCGAGCAACTGCTTCACCTGCGGGTCGGCCTCGCCTGCGAGCGCCTTCTGTATCAACGGCAGCATCCCTTCGTCGGCGTTGCCGGCCAGTTCCTTGGC
>DATJYN010000194.1:0-8403 GCA_035499575.1 Burkholderiales bacterium | reverse complement strand
GTTTTCGGAAGGAACGTTCACGCTGCGACTAGTGTACTGCAGCGCAACAACCGCCTGTCATTTAACCCTCTTGGTACGTGCTGGGCACTCAATCCTTATGTCTGCTTTCGGCCACAAGCGGACATCATCAAGCTCGCCGGCGCGATGTACAACCTCGCGACGGGCGCGGTGGAGTTCTTTGGCTGAAGGCCGAGAGCGGACCCGGAATTAATTCGACTCTGACGCTATTTATTTTTATTGCAGCATGAACGTCTCGTACTCCAGGGATTCCAGCTTGCGGTCGAGCGCCGCGAAGCCGGCGACGACGGTGACCAGCAGCGCAATCGCGAAGCCGTAGCCGAACCACGTTACGCCGAGGTGCAGCGTGGCCCAGGTGAACAATCCGTTGAGTACGAGGAAGAGCAGCGTCACGCCCAGCACGGTGCGCCGCTTGTCCAGGTAGAAGAACACGTTGAGCAGTCCCAGCAGCACCACCTGCAGGCCGGCGGCGACCACGTCGATGTAGAGCAGCGGCAGGTAGAGCTGCGGGATGCCGGCCCATTCCAGCAGCTTCGGGCCGGCGATGAACACCACCAGGGCGGCGATCGACTGGATCTTGATGATCTCGAACAGGCCGCGCCGCACGGTGAGCACCATCTCGTTGCGCAGCTCTTCCAGGTATTCCAGCGTGGCGCCTTCGCGCACCGCGTCGAAGAAGCGCTGGTAATACTCGACGAAATCGGTCTCCATGCGCACCAGGAACACCGCCATGCCGGGCAGGATCGACAGGTAGGCGAGGAATACCGGCAGGTCGTAGATCACCGAGGCGTGCAGCGGGCCGATCACCGTCCGGCCGGTGCCGTCCGCGTACCAGAACATGAACTTGTCCAGCCAGATGGCCAGGTTGTAGGCGAGCCCTACCGCCATGATGGTGGGAAACATCGCGCCCGGGCGCGCGAACTCGAACGCGATGAATTCGCTCGCGGGGTAGGCGCGCAGCACGATCAGCACCATGCCGAGCAGCAGCACGCCCTGGCCGAGCACGAAACCGAGCAGCAGCCCCTCCAGCCCGAGCGGGCGCAGCACCAGCGCCGAGGCGACCGTGATGCCGTAGCCGAGCGCGTACAACGCGACAATCGCGCGGTACTGCTTCAGGCCCGAGAGGAAAATCGTCGCCACCCAGATGTTGGAGAGCAGCACGAAACCGGTGAGCATCAGCAGCCGGTAGAGGTTGTTCAGGCCCTGGAGGGCGAAGGCGGCAAACGCGAGGCCGCCCAGGCCGCAGACGCAGGTGACCACCAGCAGCACGCCGTTGAAGTTCGGCAGCACGCGATCTTCCTGCTTCTCGTACAGCCGGTCGGCGGTGAAGCGCGTGAAGGCGAGCTGGATCGGGCCGGTGGCGATCAGCGAGCAGGCGATGAGGTAGGTGACGCTGGTCTGGAACTGCGTGATCATGTAGTTCGGCACCACCACCGAGGCCGACATCACGCCGATGATCAGGATGCCGAGGATCGACAGCACCCACGGGCCGGAGCTGATGATGCTGGCGTAGGCGTAGGCCTGCAGCAGCCCGGTGTAGCTGTCGCGGTCGAGCAGCTTGCGCAGTTCGAAACCGATGCCGGCCATGACTAGGGCAGGGCCTTCCGGTAAAGAGCCCGGTAGGAATCGAACATCCGGTCCTGCGTGTAGTAGCGCTCGACGCGGGTGATGCCCGCGGCCTGCGCGGCGTGCCAGGCCTTGGCGTCGGAGAGCAGTTCGATGGCCGCTGCGGCGAGCGCGGTCGGATCGGCGATGCCGACGACGCGCCCGGAGGCGCCCAGCGCCGCGTCCTCGCCCTCCAGCCCGTAGATGAGCTGCCGGCAGGAACCGACGTCGGTGGCGACCGAAGGCACGCCGGCGGCGTAGCCTTCGAGCACCACCAGCGGCAGCGCCTCGCTGATCGAGGACAGCACCAGCAGGCCGACCTTGGGCAGCAATGCGTCGATTTTCTGGAAGCCGAGGAATTTCACCTTGTGCGCGATGCCCAGGCTGCCGGCGAGCGCGCGGCACTCCTCGGCGTACTCGGGATCCTCGTCCTCGGGGCCGGCGATCCATCCTTCCACCTGCGGCATGCGGTTGACGACCACGCGCAGCGCGCGGATGAAGGTCTTCACGTCCTTGATCGGCACCACGCGCCCGAGCAGGCACAGCACCGGCGGCGGGTCTCCCGGCGCGCGCAGCGCACGCAGCGCCGAGAGCCGTGGCAGGTCGATACCGTTGGGAACGCTCTGCGTGCGCGCGGCCGGCGCGCCGTCGGCGATCTGCCGCAGCCGGTTGGCTTCGTACAGGGAGACGATGTCGTCGCTGGCTTCGTAGCACATCCGCCCGAGCGATTCGAAGAAGCGGATCCACAGCTGCCGCAGGTAGCCGATCTCGGCCGGATCGCGGTCGAAGGGATCGCGGTTGTCCTTGATCCATTCGCTCTGGAACAGGTCGATTTTCCTTTCCTTGGTGTAGATGCCATGTTCCGAGAGGATCAGGGGGCGCCCGGTCTTCCAGCGCAGCATGGCGGCGAGAAAGCCCGCGTATCCGGTGGAAACGCTGTGGTAGGCCCGGACCGGCGGAAAAGCCTCGGCGACGCGCGCCAGCATCCACAGCGGCTGGTGCATGGTGCGCACGGTCCAGAAATAATCGATGAACGAGGGATCGCGCGAATGGCTGCGGTACTGTTCGGTGACGTAGTCCCAGGAGGCGCGGCTGTGCAGGAAGCTTGCGTCCGACAGCCCGCCCTTGGACGAGATCGCCGCCAGCGACTCGGCGATCACGCCGTGCGGATGCTTGCCCGGCTCGCGGAAATATTCATGCAGGCGCTTCACCAGCGCATAGGCGGCCGGGTCGCCGCGCTCCGCCCGCACCGGGGGCTTGTCGCTGCCGGAATGGATGTAGTGCGCCTCAAGGTGCACGACGTTGTCGGGCAGCTTGTATTTCATTTCCCCGTAATCGGCGGGCGTGCTGCCGAGAAAAGCCAGCGCGAAACGATATTCGGGAAACCCCCGGATGATCTGGTGCACCCAGCTGGAAACCCCGCCGGCGACATACGGGTAGGTGCCTTCCAGGAGCAGGCCGATGTCGGCGGAATCTGCTGTCGGGAACGCCGCGGCAGCCGGGGACGGGGAGGGCGGCGCCGGCGCGGTCATGCCGCGCTCCAGTACTGGATCACCTGCGCCATGCGCTGCGTTTGCGGGGCGGCGCCCAGCTTGACGGCGAATTCGCGCACTTCGTCGAAGCGGCGCTGCCGGAATGCCACCTCGGCGAGGTAGGGCAGCACGCGCGCTTCGGCCAGGCCGAAGCGCAGCGCGCGCTCGAACGCGCGTTGCGCTTCGTCGTAGCCGCCTTCCAGCGCCGCCAGCCTGCCGCACAATGACCACAGCGCGGTGTCCTCGGGATCGAGCGACAGCGCCTGGTCGAGGTGCGCGCGCACCTGCGCGAGCGCGTGGTCGCGCAGGTCGCCCTGCACCAGGCCCTGGTAGACGAGTTCCCAGTACAGGTCGGCCAGCTGGCGCTCCAGCAGCGCGCGCTCGCGTGCCGGCGGCATCTGCGCGAGCCGCTGCGTGGCGCCGTGGATGCGCGCGTTGATCGATTTCTCGCGCGCATCGAGGATGCCGTACGCCACCAGGCGCAGGTCGTCGGAGGGGTCCGACAGCATCTCGCGCACCAGCGGGTTGGCGACGCGCGCGGGCAGCGACTGCACCGCCAGCAGCGCCTTGAGCCGCGTTTCCACCGGGGCCGCGGCGTTTTCCAGCTGTATCCGCACTCCGCCCTTGGAGCGCACCGACGCGATTTCCCGCGCGCGCGGCTCGTAGACTGGTGCGTCGTACAGATCGAAGCGCTCGCTTCTCGCGCGTTCCGGGATCAGGCGGCCGACCAGGACCGCGCCGAGCAGGCCGGCCACGCCGAGCACCGGCACAAAGAAGGCGACCGAGAAAAAGAACAGGAACGCGGGCCTCGGCCGCGAGATCTGCGCCTTGGGCAGCAGCGTCGGCAGCACCAGCGCCATCAGCACGCTCGCGGCCGCGTGCGCGGCCAGGTAGGCGGAGAACAGGGCCTGGCTCTGGCTGTAGGAGAAGACCGTGGCAAGGCCGCCGGCTTCCAGCGCGAACGCGGCGAGGCCGGCCTTATAGCCGAACATCGTGCTGGTCCAGGAACAGCTTGAGCGTGACGAAGGGATCGGCCGCCTCGACCTGCGCGTCGTAGGGCCGGATGCGCGCGCCGTCGAAACCCGTGAAGTGGCGCAGCTCGAGCGTGGTCTCCAGGCGCGCGAGCGCGCCTTGCGCGCCCGCCGGGCCCGCCAGCGGCAGCAGCACCAGCAGGTCGGGGACCGGCGCGGGCGCGCCGGGTCGCATGGGCAGTTCCCAGACGGTGTCCAGGTCGCGCAGCTGGCGGCGCAGCAGCTGCGAAAACGCGGCGCTGTCCGGGTGGCTGCCGAAGCGCAGCAGCAGCAGCGTTGACGGAATGCCGTGCTCGGCGCGCATGCGGTGCACGCGCACCAGTTCGGCGGCAAACTCGATCGGGCATCCAGGCAGGGCGCGCTGCACCACGCGCGCCCGGCGCGATACCTGCAGCCAGTCCGCGTAGTAGCCCAGCAGCACGGCCAGCGTCGACAGCGTTTCCTCGTGCAGCGCGAGGAACGGCATCTGCTCGATGGCGAACAGCGCCAGCAGGCGGCCTTCGCCGTCCAGCGCCGGCGCCACCACCACGTAGCGGCCGCCCTGCGCGCCGGACAGCCCGCCCATCCTCACGTGCGCCAGCACCTTGCTCTCCAGGCAATGCAGCACCATGGGATCGGCGGGGTCGAGCGGCCGCGCCGGACCGATCGCGGCAAGCGGCCGCGGGTCGGGCTTGCCGCCCGGGCAGGCATGGAAGCTCGCCACCTCGAGCTGGCAGAACTGGGCCAGCAGCGCGGCCAGTGCCGGCAGGCCGGGAAGGCCTTCCGGTCCCGCGGCATCGCCGGCGGTGGCGAGGTTGCGGATGCGCACGAGCGCGGAGCGCAGCGTCACCGGCCTCGCGAGCTGGTCCTGCTCCAGGCGGTCATGCGACAGCAGCAGCAGGTAGTGCTGGCGCGTCAGGCGCTCCAGCTTCTCGCGCGCGTAGCGGTAAGTGCTCTCGATGCGGCGCAGGCGCCCGTTCCAGATGCTGGCGAATTCGCCGCAGACCAGCGTCAGCAGCAGCGCGCCCATGAAATACAGCGTCGGCGGCGCCGGGTGCACCAGTCCCAGCGAGCGCTCGAGCGCCCAGACCGCGACGAGCACCGCTACCGAGCCCAGCCCCGGCAGCACGCCGTAGCGCAGCGCGAGCAGCGCAGGCGCGAACAGCACCCATGGGAATTCGGCCTCGACAAAGAAGGGATCGAGCGGGCTGGCGGCGTAGGAAAGGGCGGCGGCGAGCAGCGTGAACAGCAGCGTTTCCAGCCAGCGCCAGGCCTGCTGCCGTCCTTCCGCCATCAGCCACGTGCCGAAAGACATGTTGCGCCCGGGTCCGCTCGGATCGGCCTAGCGCAGGTCGGAGAGCAGTTCGCGCAGCAGCTGCTGCGCGACGGCCGACAAGGCCTCGCGGCTCCAGCCGGATTTGCCGCCGGAGGCGTTGTACACGACAGCGCCGCTGCTCAGGTCGATGACGCTGATGGTCATGCCGACCGCGGGCTCGCCGTCCACGCCCACCTTGTAGCGCCATTCCTCCACGGCGCCGGTGACCGCGTAGCGCGCGTTCCTGCCCTTGGCCCAGGCAAGCGCCTGCTCGGCAAGCTTGCGCTCGGCCGGGTCGAGCAGCGTCTCCGCGTTTAGCGCGGCCGGGTAGCGTTCGAGATCCTTGATGCCGAGCGTGCGCAGCACGGTTTCGGCGATCGCCTCGGCCCGCAACCCTGCCTGCGGCGTCTCGGTGTGGTTGGCGATCGGCAGCAGCGCCCAGCGCGCGCCCAGGTCGGGCGGCGCGCCATGCACGCGGTCGACCACCGTACAGCCCGCGGCGCAAGCCAGCAGCGCGGCGGAGGTCAGCAACCATAGCAGCAGTTTTTTCATTTTCGTTTCTCCGGTTGAATATTGTCCTGATCGGTAGCCGCGGCAAAACGCACGGTATTGCGGCCCGCGCGCTTCGCCTCGTACATGGCCGCGTCGGCCCGCCGCAGCAGCGCCATGGGATCCTCGGCGCCGGTCTCCGACAGCGCGGCGCCGATGCTGGCGCCGACCGTAACGGTCCCGGCGCCAAGCGCATAGGGTTGCCCGATGGCGTGCATCAAGCGCTCCGCGGTCTGCCGCAGCGCCTCGCGGCTTGTGCCGGGCAGCACCGCGATGAATTCGTCGCCGCCGGCGCGCGCCAGGGTGTCTGATTCGCGCAGCGCCGCGACGCCGCGCCGCGCGACCTCGCGCAGCAGCTCGTCCCCCGCGGCGTGGCCCAGGCTGTCGTTGACGGGCTTGAAGTCGTCCAGGTCCATATAGAGCACGCCGATCGGCTCCCGCTTGCGGCGCGCGGCGGCAAAGGCCTGCGCGAGGCGGTCTTCGAGCAGCCGCTTGTTCGGCAGCCCCGTAAGGGGATCGTGCAGCGCCAGCGCCTTGATGCGCAGCTCGGCCTCGTGCCGCGCGCTGACGTCCAGCACCTGGCAGACGAGCTGCACGGGAAGGTCCAGCTCGTCGCGCACCAGCGCCACGTCGACCTGGACCCAGACCGGCGTCCCGTCCTTGCGCAGGAAGCGCTTTTCGTATTCGTACTCGTCGCGCACGCCGGCGAGGGTCTCCGCGACCAGGGCCTCGTTGTCAGCCAGGTCCTCCGGGTGCGTGAGCCGGCGAAAGTCGGTGGCGAGGAATTCTTCCTCGGTGTAGCCCAGCATCCTCTGCATGGTGCGGTTGACGCGCTGGAACCTGCCATCGGGCGCCACCAGCGCGATGCCCACCGCCGAGCTGTCGAAGGCCCGCTTGAAGCGGGCTTCGCTCTCCTGCAGCGAACGCGTGGCCTCGATGCGTTCGGTGATGTCGCGGTTGGTGCCGATCACCCGCTTCGCGCGCCCGTCGGCTTCGCGCTCGATGACGCGCCCTCGGCTCACGATCCAGAAGACGCTGCCATCGGGGCGGCGCACCCGGTGCTCGACGCGGTACTCGGGCGCGCTGCCGTCCAGGGCGGCGCTCAATGCGGCAACCACGCGCGCGCGGTCGTCCTCCGGCACCAGGGCGAGCAGCTCGGGCGAGCTGCTGCGGGTTTCCACGGCCGGGCCGCCGAGCATGCGCGACCAGTAGGGTCCGAGGAACACGCGATCGCTCGGCACGTCAAAATCCCAGAGCGCGAGCTGCGAGGCTTCCAGCGCCAGCGCGAGTTGCGCGTGCGCCTTCGCAAGGTCGTCGCGCGCGACCATGGTGTCCGCGATCTCGAGTTCCAGCTGCGCCTGCACCTCGACCAGTTCCGCCGTGCGTTCGCGCACGCGCTGGTCGAGGTGGTCCTGCGCCTCCCGCAGCGATTCGGCCTGTTCGCGCAGGTGCGACAGCATGGCGCGCAGCGCCGTCGAGAGCCGCGCCACCTCCAGGTTGTCGCGCAGCAGCGGCAGCGCCGCCCGCTGCTTGCCCGCGACGACCTCGGCGGCTGCCGACGCCAAGGCTTCGAGCGGGCGCGCGAGTCGCCCCGCGAGCAGCCAGCCGGCGCCGATGCCGGCGAGCGCCAGCCCCAGCCCCAGCAGGAGGATGGCCCGCTGCAGTTCGGCGACCGGCGCGAACGCCACGTCGGCGCGTTCGCGCGCAATGACTATCCAGCCGAGATTCAGATCCGCGCCTATGCCGCGCGACGAGCTCCCGCCGGCGACATACTCCACCCCGTCCTGCCAGCGATCGATGGCGGCTGGCGCCCCGACCCGCGCCCCCAGGGGCAGCGAATGCTTCCGGCCGACCAGGTCGGCCGGGCCGATCAGCACGGTGCCGTCGCTCTGCACCAGCAGCAATTCGAAGGGGTTGCGACTATCCGCGTAGCCTTGGATGTCCGCGCGCAGGCGGGCCACCCAGGCAAGATCGATATGCGCGCCGACGACGCCGCGGCCGCCCGCGATCGGAACTGCGAGATCGATGAAGCGGCGCGCTTCAGGCCCCGATGGCAACGCCGTGGACAGCATGCTCGCCGCATGTGCGTCGAGCAGCGCGGGCCGTTCCCGCGCCGCGCTGAACCAGGGACGCGTTGAAACATCGGCCCCCTCCAGCAGCCCGCGAGCCGCCACGGCGACGCGCCCGGCGGGCGTGACATAGCCGATCCAGGTGAAATCCTTGTTGCGCATCAGCTGCTCGATGCGCGCGCGCCGTCGTTCCGGAGACGACGCGTCCGGCGTCGCCGTGTCGAGAACCGCCAGGCCGGAGATGTCGTCCATGCGCTCCTCGAGGCTGGAGTCGATCTTGTCGCGATACTCGATCGCGAGGCGGG
>DATJYN010000193.1:0-17818 GCA_035499575.1 Burkholderiales bacterium | reverse complement strand
CTTCTTGATCAGGAACGCGCGCAGGATCTTGTTGGTCGTGCGCGGATAGACGTAGTCGGTGCCGAGCAGCACCCAGCGCTTGGCGCCGCCGCCTTCCTTGGACATCAGGTACTCGACCGCCGGGATCGCCTGCTGGTTCGGCGCGGCGCCGGTGTAGAACACGTTCTTCGACAGCTCTTCGCCTTCATACTGCACCGGGTAGAACAGCAGGCCGTTCAGCTCTTCGAACACCGGCAGCACCGACTTGCGCGACACCGAGGTCCAGCAGCCGAACACCACGGCCACCTTGTCCTGGGTCAGCAGCTGGCGGGCCTTCTCGGCGAACAGCGGCCAGTTGGACGCGGGATCGACGACTACGGGTTCGAGCTTCTTGCCGAGCACGCCGCCCTTGGCATTGATCTCGTCGATCGCCATCAGGGTGACGTCCTTCAGCACCGTTTCGCTGATCGCCATCGTTCCGGAAAGCGAGTGCAGTACGCCGACCTTGATGGTGTCGGCGGCGTAAAGGCCGGTGGAACCGAAGCCGATGGCGGCGACGGCAGCCGACAGGGCCAGTTGTTTCACGAAAATGCGACGTTTCATTCTTTCTCCCGTGGTCGTTAGTTGAGCGGACATGCCGGAAGCCTTCCGGCCCCTTGCGAAGCAGTAATGCAACGTCCGTGCCCGACGCGGGATGGAGAGATAAGTCCCTAATGTCGTTGAAGATTTAACAGAACTGGAAAAAAGAAATCTGACAAGGGCACCAAACGGGTGCCAGCGCCCAGAATGGTGCACCAGAAAGCGTTGCAGCCTCTCCAAGCCGGCGGCGGGGCGGTCTTCGCTGGCAGCAAAGCGCCGGCGCAGGAAACCCTCGGGAGATCACCGGTTCGCCCCCTTTCAGTGCAGCGACGCCCGCCCGCTGCACAGATACCGGGGCGCAGGAGGTGCTGTACTTTCCGGCTCGATGGCCTTCTCCGCTTCGCAGCTCTCCCTGTTCGCGGCCGTCGCGATCATGGTGGTGTGGGGAACCAACTTCGCGGTCACCAAATACGTGCTCGACGCGATGGACGTCGGGCCGTTCCTGTTCATCCGCTTCCTGACCATGCCGGCGCTCGGCTTCACGCTGCTCGCGCTGGTGTACCGCCGGCACCTCGCCAAATCGCTGCCGCGGCGCGCGGACTGGCCGCGCTTCATCGCCGCCGGCCTCGTCGGCCATACCGTGCACGTCAGCATCGTCACCCGCGGCGTCGACATGTCCACGGCGTTCTCCTCGTCGCTGGTGCTGACCAGCGGACCGCTGTTCACGCTGCTGATCCTCGCAGTGATGGGCGTGGAGCGGCTGCAGCCGCGGCAGATCGCCGGCACGCTGATCGCCTTCGCCGGCATCGTGCTCTTCCTCTCGGACAAGTTCGCCGCGGGATTTTCCCGCGCGGGCCTCGGCGACCTGGTGCTGATTTGCGCCGCGGCGCTGTTCTCGCTCTATACCGTGATCAGCCGCCCGCTCGCGGCGCGCTACGGCCCGTTGCCGGTGCTCGCCTGGACGCTGGCCGTCGGCGCGCCGCCGATCCTGCTCTTCACGCTGCCGTCGTTCATTGCCGCGCCGCTGCGCGGCATGCCTGCCAGCGTGTGGCTCGGCATGTTCTGGGCGGCGGTGGTATCGGCCTTCCTCGGCTGGCTGGTCTGGGCCTGGGTGAACAACGTGCGCGGCCTGGCGCGCAGCGCGCCGCTCCAGTACCTGATGCCGCCGATCTCCGGCATCGTCGCCTGGTTGATGCTCGGCGAGCGCTTCACCACGCTCAAGCTCGCCGGCGCCGCGCTCACCATGGCGGGCGTCGCCTGGGCGCAGTTCGGCGGCAGGAAGGGCCAGGATCCCGCGCGCGACATTGTGCAACCCGATCCCGGCTAGAATTCCGGCCCATGTCGGGGGGACACGGACACGCGGAACATGCGGAACACGCGGGCAACAAGCGCGTCGCGCTGCTGATCTCCGTCCTCGCGCTGGTGCTGGCGTTCGCCGAGACGCTCGGCAAGTCGGCGCAGACCCTCGCCATCAGCTACAACATCGAGGCCTCCAACCTCTGGGCCTTCTACCAGTCGAAGACCATCCGCCGCACCACGCTGCGCACGGCCGCGGAGCAGACCGCGCTGCTTAACGACAGCCCGAAGGCGAAGGAGCAGATCGCGGAGTGGAAGAAGACCGCGCAGCGCTACCAGGACGAGCCCGAGTCCGGCGAAGGCCGCGACCAGCTCGAGGCGCGCGCCAAGGCCGCGCAGGCCAAGCGCGACCTCGCCATGGCGGCCTACCACCACTACGAACTGTCGTCGGCGGCGGTGCAGATCGCCATCGTGGTGGCCTCGGCCTCGATCGTCGCCAGCGTGCCGGCGCTGGTCTGGCTGGCCGGGGCGCTCGGCCTGCTGGGCGTCGCGTTCTGCGTGATCGGGTTCTGGTTCCCGACCGCGGTGCACCTCTTCTAGTCAGCGCGCGGCTTCGGCGAGCAGGCGATTTACCAGGGCCGAGACGTCGGCATCCTGCAGCACGCCCATGTGAGTGTCGTCGAAACCGTAGGTCGCGGCCGCCTCGCGCCGCGCCTGGGGCAGCAGCTGGCTGTCCGGGCTCACGGTCTTGTCGTGCGGCGTAAACAGCAAATAATGCCTGGTGCCGGCGGGCAGCGGCGCCGCGAACAGGCTGGTGAGGTACGCGCTGCCCGGGACCATGTCCTCCCACACATGCACCGCGACCGGCGATGTCGCCACGCCGAAAGCCGCGGCCCTGCTACCACCCCATGGCGTCGAGAGGCTGATGAACAGCGGCAGGCGCGCCCGGCCGCC
The DNA here is from genome assembly GCA_035499575.1 of Burkholderiales bacterium. Taxonomy (GTDB): domain Bacteria; phylum Pseudomonadota; class Gammaproteobacteria; order Burkholderiales; family SG8-39; genus RBG-16-66-20. The sequence goes on along the minus strand of DATJYN010000193.1, from coordinate 15,010 downwards.
CGCCGCGTGGTAGCGCTGCAGGAATCCGCGCGCCACCAGCCCGCCCATGCTGTGCGCCACCACGACCAGTTCGTCGAAGTCGTAGAGCCGCTGCAGCTTGGTGATCGCCTGCGCGAGGTGGTCGGCGGTCGCGGAAAGGTGCATGCCGGAAGGAAAGTGATACACCCAGGGCTGGAAACGCGTGCGGTCCAGCCGCTCGATCATGGCAGTGAAGTTCGCCGGCGAGCCGCTGATGCCGTGCACGAACAGCACCGGCACCTTTTGCGCGGAATAGGGCTCCAGGAAATACACCCCGGCGCCCACCTCCAGCAGGAAATCGACCGGGCGCCACAGCCCGCTTTCGGCGCGCGCTTCGCTGAAGCGCGCGTCCGACAGCGCCGCGATCTCGCCGACCGCCGTCACCTGGCCGAGGGTCGCGTGCAGCTGGTCGCGCGGCGTACGCGCCTGGAGCTGCGCGATGTCGAAGCGCTGCTCGAGGCGATCGCCGCCGCGTTGCGGAATGACCATGGCGATGTCGTCGAACGACTCGCCGGACGTGCAGGTCATGGTGAGCTTGGAACGCAGCAGCGGCTCGCCCGGCTGGTACACCAGGTCGTCGTTGCGGTCCTCGAAGGCCGCCAGGGCGTAGGTCCCCGGCCCGGTGACGAAGCTGAATTTTCCCGGTTGCTCGAGCACGAAGTGATCCGCGACCTGCCAGGCGTCGCCGGTGCGCTGCGCCAGCACCACCACGGTCGCCCGCGGCGCGGCGCTCAGCGACGTGGCGCTGCCGCGGATCCTGCATGCGGCGTCCATGCGGCTGTGCTGCTCGGCGACTTCGACAAACACGCAGCCGCCAGCGAGCGCAACGAGGGCGAATGCAGCCAGGAGCTTCACGGCCGGCGCGTCAAGCCCGCGTCTTGGCGGCAGCGGCCCCGAACGTGCGAACCGCTGCGAGCACGCGGCCGATCGCCGCCGCGTTCACGTCCAGGTGCGTGACCAGCCGCATGCGCGGCCCGGCGAGCACCAGGATCTCGTTGTTCACCAGGTGGTCGGCGAACTCCGGCGGCGCCTGCACGAACACCATGTTGGTATGCGGCCCCTGCACGTCGAAACCGGCGCCGCGTAATCCCGCTGCCAGCGTTTCCGCGTTGGCGTGGTCCTCGGCCAGGCGCGCCACGTTGTGCTCCAGCGCGTAGAGCCCCGCCGCCGCGACGATGCCCGCCTGGCGCATCGCGCCGCCGAGGATTTTCCTCGCCCGGCGCGCCTTGTGGATCAGAGCCTCGCTGCCGAGCAACAGCGTGCCAGCCGGCGCGCCCAGACCCTTCGACAGGCAGACGGATACGGTGTCGAATCCCCTGCACAGTTCCTTTGCTGGCACGCCCAGCTTCACCGCCGCGTTGAAAAGGCGCGCGCCATCGAGATGGGTGGCCAGGCCTTTTCGTCTCGCCAGGCCCAGCGCTTCGTCGAAGTACGGCCGGCCGATTGCCTTCCCGCCAATCGTGTTTTCCAGGGCCAGCAGCCGCGTGCGCGCGAAGTGCGGGTCGTCGGGCTTGATCGCCGCTTCCAGCTCGGCGAGGTCGAGCGTGCCGTCGGCGCGGTTGGCGAGCGGCTGCGGCTGGATCGAGCCGAGCACCGCGCCGCCGCCCGCCTCGTAGCGGTAGGTATGCGCCTCCTGGCCGACGAGGTATTCGTCGCCGCGCCCGCAGTGGCTCATCAGCGCCGCGAGGTTGGACTGCGTGCCGGACGGGAACAGCAGCGCGTGCTCGAAGCCGAGCAGCTGCGCAGCCTGCGCCTGCAGCCGGTTGACGGTGGGATCGTCGCCGAACACGTCGTCGCCGAGTTCCGCCTCCATCATGGCGCGGCGCATGCCGGCAGAGGGCCGCGTCACCGTGTCCGAGCGCAGGTCCACCAGGACTCCCTTGCCGCTGTCGCCGATCATGCCGGGGAATATAGCCGTTTGCGCGCGGCCAGCCGGGCTATCACCGCCGTCAGCGATTCCAGCGCCGGCGCTTCGACGCCGGCGGCGCGCGCGAAGGCGCAGGGCATGGCGAGGATCGCCTCGACCTCCATCGGCCGGCCGAGCTCGTAGTCCTGCAGCATCGAGGGCTTGTGCTGCATCGAGCCGGAGCCCTGCTGGCCGCCGCCGGGGCGGCGCGGCGCGTCTTCCGGCCGCACGCCGTGCGCATGCGCGATCGCGCGCCCTTCGGCGAACAGGCGCTCGCGCGCTGCTTGCAGCCTCGGATCCTCGGCCAGCGCGCTCAGCGGCTCGCCGATCGGCACGCACAACGAGGAGCCGAAGTTGACCAGCAGCTTGTCCCAGACCGCGGCACGGATATCGGTCGCTTGCGGCGAATGCAGTCCCGTCGCCGACAGGAGCGAGCGCAGCGAAGCGATCCGCGCCGATTCCCGGTCGTCGGGCTCGCCGACCACCAGCATGTTGCGCCCGATGCTGAAATTGGTGACCTGGCCGGGCCCATCCAGGTTGTTGGACGAATACACCACCGCGCCGATCACGCGCTCGGACGCGACGGCGCGCGCCAGTGAACCGCCGGGATCCAGCGCGGACAGGTCCGGCGGGCGGGGGCGCGAAGCGTGCGGTCCGCTATCGATGCCCTGCGCATACCACCAGGGGATGCCGTTCTGCATGAACACGAACAGGGTGTGCGAATGGCTGAGCGCAGGAACTGCCTCGGCGAATGCCGGGAGCGCGGTCGCCTTGGTGGCCACAAAGACGATATCCTGCGCGCCGAGATCCGATGCGCGATCGCTGGCGCGCACGCGCCCCTCGAAGGTGCGCGCGCCTTCCCGCAGTGCAATACCGCGGGCGCGAATGCCGTCGAGGTTGCTGCCGCGCGCGATTGCCGAGACGTCGTGGCCGGCTACCGCGAGCCTCGCGGCCAGATGCCCCCCCACTGCCCCGGCACCGAACACGCAGATGCGCCGTAGCTCCATATTTGCAGGCGATTTTACCTTTGGTGTATGATCGCCCCCGCTGGATTCCTCAATGAGTTCCCGCTGGCAAGGTTCGGATTTTTACCAACACTCCCTGCTCGAATCTCTCTTGGTGGTACCGGCAAGACAGGACGAAAGTCCAAATTTCAAATTTTCAATTGAGAGGCATCAAACATGGCAACCGGAACCGTCAAGTGGTTTAACGATGCGAAGGGCTTTGGCTTCATCACCCCCGATGGCGGCGGCAAGGACGTGTTCGCGCACTTCTCCGCGATCCAGGGTTCGGGCTTCAAGAGCCTGAAGGAAAACCAGAAGGTTTCCTTCGACATCACGACTGGCCCGAAAGGCGACCAGGCGACGAACATCAAGCCGCTCTGATCCAGCGCCTGCAGTCGTAAAAAAGGCCCGGGAAACCGGGCCTTTTTGCTTTCAGGCGGGCCAGCGCCCGCGCTCGACGGCGGCGAAGAACGCCGCCACCTCGCGATTGAAGGCCGCCGGCTCTTCCAGGTTGATCGCGTGCCCGGTACGCGGGCACATCCACAGCCCGGCCTTCGGCAGCGTGCGCTTCAGGAACACGCTCGGCTCGACGCAGGGCTCGTCCTCGTCGCCTACCACGACCAGCGTCGGCACGGTCATTTCCTTCAGCTGCGCCTCCCAGTGGTAAACCGGATCGCGCTCGCCCTGGTACCAGCGCTGCGTCAGCGCCGAGCCCTTCGCCGAATGCCCGCGCAGATGCTCCATGAATTCATTCCAGGCGCGCGGATCCTTCTTCTTCAGCTGGATGCGCGTGGGCGAATGGCCGGTCTCTTCGGCGAGCGCCGCCCAGCCCTCCTTCGCGAGCCGCGCCGAAGTCTCCGCCTGCAGCCGGCGCCAATCGGCGAGTTGCGCGAGGTTGGAGCCGGAGCCGCAGCCGGCCACCACCAGCGCGCTCGCCGCTTCCGGGTGCCGCAGGCCGCAGCGCAGCGTGGCGAACGCGCCCATCGACAGGCCGACCACGTGCGCGCGCGCGATGCCGAGGTGCCGGAGCACCGCAACAATGTCGTCCGCCGAATGGTCCTGGCCGTAGAGTTTCGGATCGTCCGGCACATCGGACGGCGGGTAGCCGCGCGCCGCGTAGGCGATGCAGCGGTAGTCGCGCGAGAAGAAACGGACCTGGTGTTCCCACTCGCGATGGTCGGCGCCGTATTCATGCACGAAGATCACCGGGTAGCCGGTGCCGGTCTCCTCGTAGTACAGTCTGGCGCCGGTCGATTGCGCGTAAGGCATGACTCTTATTCTAGGGGGAGGGGGTCCGATGAAGCGCCTGGGTTTCGCATTCCTGTCTGCATTCCTGCTGGCCGGCGCCGCGCACGGCCAGGGCTACCCGAGCAAGCCGATCAAGTTCGTGGTGCCCTTCCCGCCCGGCGGCAACCTGGATTTCGTCGCGCGCACGCTGCAGCCGAAGATGCAGGAGGTGCTCGGCCAGCCCGTGATCATCGACAACAAGGGCGGCAACGCGGGCATGATCGGCCTGGAATACGCCTCCAAGCAGCCCGGCGACGGCTACACCATCGTGCTCGGCAACACCGGCACCATCGCCATCAACCAGTCCGTGTACCCCAAGATGCCTTATGACGCGGTGAAGGACTTCGTCGCCATCGGCATCACCACCACCAACGCCCTGATGGCCACGATCGCCGGCAACGTGCCGGCCAACAACCTGAAGGAATTCATCGACTACGCGAAGAAGAACCCGGGCAAGCTCAACTTCGCGATCTCGGGCGCGGGCTCCGGCCCGCACTTCGGGGCGGAGATGTTCAAGCGCGCCGCGGGGCTCGATATCCCGATCGTCTTCTACAAGGGCAGCGGCCCGGCCATGGCCGACCTGCTCGGCGGCCAGGTGCAGATCCAGATGGACGCGCCCTCGGTCACCATGGCCCAGGTCAAGGCCGGCAAGCTGAAGGCAATCGCGGTGACCGGCAAGACGCGCCTCGCCTCGCTGCCGGACGTGCCCACCTTCGACCAGGGCGGCCTCCCCGGCGTGGATGCAAGCGGCTTCCAGGGCGTGCTCGCGCCTGCCGGCACGCCGCCGGAGGCGGTTGCGAAGCTCTCGGACGCGCTCAACAAGGCGCTCGCCCAGCCGGAGGTGAAGGAACGTTTCGCCGCGAACGGCCTGGACGTGGCCTCCTCCTCGCCTGCGGAATTCGCCGCCTTCATCCACGCCGAGATCGCGAAATGGGGCCGCGTGGCGAAGGACGCCAACATCAGGCTCGATTGAGCGGCGCGACGCGTCCCTAGAGCGGCGCCGGCCGGGCGCTGGCGTAGCCCTGGTAGCCGGCGAGGCCGAGTTTTTCCAGCAGCGGCACCAGGCTTTCGTCCTCGACCGCCTGCGCGTAGATGCCGATGTCGAGCGGCTGCGCGGCGCGCACGATCGCCGCGACCAGGAAGCGGCAGTCGGCGCTGCCCGCGAGTTCGCGCGAATAGCCCGGCGAAAGCTTGATGTAGCGCGGCTTGAGCGCGTGCACAAGGATCAGGGATTCCTGCCGCATGCCGAAATTGTCCAGCGCGAAGCCGGCCCCGAGGCGCTGCACGTCGCGGCTGAAGCGCTGCGAGAGCTTCGAGTCCTGCAGCGCGCCGAATTCGGTCATCTCGATGATCAGCCGCGGCGCCAGGTCGCGCCGCGCCTCGATCAGCGCGAGCAGCCGGCGGTACGCTTCCGGGTCGGCGATGCTGCGGGCCGAAATGTTCAGCGCGAGCGGCGGCAGCGAGGCAGGCCGCGTGGCCAGGTGCGCGAGCAGTTTCGCCGTCACGTGGTGGTCGAGCTGGCCGATCATCCCGTGGCGCGCCGCCATCGGCAGGAACACCCCGGCGGAAACCGGCTCGCCGCCCTCGCGCAGCATGCGCACGGTCACTTCCGCGTGCACCGGCGCGCGGCCCGGCAGCCCGCGCACCTCCTGCGCGTACAGCACGAAGCGGTCCTGCTCGAAGGCCAGTTCGATGCGCGCGCGCCAGGCCTGGGAACCGCCGTCGGTCGAGTCGAATATCGCGACCTCGTATTGGCCGTCGCCCTGCGCACGCGCGCGCTCCAGGGCCTGGTCCGCGGCAGCCAGCAGCGCGGAGAACGCGGGCAGCGCGCCTTCGTGGCGCGTGGCGCCGCAGTGGAAACTCAGATCGGATTCCAGCCCCTGCTCTGCCAGCACGAAACCCAGGCCGTGGCACAGCCCTTCCAGCATCGTCTGCAGTTCGGCCTCGCCGATGTCGATCGCGGCAACCGCGAAGTTCGCGCCGCCCAGGCGCCCGCAGATCGCGCCCCGCGCCTCGCAGGCGCCGACAATGGTGCGCGCGAACAGCGCGATCACCTCGTCGCCGCGCTGGAAGCCGACGCGCGCGTTGAATTCGCCGAATTTCTGGAACTCGACGATGGCCAGCGCGCTCGAGGCGGCCTCGCCGTCCGACCTGAGCAGCGACTGCAGCTGCTGGTCGAAGCCGCGGCGGTTGTAGAGCGAGGTCAGCGGGTCGATGAAGGCCTCGCGCCGCAGCGCCTCGGCGCGCGCGGTCTCGTGCTCGATCATGCGCCCGATCTTCCCGGACATGCTGTTCATCGCCGTCACCACGCTCGCCAGCTCGCGCGCGCGCGGCAACCGGTCGATGGTGACGAACTCGCGCTGGCCGATGGCCGCCGCGGCGCGCTCCAGTTCGCGCAGCGGCCGCAACAGCATGGCCAGGAAGGCCATCACCAGCAGCACCGCCACCGCGTACACCGCCAGCATCCAGGCCAGGGTCTGCGAGCCGGAATGCCACAGCTGCTGATAGGCGAAATGCGGGTGGCTCAGCACGATGACGCGGCCGGTTTCGCGCCAGCCGGTGCTCACCAGCGACTGCGCGCCCGGCGGATTCAGCGGAAACAGCTTGGCGAACCACGCCGGCACGTCGCCCGTCGCGGGCGGCAGCGTGCGCCGAACGAGCGTTTCGCCGTCGAGCGACAGCACGCGGATCTCCTGGAAGTAACCGCGGTCGAATACCGGGTTGAGCATCGTCTCGACCAGCGTGCGGTCCTTGAGGTCCTTCAACCCGCCCAGCCGCAGCGCGAGCGCGGTGGCGGCGTCCTGCGCGACCGATGCGAGCTGCTGCTCGAACTGCTGGCGCGAGTTGGACAGGTAGATCGCTTCGACGCCGGCCAGCAGCACGAAGAACAGCGCCGAGACGCCCAGCAGCAGTTGCCGGTAAAGGGTCATGGATTCAGAAGGTCAGTTCCCGCTGCAGCTTGTCCAGCACCGACGCCCATTTGCGGTTGGTGGTCGGGCTGAGGCGTATCGACGGCGCGTTCCGCTGGGTCATCTGCATGTCTTCGTCGTTGAAAGTGTAAACCGGCGTGAGGTCGGGCCGGTCGGAAGCCGGCTTGATATCGCTTTCCAGGTTGTCGAGGATCATCGGCTCGGCGCCGGGCGTCGCGTAATACGCGAGCACGAGGTGCGCATCGCCGGAAAACTGGGCCCTCGCGTACACCAGGCGCAGGCGCGCCACCGGGATGCCGAGTTCCTTCAGGGTGAAGTACTTGGCGATGGCGTAGTCCTCGCAATCGCCGCCGTTGCTCGCGAAAGTCTCGGCCGGCGTCGCCCAGTAGTCTTCGACGCCCCAGTGATCCTGGTCGGTTTCCGACGGCACGCGGTTGACGAAGCGGTTGACCGGAGAGAGCAGCCCGGCCTCGGTGGCGGGCGCGCCGGTGCGGCGCACGAACCCCTGCCAGCCCTCCAGGCGCCCCTGCGCGCCCCGTCCAAAATGCGCGTTGTAGGCGGCCACCAGCCCGGGCGTGATGCTGCGCGAAAAACCCGGCTCGCCGGCAGCCCCGAGCGCGGCCGCAAGCAGCACGGCGCAGGGCACGATCCAGGGCGCCCAGCGGAGGGTCTGCGGCTCGCGCGCATCCTCGACACGCATGGCTCAGGGTAAACGAGTGCCGGGTGGGGAGCTATTCCCGGCGTCCGGCCCCCGCCGAGGCCACAAAAGTTAACGCCCCGGAGGCTTGCGCGTCCGGGGCGTCAGGTAGTGCCTTAAGGCATGTCCGGCGTACTAGCCGGCGATGCTCCTCGCATTACGAGTTGATCCGGAGCACGGCCCGCCGGTCTTGCCTTGGTGGATTCTCACTGGATCACCTCCTTTCGTGGTTGGGAGCCTGCAGTCTAGCAAAGCCCGCGCAAGTGCACATGCAGGGGCAGCCCGCCCCCGGGTTGCAGCGTGACCCGCGCGAGCGGATAGGGGTCGCGGCCCGGCACCGGCGCGAAGCGCGCCTTCTGCAGCAGCGTCGCGAGCATCGCGGTCGCCTCGATCATCGCGAACGCCATGCCGATGCAGATGCGCGGGCCGGCGCCGAAGGGCATGTACTGGTAGCGCGGAATTTTCGCCTCGCGTGCCGCCGAGAAGCGCTCCGGATCGAAGGCGTCGGGATCTTCCCAGCGCTTCGCGTGCCGGTGCATGGCGTAGATCGGCATCGCCACCGTGGCGCCGGGTTCGATGTCGATCCCGTCCAGGCGCGTCGCGGCGACGCACTGGCGGGCCAGCATCGGCACCGGCGGATACAGGCGCATGGATTCCTTCAGCACCTGCTGCACCAGCACCAGGCGCTCGATATGCGCGCCCTCGACCGGCGCGCCGCCGGTCACGCCCGCGACTTCCTCTTCCAGCGCCGCTCCCCACTGCGGCGAGCGCGCAACCAGGTAAAGCGTCCAGGCCAGCGCGCGCGCCGTGGTTTCGTGCCCCGCGAGGTAGAAGGTGAGCAGGTTGTCGACCAGCTGGGAATCGTTCATCGACTGGCCGGTTTCCGGGTCGCGCGCCTGCATCAGCCTGTGCATCAGGTCGTCGGGGCTGGCGCCGCGCGCTTCGGCGGCGCGGCGTTCGCGCAGCATCGCCGCCACCGCAGTGCGCAACATGCGGATCGCGCGCCCGCCCGCCGCCATGCCCGGATGCGGCAGCCAGCGCGGCGCGCCGGCCAGCGCGTAGAGCTGCCCCCAGCCGCCGGAGCGCTGGAACAAGCCCATCGATTCCTCCACCGTCGCGTGGTCCGCGGAGGGCAGCAGCGTCGCCGAGATTACGTCGAAGGTCGCGCGCGTCATGGCGACGTCGATCGCCTGCGCGGCGCCGGCGGGAGCGGCGCGCCATTTCGCCACCAGGGCTTCGGTGGCGCGCACGAAGGTCGGCACGAAGCCGAGCAGGTCCTGGTGGCGGAACATCGGCGCGGCGGCCTGGCGCTGCCACTTCCACTCGGCGCCCTCGCTGGTGAGAATCCCCTTGCCCAGCAGCGGCGACAGCAGCCGGATCTGCGACAGTTTCTGGAATTTGTCGCGCTCGTCCAGCAGCACCGTTTTCAGCAGCGCCGGATTGGTGATCCAGAGGCGCTGGGAGCGGCCGAGCCGGCCGGCGACGAGGTCCCGCTCGTAAACCGCCTGCGGGGTCACTTCCAGCGGATTGCGCACGAAGGCGGCAAGGAAGGACAGCCCCGTGAGGGGCTCCGCCGGCGGCACGATGCGCGGCGGGACGAGGCGCGGAGCGGGACTATTCACGGCCCGCTGCGCTCTGCGCGGGTGCTACTTCTTGCCCTGCTCCGCCTGCGCCTGGTCGCTGAAGCCGAAGCGCCAGATCAGGAAGGCCACCACGAGCAGCATGCCGATGCCGATATTCCAGCCGGCGCCCGCGGGGGCCTGGCCGGCGCGGTCCGCGAGCGAAAGCGCCTCGGCGTCCGTCAGCGCCGCCACGCGGTCGCGCGCCTCGCCGGGAGCGATGCCGAATGCCTCCAGGTGCCCGGCCAGGGTCGCGCGCGCGGATTGCGCCTGCTCGGCGGAAATCGCCCGGTTGGTGGCGATCAGGTCCGCCTGGGCGTGGAAAGGCAGGCAGAACAGGCTGGCGACCAGCATGCGGCTGACGAAACGGACGAAGGTGTTGTTCATGGCTTGTGCTCCCGGGTGACCTGCCGCAATTTAGTCTCCGGCGCGCAAGCGCGTCAAGCCGCGAGCGCGCCCGGCGCAAGCTTGCCGACCGGCCGCCGCACCGGCGGCGGCCGGTCGTCCATCAGCCATTGCAGCGTGAATGCGGTCAGGCCGATGGCGATCAACGCGCCCCAGCCGGCGTCGTAGTTGCCGTACCAGGCGAACACGAGGCCGCCCATCCAGGCGCCGAAGAACGAGCCGACCTGGTGCGAGAAGAACACCACGCCGTAGAGGGTGCCGAAGTGCGTGAGGCCGAACACTCGACCCAGTATCCCGGTCACCAGCGGCGACACGCCGAGCCACAGCATGCCCATCGCCGCGGCGAAGACCAGCGTCGAGGCGGCGGAGATCGGCATCAGCAGGAAGGCGACGATGAACAGCGTGCGCAGCAGGTAGATCAGCGCGAGCAAATGCTTCTGGCTGTAGCGCGCGCCCAGCTGCCCGAAGCACCAGGTGCCGATGGTGTTGAACAGGCCGATCAGGCCGAGCGCGGTGGCGCTCACGCCCGGCGCCACGCCGCAGAGCTGCAGGTAGGCCGGCAAGTGCGTGGTGATGAAGACGAGCTGGAAACCGCAGGCGAAGAAGGCCAGCGTCATGAACAGGTAGCCACGGTGCCCGAGCGCTTCGCGCAGCGCCTCGCGCAGGGTTTGCTGGCCCGGGTTCGCGCTCGCCAGCGGCGCCTGGGCCTTCAGCTCGACGGCCAATTGCTTGATCGGCAGCGCCAGCAAGACCATCAAGCTCGCGATCGCCGCGAAAACCACCATCGCTGCCTGCCAGCCGTAGCCGTTGATCAGGCCCTGCCCGACCGGCGCGAGCACCAGGGTGCCCAGCGATCCCGCCGCCGCCACCAGGCCCACTGTCTGGCTGCGTTTCGCCTCGGGCGTGGCGCGCGTCACCACGCCCATCAGCACGCCGAAAGCGCAGCCCGCGGTGCCGATGCCGAGCAGGAATCCGGCGACGTCCAGGCCGAAGGCGCCGCGCGAATAGACCATCAGCACCAGGCCGAGCGCGTAGGCAAGCGCGGTCCAGACGATGACCGGCCGCGCGCCGTACTTGTCGGCGAGGGCGCCGACGAAAGGCTGCGCGATGCCCCAGACGATGTTCTGCAGCGCGATGGCAAAGCCGAAGCTCGCCGCCGAAATGCCCAGGTCCAGCGTCATCGGCCGCATGAACAGCCCCAGGCTCTGGCGCAGGCCCATGCAAATGGAAATGATGGCGCCGCTGAGCACCAGCAGCAGGATCATCGAGCGGCGGTTCGGGGAGGCCATATCAGGGCTTGTGCTTCTCCGCGTCGGCGATGAGCTGCTTGATTCCTTTGCGGATCATGGCACCATTGTTCCACAACCAAGAACGGGAACTGCGATATGCCTGCGATTCTGAACGGCGGCTGCCACATCACCAGGAGCAAGCGGCCCTGGTCCTACGTCGATCCGGCCAGCACGCAGATGCCCGGCCAGCCCGATTGAACGAGGAATCGGGTCCGTGCCCCTCTACGATTACGCGCCCAAATCCGGCAAGTGCGCGCGCTGCAAGGGCGGCTTTGAAGTCATGCAGCGCCTGTCCGAACCCAAGCTCAAGCGCTGCCCCATGTGCAGGAAGCCGGTCGAGCGCCTGATCAGCAAGGTCGCGCTCGGCGGCAAATACGCGCTCACGCCGAACAAGATCAAGAACTCCGGCCTGACGCAGTACAAAAAGGCGGGCGACGGCTACTACGAACGCGCCGCGGGCACCAAGGGCCCCGCCGTGATCGGCCCGGGCTCAAAAATAAAGCCCAGCGACTTCTAGGACCGCGAGAGGAACCGCCATCGCCGCCGACCGCTTTCCCGTCCTCACGCCGGAGCAGCTGGCGCCCGAGCAGGCCAAGCTCCTCAAGTCCCTGCTCGCCGGCCCGCGCGGCAACGGCGACGCCAGCCGCGAAGCCATGGACAGGATGCTGCATCGCGGGCCGTTCAACGCCTGGATGCGCAGCCCCGAGCTCGGCGAGCGGCTGCAGAAGCTCGGCGAATACATACGCTTCAAGACTTCGTTGCCGCTGCGGCTGAACGAATTCGCCATCCTGATCACCGCGCGCCACTGGACCTCGCAGTTCGAGTGGTACGCGCACCTGCCGATGGCGCTGAAAGCCGGCCTCGACCCCGGGATCGCCGCCCAACTCGCGCGCAACGAAATGCCGGCAGGCATGAAGGACGACGAGGCTGCGGTCTACGAGTTCTGCACGCAGTTGCACCGGAGCAAGCAGGTGAGCGACGCGGCCTACCGGCGCGCCGTCGAGCTGCTCGGCGAGCAGGGGGTGATGGACCTGATCGGCGTCAGCGGCTTCTACACCGCCGTGTCGATGACGCTGAACGTTGCGCAGGCGCCGTTGCCGGCGGGCGAGCCGGATCCGCTCAAGTAGAGCGCTGGACGATGCCCATCAGCTTGTAGGTCAGCATGGCGGCGGCAAAATCGAAGGCATGGAAGCCTGCGATCGGCGCGAACTCCATGACGTCGAAGCCGATGATGCGCCGCTGGCGCGCCACCGACTCGAACAGCCCCAGCGTCTGGTACCAGCCCAGGCCGCCCGGCACCGGAGTTCCGGTCGCGGGCAGGACGGAGGGGTCGATGCCGTCCACATCGACGGTAAAGAAGACTTTCGACGGGAACTGCTTCGAAAGTTTTATGGAATTTTTTCCCCTGGGGACCAATTCCAGGGCATCGAAAGCCTTCACGCCGTACTTCTTCCGCGCATCGCGCTCCTCCTCGCAGTAGGCGCGATTGCCGAGCTGCACCAGCGGCACGCCCGCCTCCACCACGCGCCGCATGACGCTCGCGTGGCTGTACTTGTCGCCTTCGTAGGCGTCTCGCAAGTCCGCATGCGCGTCGATCTGCACCACGCCGAAGTCCTTCACGCCCGCGTCCAGGTAGCCCTTGATCACGCCCCAGGTCACGGTGTGCTCGCCGCCGAGGACGACCGGGATTTTCTTCAATTGAAGAATCCTTATTACTGCTTTTGAAATCAAATCAATGACAACTTCAGGCTTGCCCGAACAATCCACCGCCGGCCAGGTATAGATGCCCTCGGCGCCGGGATCGCTCGTGCCGTCGAAGCGCTCGAGCTGGCTTGAAGCCTCGAGGATGGCGGCGGGCCCCCTGGCCGTGCCGTTGCCGTAGGAGACCGTTTTCTCGTAGGGAACCGGCAGCACGTGGTAGCGCGCCCGCGCCGGCTCCAGGACGGGAATCTCGGATTCGAAGAACCTCACGACAGCCTTCCCTTGAAATCCTCGTAACCGAAATCCCGCACCACGCGGATCGCATCGCTCTTCGAGTTCCAGATGGCGATGGACGGCAGGCGCACGCCGTTGAAGGTCGTGGTCTTGACCATGGTGTAGTAGGCCATGTCCTCGAACACGAGGCGCTGGCCGACCTCGAGCGGCTTGTCGAAGGAATAGTCGCCGATCACGTCGCCCGCGAGGCAGGACTGGCCGCCGAGGCGGAAGGTGTGCTTCTTCTCGTTCGGCCCGCCCGCGCCGATGACCTGCGCGCGGTACGGCATCTCCAGCGTGTCCGGCATGTGGCAGGTGGCCGAGGTGTCGAGGATCGCGATCGGCATGCCGTTCTGCATCGTGTCCAGCACCTCGGCGACCAGCACGCCCGACTTCCACGCGACCGCCTCGCCGGGCTCGAGGTAGACCTGGACGTCCCATCTCTTTTTGAATTCTTGTATTAGAGAAACCAGAGAATCAACCTGGTAGCCCGGGCGCGTGATGTGATGCCCGCCGCCGAAATTCACCCACTGCATGCCCTGCAGCAGGTCGCCGAACTTCCGCTCGAAGGCCTGCAGCGTGCGCTCGAGCGGCGGCAAGTCCTGTTCGCACAGGTTGTGGAAGTGCAGGCCGGTCAAGCCGTCGAGGTCTCCCGGACGGATGCCGTCGCGCGGCGTGCCCAGGCGCGAGAACGGGGCGCTCGGATCGTAGAGCGGATTCGCGCCTTCGGAGTGTTGCGGGTTGACACGAAGGCCAAAATGTTTTGGCGTTTGCTCGCAAATGCTTCTGAATTTTTTCCACTGGCCCGGCGAATTGAACACCACGTGGTCAGACAGCTTCAAAACCTCTACCAGGTCTTTTTCGGTATACGCGGCGGAATAGGTGTGCACCTCCCCGCCGAAGCATTCGCGTCCCAGCCGCGCCTCGTGCAGGCCGCTCGCGCAGGTGCCGGAAAGGTACTTCGCCACCAGCGGCCCGAGGCTCCACATGGAGAAGGCCTTCAAGGCGAGCAGCACCTTCGCGCCGCTTTCCCTTTGGACGCGATGCAGGATCTGCAGGTTTTCTTCGACGGCAACTTCATCGACGACGAAGCAAGGCGACGGCAGGCGGCCGGCATCCAGCCGCGCGAACCGCTCAGTCCATGGGTGCATCTAGCTTCACGACTTTCCAGGGCAGGCCGCGCGGGCCGATCACCTCGAGGAAAGGATCGGGATCGAACTGCTCCATGTTGAACACGCCCTTGCCGCGCCACTTGCCCGTCAGCATCAGCTCCGCGCCGACCGCCGCGGGCACGCCGGTAGTGTAGGAGATCGCCTGCGACTTGACTTCCCGGTAGCAGGCCTCGTGGTCGCAGATGTTGTAGATGAAGGCGGTCTTCTTCTTGCCGCCCTTGCTGCCGGTGGCGACGACGCCGATGCAGGTGCGGCCCTTGGTAAGCGGACTGAGGCTGGCCGGATCCGGCAGCAGCGCCTTGAGGAACTGGATCGGCACGATGTCCTGGCCCTGGAAGCGCACCGGGTCGATGCGCGTCATGCCGACGTTGCCGAGGATGCGCAGGTGGTCGAGGTAGTTCTGCGAGAAGGTCATCCAGAAGCGCGCGCGCTTCAGCTTCGGGAAGTGCCTGGCGATCGACTCCAGCTCCTCGTGGTACAGGAGGTAGATGTTCATCGGGCCGATGCCTTCCGGGAAATCGAAGCTCCTCTTCACGGAGAGGGGGTCTGTTTCCTGCCAGGCATTTTTTTCCCAGAATCTTCCGCGCTGGGTGATTTCGCGGATGTTGATCTCGGGATTGAAGTTGGTGGCGAACGGCTGGCCGTGGTTGCCGGCGTTGGCATCGACGATGTCGATGGTCTCGATCTCGTCGAACTCGTGCTTGTGCAG
>DATJYN010000192.1:0-19943 GCA_035499575.1 Burkholderiales bacterium | reverse complement strand
ATGCGCGGGGCGAAGGGCAACATGGTGCCGCTCGCCTCGCTCGCCGAGATCAAGTACTCATCCGGCCCGGAGACGCTCGACCGCTTCAACAACCTGCCGGCGGTGAAGATCTTCGGCTCGGCCAAGCCCGGCTACAGCTCGGGCGAGGCGATCGAGCGCATGGAGAAAATCGCGAAGGCAACGCTGCCGCCGGACTTCAGCTTCGACTGGGGCGGCGCCTCCTACCAGGAGAAGAAATCCAGCGGCACCTCGGGCATCGCCATCGGCCTGGCGGCGATCATGGTGTTCCTGATCCTCGCGGCGCAGTACGAGAAATGGTCGTTGCCGCTGTCGGTGCTGCTGGCGCTGCCGTTCGGCACCTTCGGCGCGCTGGCCGCGATCTGGATCAAGAACGGGCTGTCGACGCTGTCCTTCATCGTGCCCGGCATGCAACTGATCACGGGGCAGATCGGCCGGCTGACCAACGACGTCTATTTCCAGATCGGCCTGGTCACGCTGCTCGGCCTCGCGGCCAAGAACGCGATCCTGATCGTCGAATTCGCGGTGATGAAGCATCACGAGGGCATGTCGGCGTCCGCCGCGGCGCTCGAGGCGGCGCGGCTGCGCTTCCGGCCGATCCTGATGACCTCGCTCGCCTTCATCCTCGGCGTGCTGCCGCTGGCGGTCTCGACCGGCGCGGGCGCCGGCGCGCGCCACTCGGTGGGTACGGGCGTGATGGGCGGCATGATCGCCGCGACCTTTCTCGCCATCTTCTTCGTGCCGATGTTCTTCAAGCTGATCAGCGACCGGCACCTGACCGAGAAGCGCTCCAGCGCGGAGCTGCGCGCCGAGATTGCCGAAGCCAACCGCAAGCGGGAGGCCTCCGTTGAATAAGGCCGCGCGCAAATCCATCACGCTGCTGATGGTGGCCGCGATGTCCGGCTGCGCGCTCATCAAGCCGGACTACCAGCGCCCGGAAGTGGAGCTGCCGGCGTCCTGGAACCAAAGCGCCCAGAACCCGGCGCGGCACGGCGGCTGGTGGAGCATCTACTCGGATCCCGTGCTGGAGAAGCTGGTTGCGGAGGCTCTTGAACACAATACCGACCTCGCGCGCGCGGTCGCGCGCGTCGACCAGACGCGCGCGCTGCTGGTGCAGACGGACGCGGCCCTCTATCCGCAGGTGGACGCCAGCTTCACGCGCAACCGCACGCTCTCATCCGCGGACACGGGGCTCCTGCCGCCCGGCGCACCGCGCGAGCAAAACAACTACCAGGCCGCGGTCAGCGTGTCCTACGAGATCGATCTCTGGGGAAAACTGCGCGCTTCTTCGCAGGCGGCGCGCGCCGACCTGCTCGCGAGCGAAGCGGCGCAGGAGACCGTGCGCATTGCGCTCGCCGCCGATGTCGCCAAGACCTGGTTCGCGCTGCGCGCGCTGGACGCAGAGGTCGTGTCCACGCGGCGCGCGGTGACTTTCCTCGAAGAGGGCCTCGCGCTGCAGAAGAAGCGCTTCGAGCACGGCGTGATTTCCGAATTCGACTACCGGCAGCTCGAGGCCGAGGCAGCCGCGCGGCGCGGGCAGCTGCCGCCGCTCGAGCGCGACCGGGAAGTCATAGAAGCCGGGCTTGCCGTGCTGCTCGGCCGCAGTCCGAGATCCATCATGGAGGACTCGATCGCGAGGGAGGCCGAGGACACGAGCAAAGTGCAAGTCCCGGCGGTGGTGCCGGAGGGGCTGCCCTCGGAACTCCTGCTGCGGCGCCCCGACCTGATCGAGGCCGAGCAGCGGCTGATCGCGGCCAATGCGCGCATCGCGGTCGCCCGCGCGGCGATGTTCCCGTCCATTCCGCTTACCGGCTACGCGGGCAGCGAGGCCACAACGCTCGCGGCACTGTTCTCGGGGCCGGCCGCCATCTGGCAGATCGCCATCGGGGCCGTAGGCACCATCTTCGCCGCCGGCCGCCTCGAGGCGCAGGTCGACGAAAGCCGGGCGCGCGAGCGCGAGCTGCTGGCCGCCTACCAGGGCGCGATCCAGAATGCGTTCCGCGAAGTGCGTGCGGCGCTGGCGACGCAAAAACGCGCCCGCGAAAGCTACGACATCGAAAGCGGCCGCGTGGTGGCGCTGGAGGCTACACTACGCCTCGTGCGCCTCCGATACCGCAACGGCCTGGCAAGCCAGCTCGAGGTGCTGGATGCCGAGCGCAACCTGCTGGACGCTTTGAACTCGCGCCACGAAGCCCTGCGCGCGCAGCGCGCCGCGGTGGCGGACCTGTTCAAGGCCCTGGGCGGCTGATGGCCGATCTCGTCGAAGTCTCCGAGCTGCATTTCTCCTATGGGGAACTGCCGATCTTCCGCGGCCTGTCGCTGAAGATTCCGCGCGGCAAGGTGGTGGCGATCCTGGGCGGCAGCGGCAGCGGCAAGTCGACGCTGCTCAAGCTGATCGGCGGGCAGCTCGCGCCCGCCGGCGGTTCGGTCAAGGTCGACGGCAAAACGGTGCACGAACTCGATTCGGACGCGCTCTACGCGCTGCGGCGCAAGATGGGCATGATGTTCCAGTCGAGCGGCCTGTTCACCGACCTGTCGGTGTACGAGAACATCGCTTTCCCGATCCGCGAGCACTACGAGCTGCCCGAGGAACTGGTGCGCTCGCTGGTGCTGATGAAGCTGGATGCAGTCGGCCTGCGGGGCGCGCGCGACATGATGTCGGGCGACCTGTCGGGCGGCATGACGCGGCGCGTGGCGCTCGCGCGCGCGATCGCCACCGACCCGATGCTGGCGATGTACGACGAGCCCTTCGCCGGCCTCGACCCGATATCGCTCAACGTGGTTGCCACCCTGATCCGCAAGCTGAACGATGCGCTCGGCCTGACCTCGATCATCGTCACCTACGACGTGTCCGAGTCGCTCAAGGTGGTGGACTACATTTACGTCATTGCCGAGGGCAAGCTGATGGGCGAGGGCACGCCTGACGAAGTGCTCTCCTCGAAGGATCCCTACCTGAACCAATTCATGAAGGCGCTGCCGGACGGCCCGGTGCGCTTCCATTTCCCCGCAAAGCCGATCGCCGAGGCGCTCGGCTTGCAGGAGGCGAGGGGCCCCTCCCTTCCCTAGCCCTTCGGAATGAACTTCAGCGCCACGCCGTTGTTGCAGTAGCGCTTGCCGGTCGGCGGCGGGCCGTCATCGAACACGTGGCCATGATGGCCGCCGCAGCGCACGCAGTGGTATTCGGTGCGCTGGTAGATGATCTTGTAGTCGGACGAGGTCTGGAACACGCCGGGAATGGTCGTGAAGAATGACGGCCAGCCGGTGCCGCTGTCGAACTTCATGTCCGAGGTGAACAGCGGCAGGCCGCAGCCGGCGCAGGCAAACACGCCGGCGCGCTTCTCGTGGTCGAGCGGGCTGGTGCCGGCGCGCTCGGTGCCTTCCTCGCGCAGCACGTCGTAGGACGCGGGCGCAAGGCGCTTGCGCCACTCGTCGTTGGAGAGCTTGAGCGGCGGCGCGGGGTTCGGCACCTCGGTGCCGGGGGCGAGCAGGCTCTTCCAGCCGGCCTGCAGGGCTTCGACGTCTTTCATGGTTTTCGGCTGGGCCGCGTGGACAGGGCCGGCGGCGCCGACGAACGGGCCGGCGGCGAGCAATTTGAGCAGGGTGCGGCGCTTCATGCCTTTCTCCTTTTTCCGATTATTGCCGATGGGTCGGAGAAAGGCATGAAGAATTACAGCCTAGAGCCGTATGCCGAAGTTCACCCGGAAGCCCGGCGCGATTGGCACCGTGCCGTAGACGACCGGCGCCGGCGGGGCGTAGTAGACCGGGGCAGGTGCGTAGACCACCGGCGGGGGCGCGACCACCACCGGGCGGGCCGGGTAGTACGCGTAGGCCGGGGCGCGGTAGTAGTGCGGGGAGTAGGGCCTCGCGCGCCAGCCAAAGTCGTGCGCAAAGGCGGGGGCGGCCGCCAGCAGGGCGGCGCCGGTTGCAAGGCCGAGTGCGATTTTTCTGGCGTTCATTTTTGCCTCCTTTTCGTTGTTGCTGCCCATTGGACGCCGGCGCGGGCCTTTTGTCCGTTATCCAAATGCAAACGGTGTAACAGCTTGTAAACTGCACGGCGGGAGGAGTGAAAAAATGCGCGGAATTTTCATTGCTGTTGCCTGCTTCCTGGTCTCTCCCTGGCTGCATGCGGAGGACGCTTGGCCGACCAGGCCGATCAGCATGGTGGTGGCGTTCCCGCCCGGCGGCGTGGCCGACATCGTCGGGCGCCCGCTCGCGGTGGCGATGGAGAAGACGCTCAAGCAGCCGGTGCTGGTGATCAACCGCGCGGGCGCCGGCGGCGCGACGGGCACCGCGACGGTGGCGAAGGCGCCGCCGGACGGCTACACCATCCTCATGGCACTGTCGTCGATCTCGATCTTCCCAGCCTCGGACCGGATCAACGGCAGGCAGCCGGCCTACGAGATGAAGGACTTCGCGCCGGTCGCGCTGATCACCGCCGATCCCACGGTGCTGGTGGTGCGCGCCGACGGGCCCTACAAGACGCTCAAGGATTTCGTCGATGCGGCGAAGGCGAATCCCGGCAAGATCAATTATTCGTCCTCCGGCGTCTACGGCACGCTGCACGTATCGATGGAGATCTTCGCCAACGCGGCAGGCATCAAGCTGTTCCACGTTCCGTACGCGGGTGGCGGGCCGGCGGTGACCGCGCTGCTCGGCGGCCAGGTCCAGGCGCTCGCCTCGGGGCCGGCCGCGGCGATCGGCCAGATCAAGGGCGGCAAGATGCGCGCGCTGGCGAGCTGGAGCGCCAGGCGCTTGGACCTGCTGCCGGACATTCCGACCTTCAAGGAACTGGGCTACGACGCCGAGTTCTACATCTGGTCCGGCGTGGTCGCGCCCGCCACAACACCCGCGCCGATCCTCGCGAAATTGCGCGAGGCGGTGCGCGAAGCCGCCAACTCGGCCGAGTTCAAGGCGGCCATGGCCAAGGTGGAGACGCCGGTTTCCTACCTCGACGCGCCGGAATTCCAGAAGTACTGGGACAACGACGCGAAGCGCCTGGCCGTCGCGCTGGAGAAAATCGGCAAGGTCGAAGAGAAATAAAAAAGGGGGGTCAGAACCCCTATTTCTTCTTCGGCCTCCTGTACTGCAGGAGATTGCCCACCTCCCTCTCGAAGGGATCGCGGCGGACCAGGCTGCGCGCCTGGGCGCGGCTCATCAACTTGTAGTGGCGCGCCGCTTCCAGGTTGTCGACCAGGTCCCAGGCGCCGTCCTCCGCGGTGACCCAGTCCGCGGGTTTCATGCGGCGCAGGTCGTAGGGGACGGAATAGGTGCGCAGCGTCTTGCGGTCGCGCTTGTTGTAGTACTCGTGCAGATAGGACATCGCGAGTTCGCGCGGGCTGGCGTAGACCGGATCGCGCCAGCGCAGGCCGATGCCGTTGGTCTTGGAGATCGCACCCCAGCGGCCGTTGCGCCGGAACAGGGCGACGACGTGGTCGAAGTCGTGCACCGCCTGCAAGTCGAGCAGCAGCGGCGGCTCGCCGTGGATCCAGAGCGCGCAGGCGGCGGTGATCGCGCCTTCGATGCAGTGCGCGCGGCGCTCCTTCAGCACGGTGCGCACCGAATTGCAGGTCTCGCCCTGCAGCTCGAAGTTCTGCTTCAGGCCGTAGAGGAATTCCTGGATTTTCTCCGGATTGCGCAGGCGCTGCAGCCTTGCGTATTCGCCCTGCGTGAGGCCGAGCAGGGCGCGGCTGGCTTTTCTTGTTTTCATCGGCTCGCGACCTAGTGTACCGCGAGGCTGCGCGCCGCTTCAGGGCGTGTTGATGAGATCCGCGTTTTTCCAGCCGCCGCCGAGAGAACGATAGAGCTGGACGAAGGAAGAGAGCGAATTCTGGTAGGCCTGCGCCAGCAGCAGTTCGGCCGCGAACAGGGAGCCGTCGGCGTCGATGACCTCGAAGTAGGACGAGTAGCCGGCGGCATAGCGTTTCAGTACCTGCTGGCTCGCGGCGCGCAGCGCCCGCACCTGGTCTTCCTGCGCCACCAGTTGCTCGGCGTAGGCCTGGCGCGCCGCGAGCGCATCGGCGACCTCGCGGAACGCCTGGGACACGGCCGCCTGGTACGCGAGGATCGCCTCCTTCTCGCGCGCGGTGTACACGTCGACCTGGTAGGTGTTGCGGTTGATATCGATGATCGGCTGCAGGAAGCCGAGCCCCCAGGCCCAGGTGCCCGCAGGCCCGGTGAAAAGGCCGCTGAGGGCCTTGCTGAGCGATCCGAGCGCCGCGGTGAGCGAGATGGTGGGAAACAGCGAGGCCTTGACCGATTTCAGCTGGGCGTTGGCGCTGACCAGGTTGCTTTCCGCCTGGCGCAGGTCCGGACGCCGCTCGAGCAGCGTCGCGGGCAGGCCCGCCGGCACCTCCGGCGGAACCGGGAAGAACTGCGCTTCGCCCGTCGCTTCGCGCAGGATCGGCCCGGGGTTCTGGCCCAGCAGTACTTGCAGCAGGTTCTCGGTCTGCGTGGCCTGCCGCTGCAGGTCGGGAATGGCGGCGCGCGCGGTCGCTACGCTCGCCTCGGCGCGGTTCACGTCCAGTCCGGAAACCACGCCGCGCTTGAACTGCGCGCGGGTCAATTCCAGGAATTTCTCGCGCGTGGCGAGAGTGCGCCGGGTGATCGCGAGCTGCCGGTCGAGCGTGCGCAGCCCGAAATAGGTCGTCGCCACGTTGGCGATGAGGGTGATGCGCACGGTTTCGCGCGCGTACTCGCTCGTCAGCAGGTCGGCCTTGGCTGCCGCTTGCGCATTGGAGATGCGGCCCCAGAAATCGATTTCATAGCTGGCGACGATGTTGGCCGAATACGAGTTGGCGGGATTGGGCGCCGTGCTCGGGTACGGGGTGGGGCCCACGGTCGAATACCTGTTTCCGCCGCGCACGCCGCTCGCGGCGACGAGCGGAATCGAGCCGAGGCCGGCAACGCTGGCGAGCGCCTGGAACTGCTCGACGCGGGCCGTCGCGATCTTCAGGTCGTAGTTCTGCGCCAGCCCGGTCGCAATCAGCTTTTCCAGCACCGGGTCGCGGTAGACCTCGCCCCAGTCGAGGTCGGCGAGCGACTGCGGCGTGCTGGCCGGCGCGGCCTGGCCGCGGAACGATTCCGGCGCCTGGACGGGCGGGCGCTGGTACGGCGGAAACAGCGTGCAGCCGGGCAGCGCCAGCGTCGCCGCAAGCGCCAGCGCGCGCGCCGCGCGGACGGGCAGCCGCCTCATGCGGCGCCGTCCTGCGCCTCGTCCGCGTCGTGGCGGAACGGCGCCTTGCGTTCGCTGATCCGCTGGATGACGACGTAGAACACCGGAATCACGAAAATGCCGATGACCGTGGCGAACAGCATGCCCGAGACGACCGTGTTGCCGAGGGACAGGCGCGCCCCGGCGCCGGCGCCGGTGGCGATCGCCAGCGGCAGCGTGCCGAGGATGAAGGCGAACGAAGTCATCAGGATCGGCCGCAGCCGCAATTGCGCGCCTTCCATCGCGCCATGCACGATCGAGGCGCCGCGGTCGTGCGCAAGCTTGGCGAATTCGACGATCAGGATGGCATTTTTCGCCGCCAAGCCGATCAGCATCACCAGCCCGACCTGGGCGTAGACGTTGTTGTCCAGGCCGCGCAGCGCCAGTCCCGAAAAGGCGCCGAACACGCCGAACGGCACCACCATCAGGATCGCGACCGGCATCGCCCAGCTTTCGTACAGCCCCGCCAGCACCAGGAATACGAACATCAGCGACAGCGCGAAGATGTAGCCGGTCTGGCCGCCGGTCTTCTTCTCCTGGTAGGTCGAGCCCGTCCATTCGTAGGCGAAGCCCTGCGGCAGCGATTTCGCGAGTTCCTCCATCGTCGCCACCGCCTGGCCCGAGCTGTAGCCCGGCGCGGCGCCGCCGTTCACCGTCGCCGCGCGGTAGATGTTGTAGCGCTCGTAGTATTCCGGCCCGTTCAGCGGCTTGGCGCGCAACACGGCCGACAGCGGGATCATGTCGCCGGCGGCGCTCCTCACGTAATAGTGCTTCACGTCCTCGGGCTGGGCGCGCGCCCAGGACTCGGCCTGCGCTTGGACCTTGAAGGTGCGGCCGAACAGGTTGAAGTCGTTCACGTAGTAGCCGCCAAGCAGGACCTGCAGCGTGGAGAACACGTCCGCGAGCGAGACGCCGTAGGACTTGACCTTGTCGCGGTCGACCTCGTATTCCACCTGCGGCACGCGGTCGTCGTAGTTGGCGAAGACGAAGCCGAGCTCGGGCCGCTTGCGCGCCTCGGCGAGGAATCCCTGCAGGGTCTGCGAGAACAATTTCGGGTCGCCGCCGGCGCGGTCCTGCAGGACGAATTCGAAGCCGCCGGTGGTCCCCAGGCCGCGGATCGGCGGCGCGTTCAGGACCAGCACGTTGGCGTCCTTGATCTGCGCGTTCAGCAGGCCGGTCATCTTGCGCACGAGAGCGCCCGCGCGCTTGTCCGGGGACCGGCGCTCGTCCCAGGGCTTCAGGCGGATGAAGCAGGTCGCGTTGTACGACGTCGTCAGGCCCGTGAGCAGGTTGAAGCCGGCCAGCGTCGCCACTCCCGCCACGCCGTCGACCTGCTTGCTGAGAATTTCCTGGACCTTATGGGCGGCCGCCGTGGACCGTTCGAGCGAGGCTCCCGCCGGTAGTTGGAGGATGACGAAGAGGTAGCCCTGGTCCTCTTCCGGAACCAGCCCGGTCGGCCGCGTGCTCACCAAGCCGTAGACCGCCACCAGCAGGACCGCGAACGTGATCGCCACCAGGACCGCGCGCCGGATGAGAAAGGCGACCGTAGCGGAATAGCGCGCCTTGAACGCGGCGAAGGCGCGGTTGAACAGGCCGAAGAACCGGGCCAGGGGACCGGTCGGCTTGTCCTGGCTGGCCGGCCGAAGCAGCAGGGCGCACAGCGCCGGCGTCAGCGTCAGGGCGCAGCCCGCCGACAGCAGCACCGCGGTCGCAAGCGTGAGCGCGAACTGCTTGTAGAGCTGCCCGGTCAGGCCTCCCAGGAAGGCGACCGGGATGAAGACCGCCGCCAGCACCAGCGCGATCGCGATCACCGGCGCGCCGACCTCGGCCATCGCGGCCTTGGCCGCCTGGTTCGGCGTCATCTGCTCGTTGTCGAGCTTGTGCTGCACCGCTTCGACCACCACGATGGCGTCGTCGACCACGATGCCGATCGCCAGCACCATGCCGAACAGCGTGAGCGTATTGATCGAGAATCCGAGCGCGACGAACGCGGCGAAGGTGCCCACCAGCGACACCGGCACCACCGCCATCGGAATCAGGGTCGCGCGCCAGCTCTGCAGGAACACGAACACCACGACCAGCACCAGCAGGATCGCCTCGAACAGCGTCTTCACGACCTCCTTCAGCGATTCGGTGACGAACGGCGTGGTGGCGAAGGGGATCGTGTAGGCCATGTCGGGCGGGAAGTTCTCCGCCAGCTGGTCCATCACGCGCTTGGCTTCCTTGGCGACGTCGAGCGCGTTCGCGTCCGGCGACAGGAACAGCCCGATGAAGGCGGAAGGGTTGCCGCCTTCCTCGACGTTGATCGAGTAATCGACGCCGGCCAGCTCGACGCGCGCCACGTCCTTCAGGCGCACGATCTGGCCGTTGGTGGCCGCGCTGATGACGATGTCCTCGTATTGCGACACCTTGGACAGGCGACCCTGCATGTAGACGGTGTACTGCATCTGCTGCCCCGGCGGCGACGGCGCCTGGCCGAGCCGGCCGGCGGGCGCGACCTGGTTCTGCTCCTGGATCACGCGCGTCACGTCGCTGGTGGTGACGCCGAGCCGCGCCATCTTGTCGGGATCGAGCCAGATGCGCATGCTGTAGTCGCGCGCGCCGAAGATGCGCACGAAGCCGACGCCCTTGATGCGCGACAGCGCGTCCTGGATGTTCAGCAGCGCGTAGTTGGAGAGGAACACGTTGTCGAAGGTTCGGTTCGGCGAGATCAGCGCGAACACCTCGAGGAAATCCGTCGATACCTTGCGCAGCTGCACGCCCTGGCGCAGCACGTCCGGCGGCAGCGAAGTCTGCGCGATCGCGACGCGGTTCTGCACGTCGACGGCGGCGAGGTCCTGGTTGGTGCCGACGTCGAAGGTGACGAGCAGGTTGTAGCTGCCGTCGTTGGCGCTCTTGGAATCCATGTAGATCATGTTGCGCGCGCCGTTGATCTGCTGCTCGAGCGGCGCGGCGATGGATTGCGCGACGGTTTCGGCGTTGGCGCCCGGGAAGGTGGTCGTCACCTGCACCTGCGGCGGCACGATCTGCGGATACTGCGCGAGCGGCAGCCCGACCGAGGCGACCAGGCCGGAGAGCGTGATGATCAGCGAGATGACGGTCGAAAAGACCGGCCGGTCGATGAAGAAATCGAACATCAGTTCTTGCTCTTGCCGGGTTCCGACGATGCGGCGGCGCCCTGCAGCACGGGCTTGACCGCCATGCCGGCGCGGACCTTGTTGATCCCCTCGACTACCACGAGTTCATCCGCCTGCAGGCCGCTTTCCACCACCCAGTCGTTGCCGATGCGCAGCTTGGCGTCGATTTCGCGGTAGGCGAGCTTGCCGTCGGCGCCGACGACGAATACCGAACGCTTGCCCTGCAGTTCCTGCACGGCCTGCTGCGGCACGCGGGCCGCGTTCACGTCCTGCGCCGCGGGCACCACCACGCGGACGAACTGGCCGGCGCGCAGCTCGTGTTCCGGATTCGGCACCAGAAGCCGCAGCTGCAGCGTGCCGGCCCGGGGATCGACCGCGGCATCGACGAAATTGAGCTTGCCGGGGTACTTGTACTCGCTGCCGTCGATGAGCTTGAGCCGCAGCGGCGGCAGCCCTCCCTTGTCGCCGGCGGGATCGCGCTTCAGCTGCTTCTGCAGCTCCAGGAGCCGCTGTTCGCTGACCACGAAATTGACGTAGATCGGGTCGATCGAATACAGGGTGGTCAGCAGCGTAGTGGAGGCATTGACCAGGCTGCCCGGCTTGAGCAGCGCCTTGCTGATGACGCCGTCGCGCGATGCGCGGATCGTGGTGTAGTCCAGGTTCAGCGCGGCCGTCGTGACCTGCGCCTGCGCGGCTTCCTCGCTGGCGGCGTCGGCCGCTTCCTTCGCGGTCGCGGCGTCCAGGTCCTGCTGGCTGATCGCCTGGTCGGCGACCAGCGGTCGCACGCGCTCCAGCACCTGCTTCGAATTGAGGTGGTTCGCGCGCGCCTGCGCGAGCGACGCCTTGGCCTGCGCCAGTGCCGCGATGAACGGCTGCTGGTCGATGACGAACAGCAGCTCGCCTTTCTTCACCCGCGCGCCGTCCACGAAAGCCTGGCGCTCGAGCACGCCGCTCACGCGCGCGCGTATCTCGACGGTATCCACGGCCTCGGTCTGGGCGACGAACTCCTCGGATACCGTGACCGGTTGCAGCGCGACCTTCATTACCGTCACTTCGGGCACCGGCGCCTGGCCGGAGCCCTTGCCGGAGCAGCCGGGCAGGGCGAGCAGCGCCGCGCCGAGCGCGCAGGCGCAGCTGGCTTTCAGCATGGCAAGCAGATGCTTTGCGGACACGAATGTTCTCCCTGATGTGGCGCTCAACGCGGGGCCGGATTTTGCTGCTGGGAAACGGTGAAATGCCGCGGAACTCCGGGACTTGCGATTACATTACCGGCATTATTGTGCCGCGGCGCTGACGCTGTGTATAGTGGCCGCGTCGCCGTGACAACGGCGCGAGGACGGAGTTCCGCGCTTGCAGTGAAACTCGATACGAACCCGCTGGAACATTACGGATCTGTCATCTGCATCTGGGCCGGCATCCTGTGCGCGCTGGCCAGCAGTTACTACTTCCTGATCGCGCCGATCGAAGACGTCGTGCTGGCGATCGTGCTCTTCGGTTTTGCGGTCGGCCTCGAACTGGTCGCGGTGCTGCTGAAGCGCAAGCGCCCCGGCTGACGGGGGCGTCAGTTCGCCGGCGCGCCGCCCGCCCGGAACAGGTAGGCGTCCATCGCCAGCGCGCCCATTTCGATTCCGTCATAAAGACGCTCGGGGCTGTAGTTCTCGCCCGCAGCGCCGAGCGCGATGTAAAGCGGCAGGAAATGCTCGTCGGTCGGGTGAGCGCGCGCGCCGTCGGGCGATAGGCGGCGGTAATCCGCGAGTACGTCGAGTTCGTGCCGGTCAATGCGTTGCTTCACCCAGGCCTGGAAAGCGAGCGCGTAGGGAGCGGTCGTTCCATTGCCGCGGTCGCGCAGGTTGTGCGTCAGGTGACCCGAGCCGATGATCAGCACGCCTTCGCGCGCGAGCGGCGCGAGTGCGCGCCCGACTTCCAGGTGGTGCCGCGGCCCGAGTTCCGTCTGCACCGCGATCTGAACCACCGGCACGTCGGCCTTCGGGTACATGTAGAGCAGAGGCGACCAGGCGCCGTGATCGAGGCCACGCATGGGGTCTGTTTGTGCTTCAAGCCCGGAATTTTTCAACAAGCCTAGCGCACGCGAAGCCAGATCGGGACTTCCCGTTGCGGGATACTGGATCTCGTACAGCGGTTTCGGGAAACCGTAGAAGTCATGGATGGTTTCCGGTTTCGCCGCGCCGGTGAAAGCGGGGATGTTCGTTTCCCAGTGCGCCGAGGCGATCAGGATCGCCTTCGGTTTCGGCAGTCCGGCGGCGATGCTTTCCCACACCCCGCGCACTGCCCCCGGCTGGATCGCGTGCATCGGCGAGCCGTGCGAGAGGAACAGGACGGGGAGCGCGGTTGCCACGGCTTGCGGAGTTACTTGACGAGGCCCTCGGCCTTCAGGGCTTCCTGCACCTTGGGCCGCGCGGCGACGCGCTTTTGATATTCGACGACGGCCGGCCATTTCGAGAGGTCGAACTTGGACGGGCCGGCCCAGTTGAGGATGGTGAACAGGTAAGCATCGGCCACGGTGAACTTGTCGCCCATGAGGTACTGCTTCCCCTCCAGTTGCTTCGCCAACCAGTCAAGGCGTACGCCCAGGCGGTCGGTCACCGCCTGCCGCCAGCCGTCGTTCAACGCCGGGTTGAAGAAGTTGCCCATGCCCTTGTGCATCTCGGAGGTGATGAAGTTGAGCATCTCCTGCATCTTGTAGCGCGCCGCGTCGCCGGGCTTGGGCGCGAGGCCGCTCTCGGGCTTCTGGTCGGCGATGTACTGCAGGATCACCGGCGCCTCGGTCAACACCCCCTCCGGCGTTTCAACCGCGGGCACGTAGCCCTTGCCGTTCACCTGCTTGTAGTCGCCGCCTTCGTACTGCTTGGCCTTCAGGTCCACCTTTTTCAGATCGACCGGGATGCCGGCTTCGCGCATCGCGATGTGGGGCGCGAGCGAGCACGCACCAGGGGAGTAATAGAGCTTCATGGCGTAGTCCTTTTGAAGGGAAGACCGCGCAGCCTACGCCATGTAATTGCAAATGCAACTGCCTGGAAAAATCTCCTAGGCGGCGAGGGACAGGCTGCCCAGGCGGCGTTCGACGCGCGTCAGCCAGGCGCCGTCCGGATGCAGGCGCGGGCTGAAGCCGAACTCCCGGGCGAGGCCGAGCATGGCGGTGTTCGCGTGGAGCACGTCTCCCTGCATGCGCGAGACGCCGTGTTGTTCGGCGTACTTCAGCAGGTGTTCGAACAGCAGGCGGCCGATGCCCTGCCGCTGCCAGCCGTCGGCGACGGCGAGCGCGAAATCGGCCGCGCCGGAGCCGTCCAGCGCCGGTGCGTAGCGCGCTTCGCCGATCATCCGCCGGCGGCCGTGCTCGAACAGTACCGCGGCGAAAGCCATGCTGCGACCGTAGTCGACCGCAAGCAAGCGCCGCAAAAGCTCGGGCGGGAGTTCGCGCACCCCGCCCTGGAAGCGCTGGTAACGCGAGCTGACCGAAAGCCTGCGCACGAAGTCCTGGAACAGCTCCGCGTCTTTGGCGCCCATCGGCCGGATCAGCAGTGGGCGGCCGTCGGCGAGCATCCTGACTTCGACCGATTCCGCCGGATAACGCAGCGTGCTGCGCGCGACCGCCGGCGCTTCAGCCATGGCGCGTCACTCCGCAGGCCGTGCGCTGCAGGCCGACGTCGGCAAGCGTGTAGTCGCTTAGGCCGCGCAGGTTCGCCCGGACCTGTTCGGCGTGCCGCGCATCGCGCAGCACGTTCCAGAACCGGGACAGCGCCGCCGCGAAGCCTTGCCGGTTTTGCCCGCCGACGGCGCCGACATCGACGCCATCCTGACGCACGATGCGGGCGTTGCCGTCCAGCGCCGACACGATCGCGGCGACCGGCCGGTCGAAGCGGAAGTCGTCGCCCGCGCGCAGGACCACGTCGCGCGGGTCGCCGTCCTGGGTGACCCAGACGTTGCCTTCGAGGACCGTGATGCGCCGGCCGTAGCCGTTCAGCAGCCGCAGGGGCTGGCCGCTGTGGAGGGGGATGCTGCCTGCAATTTGGCTGAGATCCATGGTGGTTCTCCTTGACACATGTTTTACGTGCATCCATGCTGAGCGCCATTCCTCAGAGGGACAAACGCTCATTTCGAATCTTATGGATGTGTAAAAAGCATGCATAGCGAACGCTGGCAGGTACCCCCGCTGGAACTGCTGCTGGCCTTCGAGGCGGCGGCGCGACACCTGTCCTTCACCAAGGCCGCGGGCGAACTTTTCCTTACGCAATCAGCAGTTAGCCGCCAGATCCAGGCGTTGGAGGAAAGCCTGGGCCGCAAGTTGTTCGAGCGCCGCACGCGCGCGCTGCTGCTGACCGAGGCCGGCCAGCGCTACCACCAGGTGGCACAGAGGGTACTTGGCGAACTCCAGGAGGCGACCCAGAAACTGCGGGGCGCGGCGGCCGCGCGCACGGTCACCGTGACGACGACGCCGGGCTTCGCCTCGCTCTGGCTGATTCCGCGCCTGAACGCCTACCTGCAGGCGAATCCGGGCGTCGACGTGCGCATCTCCGCTTCCTACGAAACGGTCAATCTCGAGCGCGAAGGAATCGACATCGCGATCCGCTACGCGGCGGACGCCGAAATGGCGGGCCAGCTCGCTTTGTTCGAGGAATCGGTGCTCCCGGTCTGCAGTCCGGCGCTGGCGGCCGATCCTGCGCGGCCGCTGCGCGAACCGGCCGACCTGCGCGCGCACGTGCTGCTGCATTCGGACGACGCGAAGTACTCCTGGGCGGAATGGAACCTGTGGCTGCATGCGCATGGACTGCGGGACCTCAAGCCCGCCGGCACGCTGCAGTTCAACCAGTACGACCAGCTCGTGCAGGCGGCGGTGAACGGGCAGGGCGTGGCGCTCGGGCGCCTGCCGCTGCTGCGCCGCCTGCTGAGGGAGAAGACGCTGGTGAAGCCGTTCAAGACGTCGGTGGTTTCCTCGCGCGGCTACTTCGTGGTGCGCTCGGCACGCGCCGCGGGCAACCGCGACGTGAAGGCTTTCGAAGACTGGCTGATCGAGGAAGCACGCAAGGACGCGCCGGCTAAGCCTTAGCGGCGGAAGCGCCGGCTATCTTCCCGAACACCGAACCGTTGGTGAGCCCGGTGCCGCCCGGATAGTTGAACCAGAAGATGCCGCCGACCAGCTCGCCGGCGGCGTACAGGCCTGGGATCGGCGCACCGTCCGACGACATCACCTGCGCGTCGGCGTTGATCTTCAGCCCGCCGAAGCTGAAGGTGATGCCGCAGGTCACCGCGTAGGCCTCGAAGGGCGGGGTGTCGAGCGTATTGGCCCAGTTGCTCTTGTTGATTCTCAGGTTCTTCGTGCCCCGGCCGTCCTTGATGTTGGGATTGAAGGGGACATCCGTCTGCACCGCGGCGTTGTACTGGCGGATTTCCTCCAGCGCGGCCTTGCCGTCGGTGTCCTCGAGCTTGGCGCACAGTTCTTCCAGCGTGTTGGCCACCCGCCGGGTGACTTGCTTGATCTTGTATTCGTCGCGCAGTTGCGCTTTCACTTTCGCGTCGAAAATCTGCCAGGCGAACTGGCCGGGCTGCGACAGGATCACGCGGCCGTACTTGGCGTAGGTGTAATTGCGGAAATCCGCGCCTTCGTCGACAAAGCGTTTCCCCTCGGCGTTGACGTAGATGCCCCAGGGGTAGGAGTGCTTCTGGAACTGGTCGCCGATCGCGAGGTCGCCGAACTCGGGCGCATTGCGCTCCCAGGCCACGGCGTGGCAGCCGGACCAGTTGCCGGTGGGCGCCGCGCCGGCGGCGAGCGCCATGCGGATGCCGTCGCCCGTGTTGAAGCGAGTGCCGCGCACCTTGGCCAGTTCCCATCCCGGGCCCAGGTAGCGCGTGCGCTGCTCGGGATCGGCCTGGAAGCCGCCGGCGGCGAGAACGACCGCTTTAGCCTGCAGGTTCCTGGTCTTTCCCTGGTGCTTGACGACGACTCCGGTAACGCCCGAGTCATTGGTCAGGAGTTCCCTGGCCCGCGCCTCGTACCAGATTTCAATGCCGTTCTTGCGCGCGATGGCCGTCAGCGATTCCACCAGGCCCGGCCCGCCGCCGACCGCTTCCACGGTGAGGCCGCCCCAGAACTTGAACCTGCCGCCGATGTTGAACGCCTGCCTGCCCCAGGCGGCGGTGAAGCGCACGCCTTTCTTGCGCATCCACTCAACCGTGGACAGGGAGTTCTTGACGAGAATCTCGGTCAAATCCGGATCGCAGCGATACTCGGTCACGCGTCCCATGTCGTCGAGGAACTGCTCTTCGGTGTAGGTGCCGAAATCGCTGCGCGCGATCTCCTCGGGCGAAAGGTCGGGAATCGCCTTCTTCAGGTCCTCGACGCCGCTGTAGGCGACGCGCATCAGCCCGGCGGTGAAGCGAGAGTTGCCGCCCGAGTCTCCTTCCGGCGCACGCTCCAGCACGAGCACCTTCTTGCCGGATTCGGCGGCGGACAGCGCGGCGCAAAAAGCGGCGTTTCCGGCGCCGACGACGATCACGTCCCAGTCCATGCTTCTTCCTCTTCTCAAAATTGCGCCGATTCGCCCGGCTTGAGCACAAGCAGCCTGACCGGCGCGTTGCCGAGGGCTTGCCGCAGTTCCTCCGGCGTGCCCTTGCCCAGCGGGTTGGCGCCAAAATGCATCGGGATCGCGAATTTCGGCCTGATCAGCTCGCGCAGCGCATAAGCGGCGTCCGCCGGATCCATGGTGAAGTGGCCGCCGATTGGGATCAGCACCAGGTCGGGCTTGTAGTAGTCGGCGATCCACTTCATGTCGCCGAACAGGCCGGTGTCGCCCATGTGCCAGATCCGGAAGCCGTTTTCCAATTCAATGATAAAGCCAACGGGCTCCCCGCCGGGGTGCGTTTCGTCCCTGCCCGTAGCGGGGTTGCGCCAGACGTAGACCGAGGAGTGCTCCGCGTGGACCATCGTTACCGTGATTCCGGCGACGGGGGCGATGCGTCCGCTCTTGTTGAAGCGCGGCAACTGTGCCGGCGGCAGTATGCCGAGAGTAGTCAGCGTCATGTTCAGGTCGCCCGGCGCCCACAGCGGAATGGCGTTCAACCTCGCGATCGCGGGCGCGTCGGCGATGTGGTCGCCATGGCCGTGCGAAACCAGCAGCAGGTCCACCTTTCCCAGCGCGGCAAGGTCCTTGAACCTGTCCGGCGTGAGCGGGTTTTGCAGCAGCCAAGGATCGGTCAAAATCACCTTGCCGCCGGCGGTCGCGATGCGGAATGCCGACTGGCCCAGCCAAAGCACCTCCAGTTTCGGGGACTGTGCGCCGGCGTTCGACGCGGCGATTGCCAGCGACACTGCAAGTATCCCGTACAGTTTCCGCACGATTTCTCCTTGGAATGCAATGTTCACGATTTCTTCCCTGCGGCGAAGCGGCCTGCCCTGCGGCCGGAAACGAACGCCCAGGCGAGATGGTGGCCGTGCCCCTTCAGCAGCAATCCGCCCTGACCTGCAGACCCGGCAGCGTACAGTCCGGCGATCGGCTCGCCGCCCGCGTCCAGCACGCGATGCTGTGCGTCCACCGCGAGGCCGCCTTCTGCGTGGACAAACACCGAGCGCACGGGCCCGAGCGCGATATAGGGCGGCGCCGCAAGCTTTTCCATGGCGCTGGTTGTCAGCGCAGACGCGGGCATGTCCAGCTTCTCGGCGAGCTGCGCCAAGGTGTCTGCTTGCGTGAACACATCGGGCCGGTTGCGGCGGTAGTCTGGAATGTAGGCGTAAGCCACCCCCGGTGCGGTGGAGATGAAGTCCGGCCAGGCCGAGAATCGGGCGGCCAGGGTCCGGTCCAGGAGAATGTAGGCGATCTTGCCGGGCTGGTCCGGCACCCGGTACGCAGGCCGGTCGAGTTCGTCGCCGAAGCGCTCGCCGCGCCGGTTCACGAGCAGCGCGCCGGCCTCGAACAACACGGGTGAAGGCGCCAGCGCAGTAGTCAGGAATTGCATCAGGAACGGCCGCAGGATCGCCGCCGGCAAGTGATCCATCGACCACTCCATGAACGCAGCCAGCGCGGGCCAGGGCGGCAGGCGGCGTACCAGCGTTTCCTTCGCGGGCGCGATGAAGCGCAGTTCCGGTCCCAGCGCGAGGTCGCCATTCAGGATCCTGGCGCCCAGCGCCTCCGCCATCCGCTGGCCGTCGCCCGTGGCCGTGACATTGACGCCTTCCACTTTCGCCTCTTGCGGCCCCATGAAGCGCGCCTTGAGTTCCGGGCTGTTGGTGAAATCACCGGCCGCGAGGATCACGGCCTTGTCCGCCTTGATTTGGCGGCTCTGGGTCGCTACCCCGCAGACTTTTCCAGACCGGACGTCGATGCCGGCAACCTTCTCGCGGGTCCGGATCCCGACCCCAGCGTGGCGCGCGCGCCGTTCCAGGTGATAGATGAATGAACGCGAGTTCGGCAGCACGTTGTGCATGCGCGGCCGGCGGTGCGGCGGCTCGGGCATCGGGCCCATGAAGCGGATGCCCGAGTCGAGCAGCCATCGAAACGTTCCCGGAATCTCCTCGCAGAGTACGCGGCGCAACTCGTCGTTGTCGCGCGCCTGCAGGTCCCCGGCGAAGCCCGGCATGTCGGCCCAGTGATCGGCCGGGCTGTCGACGATCCCGGCGCGCGCCTGGTGCGGCGTACCCGTGGAGGTGATCGAACCGATGGACCATGCCGTGGAGCCGCCGAGCTTCGGGTTCTTCTCCAGGAGCAGCACGCTCGCCCCGGCGGCGCGCGCTTCGATCGCCGCGGCCAGGCCGGCGCCTCCGCCCCCGACCACCACCACGTCGACCGTTTCGTTCAGATCATTCCCCCATTCGGCTGCACGATTTGTCCGTGCACCCAGGAAGCCTGGTCGGAGGCAAGGAATGCCACGACCCGGGCGACTTCCTCGGGCGTGCCAATGCGGTTGAAGGGGCTAAGCGCCGCCGAGCGCTGCTTTGCCTCCTCCGTCTTGCCGGCGCGGAAGAGATCCGTGTCGACGGGGCCGGGCGCGACCGCGTTGACGCGAACCATGCGCGACGCAATTTCCTTTGCCATCGAGCGCACCATGCACTCGACGGCAGCCTTCGTGCCGGCATACGGGCCGAACCCCGGCACGGCGTGGCGCACCATGGACGTGGTGATCGCCACGATCGAACCGCCGTCGGCAACGCGCTGCCCGGCTTCGCGCAGCACGTTGAACGCGCCCACGACGTTGACTTCGATCAGGCGCCGGAAATTCTCCGGATCGAACTGCGCGATGGGTCCAGGTGGCACGCCGATGCCCGCGTTGACCACCACGCAACCGATCTGCCTGCCGAAATCCCGCTGCGTCTGCTCGAACGCCGCTGCCACCTCGTCTGCGCTCCGGACATCGGTCCTGTAGGCATTCGGCTTCGCAGTCGACCCGCTCACATAGGTATGGGCGACATCGAACTCGGTTTTTAGGGCGTCGACGCAGGCCGCGCCGATGCCGCGCGAGCCGCCGAACACCAGGGCAAGTTTTTTCATCTCACGCAACCCAGGGCTTGCCGAATGCCGGTTCCTTGAACGGCGTCGGCGGCAACTGCCAGGTTCCGGTCGACGGCGGCC
>DATJYN010000191.1:0-9769 GCA_035499575.1 Burkholderiales bacterium | reverse complement strand
AGGGCGAATTGCCGGTGATCCCGGTCGACGAACGCGCTGCGGAAGTTCGCGCGATCAAGGTCGGCTGATTCCAGTGAAGCAGCTGATCGCCGAGGTTTTCGGCTACGTCACGCCGATCACGGTGGCGCTCCTCGTATTTGCCCAGGGCCTGAGCATCGCGCCAACGCGGGTTGCGGCGTACTTCCGGGAGCAGCCGGGGCTGATGCTGCGTTCCCTCATCGCGAATGTGGTGCTGGCTCCCGCCGCCGCAGTGGCGCTGATCCTGGTGCTCAAGCCCGCGATGGGCGTCGCGGTTGGCCTGGCAATCCTCGTCGCCGGCCCGCCCGCACCGCTCATGTTCAAGACGGCGCCCGGAATCGGCAAAGGCAGCCCGGCCTACATGGAAAGCCTGCACCTGACGCTCGCGCTGCTGGCGTTTCTGACCATGCCGGTCATCCTGTCTGTGATCTCGATCCCGCTGAACTTCCACGCCGAAATCGACCTGGGCGTGATGGCCTGGATCCTCGGCCGCACGATTCTGCTGCCGATCGGCGTAGCCATCGCAGTGCGCGCCTTCTTTCCCGGGTTCGCCGACAAGGCCGCTCCCATCGTGGGAAAGATAGGCAATGTCGGATTGGTGGCGGTGCTGGTCGTGGTTTTCGCGGCTTCCTACCACGCGCTACTGGACATGGATGCATGGTCGTATCTGGTGATTGCGCTGTTCGGCGCCGCAAGCCTGACGATCGGTCACCTGGCCGGCCCACCCGAGGCGCGTCAGAAAACCATCAGTGCGATCGAATGCGGCGTCCGGCACCCCGCGCTGGCGCTTGCCATCGGCGGAGCGAACTTCGGTCCGCAGAGGGCGGGGGCCGTGCTGATTCCATGCGTACTGACGATCATCGCCGTCGCGGTCGTCTACATGATCTGGCGCGGAAGGAATCGGTGAGCCTTCCGCCGGCGCCGCGAACCATGGAAAAGACCGAAGACCTGCCGAATTTCTCCCTGTTGGGCGGGCCGCTGCACCGGCTGGGTCGCCTGCTGGGCCTCGTCCGCGACGGGACCAATACGATCGCCATCGGGCTCGTGCTGGGCATGTGCCTGTGGCTGGTCCTGGTCGTGCTGGCGCTGGTCGAGCGCCTCGGCCACGTGCTCTTTTCCATCGAGGCGGTCGGCGCGCACGTCCGCCTGCTGGCGGCGATCCCGCTGCTGTTCCTCTGCGAGACCATGATCGACCCGCGGTTTGCGACGTTTGTCCGGCGGATGATGCGATTGCGGGTCGTGCGCGCAAGCGCGCGACCGGAGCTGGAGGTCGAGATCGCGCGCGTCGCGCGATGGAAGGACGCCTGGCTGCCGGAAGCGATCTTTCTGCTGGCCTGCGTGCTGCTGGCGCAAACCACGCCGAACGTGAACTTCATCACCTATCTGTCGGGCGTTCCAGGAGAAGCCGTTGCGGACGCCGTGCGCGATGCGACCTGGACCAGTCGATGGTATTGGTCGGTCTGCATGCCTCTGTTTCGCTTCCTGTGGCTGCGCTGGCTGTGGCGCCTGGCGCTGTGGTGCTTCCTCCTCTGGCAAATGTCGAGAATGGAATTGCGCCTGATTCCCACCCATCCCGATCGCAGCGGCGGGCTGGGATATCTCGAGGTGGTGCATGCCGAATTCGCTCCGGTGGTCCTGGCCATCTCGGCCGTCCAGTCCGCCTCCCTCGCGCAGGAAATCGCGTCCGGAAGGACGACGCTGACCTCGGTTTACCCCGGCATTGCAATCATCTTGTTCGCGGACGCGTTGCTGTTCGTCGGTCCGTTGCTGGTTTTCTCGCGCAAGCTGTGGCAGTGCTGGCTCAAGGGCGTGAACGACTACGGCGCGCTTGCCGAGCGCTACGTGCGCGAGTTCGACAAAAAATGGCTGGACGCGGGCGCTGCGCCGAACGAGCCCTTATTGGGCACGCCCGATCTCCAGTCCCTCGCCGACCTGAACAACAGCGTCAGCGTCGTGGGCGATATGCGCTTTGTCCCGGTGGGTCCGCGCCTGTTGGTGCCGCTGACCGTCGCCGCGCTGCTGCCGCTGGCGCCGCTCGTGCTGTTCAAGTACCCGCTCGCGGAACTGCTGGCGAAATTTGTCGCAGGGATGTTCGGCCTGTGACGGCTACCGATCCCTGAAATGAGCGGAGGCGCGATGGAAGAACTGATCAAGCAGTTGGCGGAATATGTCGCCGTGTCGATCGAGGCTGCCGGGATCCTCGTGATCGCGGTCGGCACTCTCGAGGCCCTCGCGGCGGTCGTGCGTGCGTTGATTGGCTCCGCGTGGTCCGTCCTGGCGAGGCGCGAGGCCTGGATGAAATACATGCACTGGCTCGCTGTCGGCCTGACATTCCAGCTGGCCGGGGACATCGTGCACTCGGCGGTCGCGCCGACCTGGGACGATGTCGGCCGGCTGGCGGCGATTGCGGCAATCCGGACGTTCCTGACCTATTTTCTCGACCGCGACATGGAGAGCCTGCGCAAGCGGCTCGAGGCTGAGGGTGGACGATGAAGACGGGATCTGCGCTGCTGCTCGCGGCGTCGCTCGCCTGCGCCGGCTGCGCCCTGGTCGGCCCTGCTTCGATTTCCAACGGGCGCGGCGTCTACAGCGACGTCATCAACAATACCGAGGACGAGCAACTGCTCAAGGTCATCGTCCTGGAGCGGTTCGGGCAGACGTTCGGCATGCTGACCGTGAGCAGTGTGACGGCCAGCATCAAGGTCAGCGCCACTGCGGGCGCCCAGGCCGGCGTCGGGTCCAAACAGGCCTACGAGGGCAACCTCGTGCCGCTCGCAGTCGGGGTTGCCTACGAGGAAAATCCGACGATTTCCTATGTTCCGCTCAGCGGGGAGGCGTTCCTCAGCCGCATGCTGGCGCCCATCACGCCGCCGCAGGCGACGCTTTTGCTGGGCGCGGCGAACGGCGACGGGGCCTGGATCCGCGAGATGTGCCGGCGCATCAACGGCATGGAGAACCCGGCCCACCGGGCGCCTTCGCCCGCGCTGAAACGGTTCGCCGCCCTCGAGAGCAAGCTGCGCAGGGCGGGTGTCATGGAGGTCGGCACCCTCGCATCGAGTGACGCGTTGGCAGCAGAGTATTTCGTCCGCATCAGCGGTTACCGGGAGTCGCACCTCGAACAGGTCCGCGAGCTCCTCGCGGTGCTGGGCCTGAAGGAGGTCAAGGCCGACGGCAGCGACATCGTCCTGCCGATTTACATCACGGCCGGCAATGGGCACCCGAACGCGATCAATCTGCAGCTGCGCTCCACGCTCGACATCATCCGAGACGTGGGCCGCACGATCCAGGTGCCTGCCGAACAGGTCAAATACGCGCTGCCCCTCGAGGCGTCGGACCCGGATGAGGAGCAATTGATGACCATCCGCGCTTCGAAATCGGCGCCCGAGGACGCCGTCGTCGCGATTCCGTTTCGCGGCTGGTGGTACTACATCGATGCCACCGATGCCCGCAGCAAGCGGGCGTTCAAGCTGCTTCGCCTGATGGTGGGGCTCCGGCTGGAAGAGAAGGCCTCCGACCGGTCTGCCCCCGTCCTCACGATCCCGGCGCGATGATCATGGACGCCTTGGCTTCAAGCGTGGACCTCAGCAAGGGAATAGTCCGAATTCGATATTTTCCAATGTCGAGATAACAGCCCCCATTTGCGAGTTTTACTGGGCAACCGACAACGCGGCGACAAACAAACCTGAGATCGCGGTCGCGTTGAGGGGAGCAAACAGGCCGAAACTGATGAAAATGAAAGTGAGCCAGAGTACCAGCACGACAAGCAAGGGCGTGGAAACCGTGGCGGCATGCTGTGCGTACATCAGCGCGCGCGCTTTTCCGATATCCACGGCAATGGCCACTACTTGGCCCTTGAGGGCGCGTTGGGCTTCGTCCTTCGGCGAGAGTCCCTGGATCTTTTCAAAGAAAATGTCGCCGCCCCGTCGTATCGCCGAAGGGGAAACGCCGGCGCCATCTTTGGGCCACATCTCATCCTGAAACCGGACAAGAAAGCCGCGCAGCAGGGAGCGTGTGTCATTCGCTTCCGGCCCGTACAGCGCCAAGCCGCGGTCGAGCAAGGTGATATTCGCGCAGATCTGGGTGAGCTCCGCGTTCTGAGAGTCGTAGGAACCCTTGGCAGAGGCGATCAGCAGGCCTAAAACGAGGGCGGACAGTGAGGCTACTCACAATCGAAGCCTTGAAACGGGGGGCGGCAGCCAGAACATCATCTTCGTGGCGAGCGGCTATCTGAAGCAGGGCGCGCTGTACCGGCTTGGGCTCCTCACCACGATCGCTTTTATGGCGATATACCTGGTCATCGGGACGCCGTGGCTGTTCTTCATCGCGAGTTGAGTCCGGACATCGCATCCGGCCCCTGCGGCCGCTAGCGCAGCTTCTTCTTCTGCTTCCGGTCGGTCATGATCTTCTCGAAGCACTCGGCGCAGACCTCGCGCTTGTTCTTCACGCCGGGCAGGGTGCGGAACGTCGCGCGCGGCCTCGAGTGTTGCCCGTGGAAGCAGTATTTGAGCGGGTTGAGATTCGCCATGCCGTTGCCGAATACTGTGCCAAGTCCGCGCTTTGCGCAATGAGTAAAATGGCGCCATGGCGCTTGCCGCCTTCAACTTCGCGCAGTGGATAGACCGGCACGCCCACCTGCTGAAGCCCCCCGTGGGCAACCGGCAGGTGTTCATGGAAGCCGACGACCTGGTCGTGATGGTGGTGGGCGGCCCGAACGCCCGCAGCGACTACCACGACGACCCCTACGAGGAGTTCTTCTACCAGCTGCGCGGCGACATGCTGCTGCGCATTCTTGAGGATGGCCGCCCGCGCGAGCTGCCGATCCGCGAGGGCGAAATCCTGCTGCTGCCGGGGCACGTCAGGCATTCGCCGCAGCGCCCGCAGCCCGGCTCGGTCGGCCTGGTGGTGGAGAAGGTGCGGCCGCGGGACGTGGACGACGGCTTCGAATGGTATTGCCCGAAATGCTGGGCGCGCGTGCACCGCGTCGAGGTAAACGTGCAGAACATCGTGCAGGACCTGCCGCCGCTGTTCGAGGCCTTCTACGCCGGCGCGCGGCAATGCCCGGCCTGCGGCCACGTGCATCCCGGGAAAGCGGCATGAAAAAAGCGGCCGAATGGCTCGTCCGCGCGCACGAGGCGCGCGAGAAATTCGCGCCAATGCCGCCGGAGCTGGCGCCGCGCGACCTCTCGGAGGCCTACCTGGTGCAGAGCGAATACGTGGCGCTGCGCTCCGCGACGCTCGGCCAGGTGACCGGCTACAAGATCGCGCTGACCACGCCGGCGATGCGCGCCATGGTCGGTCTGGACGATTCGATCGCCGGCGACATGCTCGACAAGACGATCCGCCGCGGCAACAGCCGCGTGCGCGCCGCCGACTACGTGCGCCTGATCGTCGAATTCGAAATCGCCGCCGAACTGGCCGAAGACCTGCCGGCGATCGGCGCGCCCTACGACCGCGCCAAGGTCGCCACGGCGGTCGGCGCGCTGATGCCGGCGCTCGAGCTCGCCGACGACCGCGATGCCGACTATGCGTCGATGAAGCAGAACGCGCTGATGCTGGTCGCCGACAACGCGTGGAACGAAGGCGCGGTGCTCGGCGAACCGCTGCGCGACTGGCGCGGCATCGACCTCGCCGCGCTGAAAGGCACGGCATTCATCAACGGCAGCAACGTCGGCGAGGGCCATGGCCGCGACGTCATGGGTCACCCGCTCGACGCGCTCGCCTGGGTCGCCAACCATCTCGCCTCGCGCGGCCTGGGCCTGTGGCGCGGCGACGTCGTGATCACCGGCAGCCTGGTGACCTCCAAGTTCCCGAAGGCCGGCGATGCCGTGCGCTTTGAAGCCGGCGCGCTTGGTTCGGTCGAGTTGCACGTGGAATGAAAGAACGCAAATGAGGAGTTCTTCCATGCGAATCGCTTGCAGCCTCATGCTTGCCTTGCTTCTGTCGTGTTCTGTCGCCGTGCGAAGCGCGAGCGCCCAGGACGGTCCGAAAGAGCGGGAAGCCGCCGCCAACCGGTATCTGAGCGTCGTGCCGATGGCGAAGCTGATCGAGGACATGACGAACGAAATGGCGAAGCAGCTGCCGATCGAGAAGCGGGCGGAATTCACCTCGCAGATGCGGGACCTCGTGCGGGTCGATGCGCTGGAGCGGATCGCGCGGGACGCGATGGTGCAAACGTTCACGGTGGACGAGCTGAACGCGCTCGCCGACTTCTACGGCTCCAAGTACGGGACCAGTGCGATGAAGAAGTTCGGCGCCTACATGCAGTTGGTCATGCCCGCGCTGGTGCAGGAAATGCAGCGGGCCGCGCAGCAGGTGAAACCGAGCAAGACCTAGCCGCAGGCGCGGGCTAGCGCACGATCTTCGCGAGCGCCTTGTTCAAGCGGATGGCCGCCGCGTCCAGGCTCCGCTCCTCGACGATGAAGGCGGCCGCCGCGGCGCCCATTTCGGCGCGCCGTTCCGGATCGAGCAGCAGCCCGCGTATGGCTCGCGCAAATCCGTCGGCGTCGTTCGGCGGCACGCGCACGCCGGTCCGGCCCTCTTCGACCGAGTCGGGCATGCCGCGCGGCGCGCAGGAAACGACGGGGATTCCCGCCGCCTGCGCCTGGTACATCTGCCTGCCATAGGTCTCGTTGATCGAAGGCCATATGCACAAATCGGATGCCGCATAAACGGGCGGTCGTTCGGCAGTCTCGAGCGTGCGGAGAAACCGGACCCGCCCGGGCAGCGATGCGTCGCAGGCGGTTTCGATCTCGCTACGCACCGGGCCTTCGCCCGCGAGAATCAAGCGCCACGGCAGGTCGACCAGGGTCTCGAGCGCTGCGATGAGCGCCCGGTACGACGCGAGCCTGTCGCCCGGCTGCATCGGCGATTCGGCCACGATCCACGGCAACTTGGGATCGAGGCCGAATGTTGCGGCGATCGAGTCCCGGTAGGCGTCGCGGGACGCCGCCGCGGCGCGGAAAGGCGCCGGATCGATGAATTGCGGGAACCGCACGACCCGCTCGCGATGGAACACCAGCGGTTCGACGCCGGCCATGTCCCGGCGCGTCTCGCAAAGGATGAGTTCCGCGCGGCGGATGGCTTCCGCGGCCGCTTCATGCCCGATTGCCCAGGGGCCGCCCGCACGCCTGGGCGCGTGCGATGCCTCGGCGATGATGTAGGGAATGCCGAGTTGGGCGCTCACCAGCGGTCCCAGCCAGTCGGGAGCCTTGTAGTAGACGTGGTGGGTGAGCCAGGCTTCCGGCCGGTTGGCGCGCCTTCCCGTGCGCCACCGCGCGGCCAGAGACTCGGCAAGCGCGACGCCCTCGTCGTGCTTCGCGCGCTGGCGGATGGGATCGCCGTTTTCGTCGAGGCTGCTGAAGGAGGAGGCCAGTTCGACGGCGTGGCCGGCGCGCATCAGGGCAGCCATCAGGAACCGGGCGCGATCCCGGTCGTCCGCATTGCCGGTGATGTCAGGCGACCTGAGGGGTGCGTAAAACGCGATCTGCATGAGTAAACCCTTCGAGCCAGGCTCAGCTGTCGGCGACCTGCCGCTTCAAATCGAATTTCTGAACCTTGCCCATCGCGTTCTTCGGCAGGCTGTCGACAAAGACGATCCGGCGCGGGTGCTTGAACCGGGCGAGCCGGCCATCGAAGAGCGAAAGTACGGCGCTTTCATCCAGTT
The DNA here is from genome assembly GCA_035499575.1 of Burkholderiales bacterium. Classification (GTDB taxonomy): domain Bacteria; phylum Pseudomonadota; class Gammaproteobacteria; order Burkholderiales; family SG8-39; genus RBG-16-66-20. Next base: position 2,088 of record DATJYN010000191.1, on the reverse strand, counting down.
TTGAATTTTCCTTCAATACGACAAAGGCGCAAGCGGCTTCGCCCCACTTGCGATCTTCTATCCCGATCACGGCCGCTTCGGCGATGGCGGAGCAGTCGGCGAGGACGTTCTCGAGTTCCGCCGGATACACGTTCTCTCCGCCCGAGATGATCACGTCCTTCGAGCGGCCCATGATCCAGAAATAGCCCTCTTCGTCGGTGCGGGCGAGGTCGCCGGTCCTGAACCAGCCGTCGGCCGTGAGCGCCTCGGCGGTCGCCGCCGGGTCGTTCCAGTAGCAGCGCATCACGTTCGGTCCGCGCACCCAGACTTCGCCCTCCACCAGCTTCACCTCGCAGTGCGGCGCCGGCTTGCCGGCGCTGCCGAGCTTGCGCATCGCGTCCTCTTTGAGCAGCACGGTCGCGATGGGCGCGGTTTCGGTGCAGCCGTAGATCTGGCCGACCGGGACGCCGCGCTCGTGGAAGGCGCGGATCAGCGAGTCGGGAATCACCATGGAACCCGCGTTCAGCATCTTGAGGGAGGAAAGGTCCGTCTTCGCCCAGTCCGGGTGGGAAATCACGGCCTGGATGGTCGCGGGCACCAGCAGCGATATCGTCGGCTTGCGCGCCGCCACGTCGGCCAGCCATTGGCCGGGGTCGAAGCGGCGGTGCAGCGTCACCGTGGCGCCGGCCAGCAGTGCGGGCAGCGTCTGGTTGTTCAGCCCGCCGACGTGGAACAGCGGCAGCGCGGTCAGCACGTGGTCGGCCTGGCCGAGGTCGTGCGCGTGGATCGAATTGAAACCGTTCCAGATCAGGGCGGACTGCGTCAGTACCGCGCCCTTGGGTTTGCCCGTGGTTCCCGACGTGTAGACGATCAGGATGTCGTCGGCGTCAGAGCCAGTGAAGGGTTGGACTTTACCCTTGCTGCCGTTTTTCCCGATGGGAATTCCAAGGCTCATCCCGTGAACTTCAAAGTCGGCGTCGCAGAAAATCCATTTCGGCTTGCAATCCTCAAGGATCGTCCTGTGCTCGGCAGCGGTGAGGCGCCAGTTGAGCGGCACCAGGATCGCGCCCAGGCGCGCCAGCGCGAACAGCAGCGCCAGCATGTCGGGGCTGTTGTAGCCCAGATAGGCGACGCGATCGCCCTTCGACACGTCCAGGGTCCGGGTTTTTTCCTGGACGGATTTCCACAGCCCGGCATACGAGATATCCGCGCCGTGGAAATGCAAGGCCGTCTTCCGCGGAGTGTGCTCCGCCCAGCGCTCGACGATGCGCGAAAGATTAATCGTCCGTCTCGCCGGTTTCGTAGAGCGCTTCGCGCCCGATCCGGTCGAGGCACAGCTCCGCCGTCCAGGGCAGCATCAGCGCGCCGCAGCGCGAATCGCGGTAAAGGCGCTCGAGCGGCAGGCTTTTCAGCATCGACTGCCCGCCGCAGGTGCGGATCGCCAGCGCGCACAGGGCGTTGGCGTGTTCCATGATGGTGTACTGCGTCGCGTAGGCGCGCAGGCGCGCATCCTTGGGCGGGTCGACGCGCGCATCCTCGAGCATGCGCAGGAAGAGGGCGCGCGTCTGTTCGAGCTTGACCCACATCTCCGCCACCGCGATCTGCTTGGTCGGATACATGCGCCGCTTCACCGGCGGCATGCCCGCAAGCTCGCCGCGCAGGTACTTGACGGTGAACTCGTAGGCGGCGATGGCGATGCCCATGTAGGTGGGCGAGAGCGTGGTGAACATGTGCGGCCAGCGGCCCGCCGCCTGGAAGTACAGGCCGCGCGGCATCATCTGCGCGTCGTCGGGCACGAACACGTCCTTGAAGACGAGCGTGCGCGACACGGTGCCGCGCATGCCGAGCGGATCCCAGTCGCCGGTGATGGTGAAGCCCGGCGCATTGGCGGGCACGGCGATGTAGAGCGTGTCGCGCATCGAGTTGCCCGGCTTGTCCTCGGTGCAGAGCACGCCGTAGTAATGCGCAGCGCCGGAGAGCGAGGCGAAGATCTTCTTGCCATTGATCTTCCAGCCGCCGTCCACTTTCGCGGCCAACGTGCCGAACGGCGCCTTGCCGGCGGCCGCGGCGCTGCCTTCGGAAAAGGGCTGCGCGTAGATGGCGCCTTCC
>DATJYN010000190.1:0-6577 GCA_035499575.1 Burkholderiales bacterium | reverse complement strand
GTGCCGCTCACCCAGGTTCCGGCCTTCCTGCCGATCTACCAGTCAGCGCTGATCGTCAACGACCTGATTACCGCGGTTCTGCTGTTCGGCCAATTCCGCATCCGGCGATCGTCGGGACTCCTGGTCCTCGGCAGCGGCTACCTGTTTTGCGCGTTCATGGCCGTGTTGCACGTGCTCAGCTTTCCGGGGCTGTTCTCGCCTACCGGCCTGCTCGGCGCGGGCGGGCAGACGACGGCCTGGCTGTATTTCATCTGGCACGGCGTGTTCCCCGTGCTTGTCATCGTCTACGCGCTGCAGGTGGACGAGCGCGCCCCGACCAGGCGCTCGCGCGCAGGCGCGGGCTTCGAGATCGCGTGCGGAGCGGCCGTGGCGCTGGCCGTGGCGCTTGCTTTCATGGTGTTGACCACCGCGGGCCACGAACTGCTTCCGGTCATCATGCGCGGCGACCAAGATGCATCGGCCAAATTTGCCACTGCCGCGGGAACCTGGGTGCTCAGCCTGGCCGCCCTGGCGTTCCTGTGGCGGCGCAGGCCCCACGCAGTGATCGACCTCTGGCTGATGGTGGTGATGTGCGTCTGGATATTCGACGTGGCGCTCGCTTCGGTGCTCAACGCCGGGCGCTACGACCTGGGCTGGTATGCGGGCCGGGTCTACGGCCTGCTGGCGGCAAGCTTCGTGCTCACGGTGCTGCTGTTCGAGAACAGCATGCTTTACTCGCGCCTCGCCGAGTCGAGCGAAGCCGAGCGCGAACGGGCTGCGAACGAAATCGCGCGACACGCGGAGCGGCTGCGCATTTTGCACGAGATAGACCGCGCGATTCTGGCCGAACTGTCGCCGCAGGCGATCGCCGGCACGGTGATCGTGCCGCTGCGCGAACTGCTGGATGTGCCGCGCGCCATCGTCAACGTCTTCGACCTGCCGGCGGGCCAGGTCGAATGGCTCGCCGCGGCCGGCCGGCACCGCACGCATGCCGGGCCCGCGGTGCGCTATTCGATAAGCCTCATGGGCGATCTCGCGGCGCTTCAGCGCGGCGAGCCGCAGGTCATCGATACGCGTGCGCTGCCGCCGGGACCCGAAGTGGAGGCGCTGCTGGCTTCCGGCGTCAAGTTCTACACGGTGGTACCGATGATTTCGGGCGCGCAGCTGATAGGCGCGCTTAGCTTCGGCGGCGAAACGGCTTCGTTTCCGCAGGAGCAACTCAGCATCGCGCAGGAGGTCGCCGCCCAGCTCGCCATCGCGATCTCGCAGGCGCGGCTTCTGGAGCGGGTGAAGCGGCATGCAGACGAGCTCGAAACCCGCGTGCGCCAGCGCACGTCCGATCTGGAGGCCGCGAACCGCGAACTCGAGGCCTTCTCCTATTCCGTATCGCACGACCTGCGCGCGCCGCTGCGCGCGGTCGACGGCTATGCCCAGATGCTGGCGGAGGACTACGGTACGAAGCTGGACGAGGAGGGCCGCCGGTTGCTCGGCGTGGTGCGCGGCAGCGCGGCGCACATGGGGCATCTTATCGACGATCTGCTCAAGTTCTCGCAGGTTGGCCGCAGGCCGCTCGCGCTGGCGCCCGTGGACATGCGGGCCCTGGCGAGCGAAGTCGTGGCCGAGGTTTCGGCGCTGCATCCGAAGACGCATATCGAGCTGAATGCGCTACCTGCCGCCACGGGCGATCGCGCGACGCTGAAGCAGGTGTGGGTCAACCTGGTCGGCAATGCCCTCAAGTACAGCTCGAAAGTCGAACGCCCGCGCATCGAGATCGGCGGCCGTGCAAACGGCTCGGCCGTCGAGTACTGGGTGCGCGACAACGGCGCCGGCTTCGACGCGCGCTATGCGGACAAGCTCTTCGGGGTGTTCCAGCGCCTGCACCGCGAGGACGAATTCGAGGGCACCGGCGTTGGCCTCGCGATCGTGCAGCGCGTGGTGGCGCGCCATGGCGGCCAGGTTTCGGCCGATGGCGCCGTCGGGCAGGGGGCCTGCTTCCGCTTCACGCTGCCGGCGGGGAGCTGAGGAAATGAGCGGATTCGAACAGGTCGAGATTCTGCTGGCGGAAGACAATCCGAAGGACGCGGAAATGACGCAGCGTGCGCTGCACAAGCACAACCTCGGCAATCGATTGCACTGGGTCAAGGACGGCGAGGAGGCGCTCGATTTTCTTTTCTGCCGCGGCCAATTCTCCGGTCGCGATCCATCGCGGCCGCCGAAACTGGTGCTGCTGGACATCAAGATGCCGAAGGTCGATGGCATCCAAGTGCTGAGGCAGGCCAAGGCCGACGAACGCACGCGCATGGTCCCGGTCGTGGTAATGACCTCCTCGAACGAGGAGCGCGACGTCATGGAGAGTTATCGCCTCGGCGCCAACAGCTATATCGTAAAGCCGATCGAATTCGGCAATTTCCTGGAGGTCGTCGCCAAGATCGGGCTGTACTGGGTGCTTACCAACCGGGTGCCGGAGTAAATGGCCCGCAAGACTGTTTGCAAACGATGAGCCTGCCAGAACAAATTCGCGTGCTGGTGGTGGAGGATGTCGCCACCGATGCCGAGCTCGAAGTCCGGGAGCTCAGGCGAGCCGGCATGAGTGTCGTGCACCGCCTCGCCGACACCGAACAGGCGTTCCGGAAGGAACTCGATCAATTTGCGCCGCACATCATCATCTCCGATTTCTCGATGCCGCATTTCGACGGCATGTCGGCGCTCGCACTGGCGCGCGAGCTGCGCCCCGAAATCCCATTCCTGTTCGTCTCAGGCACCATCGGCGAGGAATACGCCATCCGCGCCCTCAAGAACGGCGCTACTGACTACGTGCTGAAGACCAACCTGGTGCGGCTGCCGGCGGCGGTCGAGCGGGCGCTCGACGACGCGCGCGACCGGCGTGCGCGTCGCAAGGCCGAGAAGAAGCTCGCCGAAACGCGCGCGCGGCTGCAAAGTATTTACGAGTCCCTGCCCGACATGCTCTGGTCCGTCGAGCTTCCCGGCGAGCATATCGCCTACGTGAGCCCCGCGGCAGGCGCGATTTACGGCTATACGCCCGACGATTTCCTCGCCAATAAGGACCTCTGGATCGACGTCATTCATGCCGAAGACAGACCGGCGGTCGAAGGTGCGTGGCGGCATCTGATGGCGGAGGGGGTGGCGTTCGACATCGAGTACCGGGCGGTACGGCCGGATGGGTCGATCGTCTGGGTGCACGACCGCGGCCGGTTGATCCGCGACGCGGCGGGCAAGCCGGTGCGCATCGACGGGGTGGCGCGCGATATCTCCGAAGCGGTGCGGCAACGGATGCGCTTAGCGCGCCTGAATCGCATCCGCGACCTGCTCGGCGCCGCCAACTCTGCCTTCATGCGGATGCGTGACCGGCGCGCGACCTACGAGGAATTCTGTCGCATCGCCGTGACGCGTGGCGGCTTTGTGCTGGCCCGCGTGGTCGAGTTGGACTCGGCGGGCCGGCTGTCGATTGCGGCGAGCACGGCGCAGGCCGACACGACGTTCAGCGCAATCGTTGAGGACTACAATCGCGATCCTGCGAAGGCGCGCAGTCTGCTGGCGCACGCCCTACGCAGCAGCGAGGCGACGGTTTCGAACGACATTGAAACCGACGACCGCGTGGCACTGCGCGAGGATCTGATACGGGGCGGCAATTACTCCCTGGTAATCATGCCGGTGCGCGTCGAAGGCAAGGTCGTGGCAGCGGCGATGCTGCGGGCGCGCGAAGCCAATTTCTTCGATCAGGAGGAACTCGCCCTGCTGTCGGAAATGGTGGCGAACCTCGAGTTTGCCCTGGAGTTGCAGGCGAAGCAGGAACAGCTGAACTATCTCGCGCTCTACGATCCGCTGACCGAACTGCCCAACCGGACGCTGTTCCAGGACCGATTGACGCAGACGCTGGAAGCGGCGCGCCGCAGCTCTACCATGCTTTCCTTGACGGTGTTCGACATCGAGCGCTTCAAGGCGATCAACGATACCCTCGGCCAGAGCGCCGGCGATGAAGTTTTGCGCGAGGTCGCGCGCCGGCTGCGGGACGCCGTCGGCGACATAAACCGGGTGGCGCGCCTGGGCGGGAACATGTTCGCGATCATGCGCCCCGATATCCAGGATGCATCCGATGCCGCTCGCCTACTCGAGGAAAGAACCTACGACGTGATTGGCAGGCCGCTGCAAATTGATGGGCGCGAGATGAAAGTCACCGCGAAAGCCGGGATCGCGCTGTTCCCGGATGACGGTGCCGATGCGACAGCGCTTTTCCGGAACGCAGAAGCGTCGCTCAAGCGCGCCAAGGAAACGGGGGAACGGTTCCTCTTCTATGCCCCGCACATCAACGCACGGGTGGCCGAGCAGGTGGATCTGGAGAACCGCTTGCGGCGCGCGGTCGAGCAACGCGAACTGTTCCTGCACTACCAGCCGAAGGTCGCGATGGACTCGAACCGAATCCTCGGCCTGGAGGCGCTGATGCGCTGGCGCGGCCCGGACAACCTGCTGATGTCGCCTGCGCGCTTCGTACCCGTACTGGAGGAAACCGGGTTGATCCTGGAGGCAGGCCGCCTTGCGCTCGAGATGGCGGCCAGCGTGCACCGGGAGTGGAAAGCGCAGGGCCTGGAAGTCCCGCGCATCGCGGTCAACGTTTCCGCCCTGCAGCTGCGACAGCGCAGCTTTGTCGACGACGTGCTGGCTGCGATCGGCGGCAGGGATGGGGGCATCGACCTGGAGATCACCGAGAGCCTGTTGATGCAGGAAATCGAAGAGAGCATCCGCAAGTTGGCCGTATTGCGCGAGGCCGGCATGAGCATTTCGCTGGATGATTTCGGCACGGGGCACTCGTCGCTTGCCTATCTCAGCCGGCTGCCGATCGACACGGTCAAGATCGACCGCAGCTTCATTCGCGCGATGACCGAGAACGCGGATGCGACCAGCATCGTCTCGACCATCATCTCGCTTGCCCAGGCGATGCGCCACAAGGTGGTTGCGGAGGGCGTCGAAACCGAGGAGCAGGCGCGGCTGCTGCGCCTCTTGCGCTGCGACCAGATGCAGGGCTACCTGTTCAGCCCGCCGCAGGCGAAAGAGAAAATCGAGGCAATGCTGCGCACCCGTCCGGCCTGAGGCCGGCGCGCCTGCCGAAAGGGGGCTAAGGCGGTAAAATGGCGCTCTTACAAGCGCTTGCATCCGCCACCGTGACCCTTTACGCCCTCGGGCTCAACCACCACACCGCTCCGCTCGGCGTGCGTGAGCGCGTGGTGTTCCATGTCGAACGGCTGAGCGAAGCGCTGGGCGAGGCAAAGCGCCTGCTTGCGCCCGAAGCTGCGATCCTTTCGACCTGCAACCGGACCGAGATCTACCTGTCCGGCGACGCCAGCGAGGGCGGGCGCGCCGCCGCCGGCGAATGGCTCGCGCGCTACCACCGCGTCGATCCGAGCGACCTGTCGCCATACCTCTACGCGCTGCCGCGCGAGCAGGCGGTGCGCCACGCGTTCCGCGTTGCCTCCGGGCTGGATTCGATGGTGCTAGGCGAATCGGAAATACTCGGCCAGATGAAGGAGGCTGCGCGCTCGGCCGAGGCCGCCGGCACGCTCGGCACCGTGCTAGGGAAGCTTTTTCAGCGTTCCTTCGCGGTGGCCAAGGAGGTGCGCAGCACGACGCAGGTCGGCGCGAACAGCGTGTCGATGGCCGCCGCGGCTGTGAAGCTTTCGGCGCGGATATTCCCGTCGCTGAAGGACCAGAAAGTGCTGTTCATCGGCGCCGGCGAAATGATCGAACTGTGTGCGACGCACTTTGCCGCGCAGGGCCCGGCGCGCATCACGGTTGCCAACCGGACGCTAGAGCGCGCGCAGGCGCTGGCGCAGCGCTTCGGCGCGCGCGCCATCGAATTGCGCGAACTCGCCGGCCAGCTGCACGAATACGACATCGTCGTCTCCTGCACGGCGAGCTCGCTGCCGATCCTCGGCAAGGGGATGGTCGAGCGTGCGCTCAAGGCGCGCCGCCGGCTGCCGATGTTCATGGTCGACCTCGCAGTTCCGCGCGACATCGAACCGGAAGTGGGCGAGCTGGACGATGTGTTCCTTTACACCATCGACGACCTGCAGGGCGTCGTGCAGGGCAACCTCGACGGGCGCCGCGCCGCGGTGCAGCAGGCGGAAGCGATCATCGATACCCAGGTCGGCCAGTTCATGCACTGGATGCAAGTGCGCCAGTCGGTGCCACTGATTCGCGCGCTGCGCGACCAGGCCGAGGAAGCGCGCCGGCACGAGGTCGAGCGCGCGCTGAAGATGCTGGCGCGCGGCGACGATCCGAAGCAGGTGCTGGAGGCGCTCTCGCAGGGCCTCACCAACAAGCTCATGCACGCGCCCACGCAGGCGCTCAACGAGGCCACCGGCGAGGAGCGGCGCACGCTCGCCGACACGCTCGCGCGGCTGTTCCGGCTCCGTCCGTGAGCCTTCGCGATTGAAGCCCTCGCTTCGTTCGAAGCTCGACGGCCAGGCGAAGCGGCTGGAGGAGCTGAACCGGCTGCTGTCGGCCGAGGACGCGACACGCGACATGGATGCGTTCCGCCGGCTATCGCGCGAGCACGCCGAGCTCGCCGGCAAGGTCGAGCTCT
>DATJYN010000189.1:0-40191 GCA_035499575.1 Burkholderiales bacterium | reverse complement strand
AATTTCTTCCACGGCTCGTAGACCTTGCGGAACTTGGCGTTCTTCGCCGCGACTTCCTCGTAATTCTCCTCGGAGGCCTTGTAGCACGCGGCCATAATCTCGTTGGAGAACCCCGACAGGATGACGCCGTTGGCGACCAGCCGCTTGAGCGCCGGCGGGTTGACCGCATCGTACTTTGCCAGCATCCAAATATAGGCTTCGGCGCAAGCCGCTTCGAGGATCGCCTGATATTCCTTTGGCAGCGAGGCCCAGGCCTTGGCGCCGACGAACAGTTCGAGCGACGAACCGCTTTCCCACCAGCCCGGGTAATAGTAGTGCTTCGCCACCTTGTAGAAACCGAGCTTCTCGTCGTCATAGGGACCGACCCATTCCGCCGCGTCGATCGTGCCTTTCTCCAGAGCGGGGTAAATGTCGCCGCCCGCGATCTGCTGCGGCACCACGCCCAGCCGGGTCAGCACTGTGCCGCCGGTCCCGCCGATACGGAACTTGAGTCCCTTCAGATCGGCAACGGAATTGATCGGCTTGCGGTACCAGCCGCCCATCTGGCAACCGGTACTGCCTGCAAGGTGGTTGACGATGTTGTAGTCCTTGTAGAAATCACGCATCAGCTCGAGGCCGCCGCCGTGGTAGTACCAGGCATACTGCTGCCGTGCGTTCATGCCGAACGGGATGTTGGTGCCGAACGCGAATGTCTGGTCCTTGCCGAAGTAGTAGTACGAGGCCGTGTGGCCGCACTCCACCGTGCCAGCCTGCACCGCATCCATGACCTGCAGGCCGCCGACGATCTCGCCGGCCGCAAACAGCTTGATGTTGAATTTGCCCCCGGTGACCTCGGCCACACGATTGCAGATGTGCTCGGCGCCGCCGTACAGGGTATCCAGGCTCTTCGGCCAGCTTGCGGCCATGCGCCAGCTGATGTTCGGCAGCCCTGCCGTCTGCGCGAGCGCCGGTGCGGCAACGCTGCCGACCGCCAAACCCGCCGTGGCCTTCTTCAGGAATGATCTACGCTTCATGTATCTCCTCCTCCATTGAGTCGATCGGATAGCCCGCCAGCGGCAGGCGAGCGGCGATTCTAGCCCCGAATCGGCGGAGAGGAAACAGGCGCAATTGCCCCTAATTGAGGCGTGCGCAGCGCAGCGACAGCTCCATCATCCGCGCACGGACTTCGTGCAGGTCGGCCGCATCGGGTTCGCGCTCGAGGTAGTCTGCCAAGTCCTGCAGCGCGGGACGCCAGCATTCCAACCGCTCGTAGACGTAGCCCCGGTCGCGCCGCTCGGCGGCAGTCTCTGGTGCGACGATGATCATGCGGTTGAGCACTTCGAGCAGGCGCTCCGGATTGTCCTTCTCGCGGTATACGCCCTTGAGGTTGCGCAGCAGGCGGGCCAGGATCTGGCGCTTGCTCGCCGGTTCGAGAAACTGGTCGAGCGGCAGATCGGTGACCGGCACGCCCCCGGTGCCGGCGCCGGCCACGCGCGGGATCACCCGCTTCAAGCGCTCGCGCAGCTCGTCTTCCGACTGGGGCAGGCCCCCAGCGAAAGGGTCGAGGACCAGCGTGCCGCCGCGCATCGGTAGCCGAACGAGGAAATGCCCGGGGAAGGACACGCCCTCGAGCGGGAGGCCGATGCGCTTGCCGATCTCCAGGTACAGCACAGACAGGGTGATTGGGATTCCGGTGCGGCGGTCGAGCACCTCGTTCAGGTAGGAATTGCGCGGGTCGTAGTAGTTGCCGGCGTTGCCGCGGAAGCCCAGGTCGTAGAACAAGAACTCGTTCAGCGCGATGACGCGGTCCTCGGCCGAAACCGGCGGCGCGAGTCGCGCGCGCAAGCGGCCGGCAAAGCGCTCGATTTCCTCGACGTAGCCATCCACGTCGAGCCCGGGATAGGCGTCTTCGGCGACCTGCAGGCAGGCTCGTGCGAGATCGATGTCCTTGTCGTCGCGAGATAGCAGCTTGGCGAATGCGTCCAGCCCCGGCATCAATCAGCGCCCCTTATGGCAAACTGCTGCGGGCGGAACCCCATCGCCAGCAGACAGGCTGCATAGACGGCCAGGCCGAGCGCGACGAGACAGGCCAGCATGCCCAGCCTCCAGTGCCATCCGGCGCGCAGCCAATCGGCCGCGGGCCCCATGGCGTAACAGAGCGCCGCCGCCATCGCCGCGACCGCCACCGCGATCTTGAGGGCGAACAGGGGCCAGCCCGGCTGCGGTTGGTAGACGCCGTGGGCTCGCAGGGTCCGGTACAGCAGCGCCGCGTTCAGGCAGGCGCCCAGTCCGATCGCCAGCGCGAGGCCCGCGTGCTTCAGCGGCCCGATGAACGCGAGGTTCATGGCCTGCGTTGCGGCAAGCGTCAGCAGGCCTATTTTCACCGGTGTCGCCACGTTCTGGCGCGCATAAAAGCCGGGCGCGAGGATCTTCACCAGTATCAGGCCGACCAGGCCGAAGCTGTAGGCGACCAGCGCCTCGCGCGTCATCCAGGCATCGGCGTCGCTGAAGCGCCCGTAGTGGAACAGCGTGGCGACGAGCGGCAGCGCCAGTACAGCGAGCGCGGCCGCCGCGGGCAGCGCAAGCAGCAGGGTCACGCGCAGCCCCCAGTCGAGCAGCCGGCTGTATTCCGCGGGCGAACCGCTGGCATGGTGCTTCGACAGACTGGGCAGCAGGATCGTTCCGAGCGCCGCGCCCAGCACGCCGGCCGGGAATTCCATCAACCGGTCGGCGTAGTAGAGCCAGGACACGCTGCCGGTGGCGAGGAACGAGGCGAAGATGGTGTTGATCAGCAGCGACACCTGGCTCACGGAAACGCCGAACACCGCCGGCGCCATCAGCCTGAGCACGCGCGCGACGCCAGGGTGCCGCAGATTCAGCCGCCAGCGCGGCAGCATGCCGATGCGCGCCAGGAACGGCACTTGCAGCGCCAGCTGCAGCAGGCCGCCCGCGAACACCGCCCAGGCGAGCACAAGCACCGGCGGCTCGAAGCGGTCGGCGAAGAAGGCGGCGCCGACGATAAATGACACGTTGAGCAGCACCGGGGTGATTGCCGGCACGGCGAAGCGGCTCCAGGTATTCAGGATGCCCGCCGCCAGAGCCACCAGCGAGATGCAGACGATGTAGGGGAAGGTGATGCGCAGCATTGCCACCGTGAGGTCGAATTTGCCAGGCTCGGCCGCAAAACCAGGTGCCGATACGTAAACCACCAATGGCGCCAGCACCATGCCGAGCACGGCGGTCGCCAGCAGCGCGAGGAACAGCGCCGTCGAGACGCAATCCACCAGAGTGCGCGTGTGCTCCGCTGACTCGCGGCCGCGCACCTCGGCCAGGATCGGCACGAAAGCCTGCGAGAACGCGCCCTCGGCGAACAGGCGCCGCAGCAGGTTGGGGATGCGGAAGGCGACGAAGAAGGCATCCGTCGCCAGGCCCGCCCCGAATACCCGCGCGATGAAGAAATCCCGCACGAAACCGAGGATCCTCGACACCACCGTCAGGCTGCTGACGGTTGCCAGGGCGCGCAGCAGGTTCATGGCTGCGGGTTCATGCTAGAATTCGCGCCCCGTATTTTTAAATTCGGATTGCCGGAACAAAGACATGGCCAACATCAAGTCCGCCCGCAAACGCGCCCGCCAGGCGACCAAGCGCCGCAGCCACAACGTCAGCCTGCACACCGCCGCACGCAGCGCGATCAAGGACGTGAAAAAGGCGATCGCCGCGGGCGACAAGAAAGCCGCCGCCGCCGCGCTCGTCAAGTCGCAGTCGGTCATCGACCGCGTCGCAGCCAAGGGCGTCGTGCACCGCAACGCCGCGGCGCGCCAGAAGAGCCGCCTCGCGCACGCCATCAAGGCGATGTCCTAATCAGTGTCTCCTGCTCGCTGCACCTTGGCGAGCTCGGTACGGTCCGCGACGCGCCCGTCGCGGGTCTTCAGTTCGTTGTCCTTCGCGAAGCTCAGCAGGAAACGGTAGGCCATCGGCTCGAGCTCCTCGAGCCGCACATCGACCACCACGCAGCGCACGCCAGCGGCCGTCACCGGATGGACATAAGGGGAATACTCCATGCGGTGGTAGCCGCCAAAAGCCGCCATCACGCCACACAGCCGCTCGGCCCAGTCGCTCGGCCGGAAAGGCTTGCCGTCCAGGGTGGTTCCCTCGATGACGAATTCGGCGATGGCGGCGCCGGCCGCTGCCTCGGGCATGCGGAATTATACTGAGGGCGGCACTCGATTCCCCCATGGCCAAGCCCCTCAGCCGGATCCTCGTCATCGAAGACGAACCTCTCGTCCTGCGCGAGATCGTCAAGGGGCTGAACGCGGCCGCGCGCTCGCTCGACAATCCGCTCGGCATCAGCTTCAGCGGCGTCGCCACCGCGAAGGAAGCGCTCGCCGCGATCGAGGCCGACGGCGACATCCAGGCAGTGCTGGTCGACGACAAGCTCTACTCCCTGCCGGACGCGAAGAATTCGAACGGCAGGAAAAAGCTGCAGATGTCCGCGCTCGAACTGGTGCAGCGGATCACCGGCTTCCGGCCGGAGCTCGACGTCTACATCCTGATCGCGCAGGAAACCGAGGACGACGTGGTGGACGCCCTCTTCACGGAGGCAGTGGACGGCTACTTCTACCGCGAAGAGCGCGACTACCGCGGCATCTACCGAATCCTGAACGCGCAGATCCAGGAGAAGGCGCGCACGCCATTCACCGACGCGCTCAAGAACTACGTCTGGATGGCCAAAGACCAGTGGCATACGCCCGGGCATTCCTCGGGGGAAAGCCTGCGCGGCAGCCCCTGGGTTAACGATTTCTACGAGTTCATGGGCGACCACGTCTTCGACGCCGACCTGTCGGTCTCGGTGCCGATGCTGGATTCGCTGATGGAGCCCAAGGGCGTGATCGCCGAAGCGCAGGCAATGGCGGCCAAGGCCTTCGGCGCGCGGCGCACCTTCTTCGCCACCAACGGCACCTCGACGGCGAACAAGGTAATTTTCCAGACCCTGCTCGCGCCGGGCGAGAAGCTGCTGCTCGACCGCAACTGCCACAAGAGCGTGCACCATGGCGTGGTGCTCTCCGGCGCGCACCCGGTGTACCTGGATTCGGCGCTGAACAGGAGGTATGGGCTATATGGCCCCGTGCCGAAGAAAACCCTGCTGAGAGAAATTCAGAAGCATCCCGACGCGCAGGCACTGATTCTCACCTCCTGCACCTACGACGGCCTGCGCTACGATCTCGAGCCGATCGTCGCCGCGGCGCATGCGCGCGGGATCAAGGTCATCGTGGACGAAGCCTGGTACGGCTTCGCGCGCTTCCATCCGGAATTCCGCCCGACCGCGCTTGAAGCGGGCGCCGACTATGCGACCCAGTCGACGCACAAGGTGCTCTCGGCGTTCTCGCAGGCCTCGATGATCCACGTCAACGACCCGGGCTTCCGCGAGCACCTGTTCCGCGAGAACTTCAACATGCATACCTCCACCTCGCCGCAGTACGGCCTGATCGCGAGCCTGGACGTGGCGCGCAAGCAGGCCGTGATGGAGGGCTACAAGCTGCTGTCGCGCACCATCGCGCTGGCGAAGGAACTGCGCGGGCAAATCAACTCCACCGGCGTGTTCCGCGTGCTGGAGCTCGCCGACCTGCTGCCCGATGAAGTGCGGCACGACGGCATTCGCCTGGACATCACCAAGGTCACGGTGGACGTATCCGGCTGCGGCTACACGGTGGACGACCTGCAGAAGGAGCTCTTTGACCGCTTCAACATCCAGATCGAGAAGAGCACCTTCAATACCATTACCCTGCTGCTCACCATCGGTACCACCCGCTCCAAGGTCTCGCGCCTGTATGACGCGCTGATGCGCGTCGCGCGCGAAAAGCGCGCCCCTCGGCGCCTGGTGCGCACCCCGGAAATTCCCGCGTTCACGAAGCTGCGCTACCTGCCGCGCGACGCCTACTACTGCGGCGGCGAGCTGGTACCGGTGTTCGACGAAAAGGAGCGCGTCAACCGCGAGCTTGCGCAGCGCGTCTGCGCGGACGGCATCGTCCCCTACCCGCCCGGCATCCCGGTGCTGGTGCCGGGCCAGCTGATCACGCCGAAGGTCGCCGATTTCCTCGCCAACCTGCTGCGTTCGCAGAAGCGCACCGAGCTGCATGGCATCGTCTACGAAGGCTACCAGCCCTGCGTTCGGGTGCTGAAGCACGCTGAAGAGCGCGCATTGAAGCGCATCGGTTGAGCGGTTAATCGATTCGTCCGGGCGCTTGCCACGGGCAAGTCCCACGTCTATAAGGAGGGCTCGTCGTCCGTTCCCTTGAACCGTGGGAGTGAGGACTTTCGCGTGGCCGCCTTCAACCTCGAGCGCTTTCTGGAGCGCGCCTTCGGGCGCCGGAATTTGCCGGACCATCCGATGCGCGACGTCGAGGAGGCGCGCAAGATCCTGGCGTTGCTGCCGGAAGACGATCCGGACCATTGCCTCGCGGATCTGACCCGGTGGACCGTTTCGATGAACGAGAACGAGTCCTTCACTCCCGGCCGGCGCGCGCGCGTGCTGATGCTGCTGGACGATTCGGCGCGCCTGCACTGGCGCGGGCTCGGCGCGCGCTACCTTGCGCCGAATGGCACGCCAACGGAGAACCGCGACGGCGACCCGGCGATCCTGCGCGCGCTGTACGACAGCGCCACCGAATTTGCCAACGGCTTTGCGATCACGCTCGACGGCTCCGAGCACAGCTCGCGCTGGGTTACGGAGAACCAGGCCCGGTTGATGATCCGCAGCATGCGCTGGCTGGGGAGGCGCCTCGCGCTGGCGCACATGCTGGCGGTCCCGCACTCTCCCGCTGTATGGGAGCTGCTGCACCGCCGGCGCGAATTGGCGGAGCTTCGCGGCTTGGCTGCCACTGCGATGCCGGCCTTCGAAGGGGTCAAGCGCACTACCTCGGTCAACCGGGAATACCTGAGAGCCCTGCTGCTCGAGCTCGCTGCGCCGGATTCGATCCGCGCCCGCCAGGTGGAATTGATCTACCGCGTCGCGGCCCGCGTCGCCGCTGCCGCCAAGCTGGAAACCGAGCCGGGCGACGAAACCCCCTTCGCCGTGATTCCCGCCGGCAACGCGCGGCCGATCCCGGTCGACCGGCTCCGGCCCGGCGCGGCGGCGCCGCTGTATCTCAATACCGTGAACTGCCTGCCGCGGCTGCGCAGTGCGCGAGCGCGCGACATGGGCCGGGACCAGGGCGATGAAGACAGCCTCTACGGCCGCGGTTTCACGCTGCGCGAACGCAGCGAGATTCTCGAGCGCCTGATCGACCATTGGGGGCTGAATCCGCCGCAGCGGCGCCATCGCCGGTTGCCGCTGGCGCTGGCCGCGCGCACGGTCAGCGGCTTCGAAAATGTGCTCGGCGTGGTGCCCGTCATCGACACGCCGCAGTTCGCAAAAAGCGGCGCCGGCCGCAGCGCGCTGCGGCTGCAGCTGAACGAGACCAGCAGGTCGCTGAAGCGCGCTAAGGTGCGTGCCGCCCGCATCGGACCGGCGCGGGTGATCGACGCAAGCGCGGGCGGGCTGGGGCTGGCCATGCCGCGCAGCGAAGCAGTCTGGGCGAAGCACGGCGTGCTGATGGCGGTGCTGATCGAGCCCGGCAAGGAATGGTACGTGGGCGTGCTGCGGCGCATTTTCGCGATCGACGATGAATTGCGTCTCGGCGTCCAGATCCTTGCACCCAAGCCGAAGAAGGTCCTGCTCCACGCGCTCGTGCACCAGGAAAACATGGTCTGGGAAGAAGCCATCCGCGCGGAAAAGAGCTTCGACGAGCACTACCGCTACGGCATCCTGCTGGAACCGCAGGTCGTGCCGCTGGCCGCCGCTGACCTTCTGCTGCCACCCAAGATGGCGCGCAAGGGCGACCAGTTCGACGTGCCGCTCGCGACCGGCCAGCAGCGCATTTCGATCGCGCAGCTGCGCATCGACACGGAATATTTCCAGCGCGGTCTCTTCGAGCCGCTCGGCGTCACGCGCGCCTGAAACCGGTTTGGCCGACTGCCTCTACACAAGAGCCTGATCCCCTGCTAGCATTCCAAAAACGGCGGTTCTGCGACCGCCGTTTTGCATTTTGAAAGGAGCAACGCCATGAGCCATGTGATGAACACGTACGCCCGCCAGCCGGTCGCGTTCGTGCGAGGCCAGGGCGTGTGGCTGTGGGACGAGGCCGGCAAGAAGTACCTTGATGCGCTCGCCGGCATCGCGGTGAACACGCTCGGGCACAACCACCCGCGCCTGGTGCAGGCGCTCACCGAGCAGGTCGGCCGGATCATCCACAGTTCCAACCTGTTCCAGGTGCCGCTGCAGGAGCAGGCGGCCGACCGCGTCGCCGCGATAACCGGGCTGGACGAGGTGTTCTTCTGCAATTCCGGGCTGGAGGCGAACGAGGCCGCCATCAAGGTGGCGCGCAAGTACGGCCACGACCGGGGTGTCGCCGAGCCGGCGATCATCGTCATGGAAAAGGCCTTCCACGGGCGCTCGCTCGCGACGCTTTCGGCCGGCGGCAGCCGCAAGATCCAGGCCGGCTTCGAGCCCCTGGTGCAGGGCTTCGTGCGCGTGCCGTTGAACGACCTGGACGCCGTGCGCCAGGTCGCCGAGCACAACAAGAACCTGGTCGCGGTGTTCATCGAGCCGATCCAGGGCGAAGGCGGCATCAACGTCTCGCGGCTGGAGTACCTGAGGGGGCTGAAGGAGATCTGCGACCGCAACGAATGGCTGTTCATGTCCGACGAAGTGCAGTGCGGCCTCGGCCGCACCGGCAAGTGGTTCGTCTACCAGCACGCCGGCTTCCTGCCCGACGTGGTGCCGCTCGCCAAGGGCCTCGCCGGTGGCGTGCCGGTCGGCGCCTGCGTGGTCGGCGGCCGCGCGAAGGGCGTGTTCAAGCCGGGCAATCACGGCTCCACCTTCGGCGGCAACCCGCTCGCGATGCGCGGCGTGGTAGCCACGCTGGACACGATGAAGGAAGAAGGCCTGCTCGAAAATGCGGCGAAAGTCGGCGCGGCCATGCGCGATGGCCTGGCCGCATCGCTGCGCGGCGTTGCCGGGGTGGTGGAAGTTCGCGGCATGGGCCTGATGATCGGCGTGGAGCTCGACCGCCCCTGCGGCGAACTGGTGAAGATGGGCCTGGATGCCGGACTGGTTTTCAACGTCACCTCGGACAACGTCATCCGCCTGCTGCCGGCGCTGGTCATCACCCAGGCCGAGGGCCGCGAGGTGGTCGAACGGCTCGTGCCGCTGGTGCGGGAATTCCTTGCCCGAGGCGCCGCGCAACCCAGGCTCGCCGCGGCGCGCTGAGCCTCCGGAGGCCGATGCCATGGCGAAGCTTCGCCACTACCTGCAATTCAAGGACCTTGCGCGCGGGGAATACGAGCACCTGTTCGCACGTACGCGCTGGATCAAGGACAAGTTCAAGCGCTACCAGCGCTACTGGCCGCTGGAAGATCGCACGCTCGCGATGATCTTCGAAAAGCAGAGCACGCGTACGCGCCTGTCCTTCGAGGCGGGCATGCACCAGCTCGGCGGCACGGCTATTTTCCTGAATACGCGCGACTCGCAGCTCGGCCGCGGCGAACCGGTGGAAGACGCCGCGCAGGTCATCTCGCGCATGTGCGACCTGGTGATGATCCGCACCTTCGAGCAGAAAATCATCGAGCGCTTCGCGGCGAGCTCGCGCGTGCCCGTGATCAACGGCCTCACCAACCAGTTCCATCCCTGCCAGGTGCTCGCCGACGTCTACACCTTCATCGAGCATCGCGGTGCAATCCGCGGCAAGACGGTAGCCTGGATCGGCGATGCCAACAACATGTGCAAAACCTGGCTGCAGGCTGCCGAGACCTTCGGCTTCAGGCTGAACGTGTCCAGCCCGCCAGGCTATGCGCTGAAGGGACGCTCGCGCAACTGCGAGGTATTCGCGGACCCGCTGCAGGCCGCGCGCGGCGCGGACCTCGTCACTACCGACGTGTGGACCTCGATGGGTTTCGAGTCGGAGAACGAAAAGCGCAAGAGGGCCTTTGTCGGCTGGCAGGTAGGCGCCCGCCTGATGAAGGCGGCGCACAAGGATGCGCTCTTCATGCACTGCCTGCCTGCGCACCGCGGCGAGGAGGTTTCCGCCAGCGTGATCGACGGCAGGCAGAGCGTGGTCTGGGAGGAAGCCGAGAACCGGCTGCACACCCAGAAGGCGCTGATGGAATTCCTGCTGCTCGGGAAGGTGAAGGGCTAGCGCTTCTTCTTCGGCTTGCCTGGCCCGAGCAGGGGCACGCCGTCGCCCGGAGCGTCGCCCAGCAACCCAACCTCGCCGTAGACGCGCAACTTGTCGCGCGTGTCGGCGATGTCGAGGTTGCGCATCGTGAGCTGGCCGATGCGGTCCGCGGGCGTGAAGAATACGTCCTTGCCCTTTTCCATCGTCAGCCGCTCGGGCTGGTAGGTGAGATTCGGGCTCTTCGTGTCGAGGATCGACCAATCGTTGCCGCGGCGCAGTTCGAGCATTACCGCGCCGGTGACCGCTTTCGCCACCCAGCGCTGCGCGGTTTCCCTCAACATCATCGTCTGCGGATCGAACCAGCGCCCCTGGTAGAGCAGCCGGCCGAGCCGCCGGCCGTTGGTGCGGTATTGCTCGATCGTGTCCTCGTTGTGGATGCCGGTGACCAGGCGCTCGTAGGCGATATGCAGAAGCGCCATGCCGGGCGCCTCGTAGATGCCGCGGCTCTTCGCCTCGATGATGCGGTTCTCGATCTGGTCGCACGTGCCCAGGCCGTGCCGGCCGCCGATGGCGTTGGCCTCGGTCATGAGCGCGACCGCGTCGGTGTAGCGCTCGCCGTTGAGCGCAACCGGCATGCCCTCCTCGAAGCGCACCGAGACCTTCTCCGCCTTGACCTTCACCTGCTCGCGCCAGGAGGCGACGCCCATGATCGGATTGACGATCGACATCCCCTTGCTCAGGAACTCAAGGTCCTTCGCTTCGTGCGTAGCGCCAAGGATGTTGGAGTCGGTTGAATAGGCCTTCTCGGCGCTCATCTTGTAGTCGAAGCCGGCCTTCGCCATGTAGGCCGACATTTCCTTGCGGCCGCCGAGCTCGTCGATGAAGCGCTGGTCGAGCCAGGGCTTGTAGATCCGCAGCGCCGGGTTCGCGAGCAGGCCGTAGCGGTAGAAGCGCTCGATATCGTTGCCCTTGTACGTGCTGCCGTCGCTCCAGATGCCGACGTCGTCCTCGCGCATCGCGACCACGAGCATCGTGCCGGTGACCGCCCGGCCGAGCGGGGTCGTGTTGAAGTAGGTCGCGCCGCCCGTGGATATGTGGAACGCGCCGCATTGGATTGCCGCGATGCCCTCGGCGACGAGCTGCGGCCGGCACTCGATGAGCCGCGCCTTCGCCGCGCCATAGGCGAGCGCCTTGCGGGGGATGTCAGCGTAGTTCGACTCGTCCGGTTGGCCGAGGTTCGCGGTATAGGCGTAAGGGATCGCGCCCTTCGCGCGCATCCAGTGCACCGCGGCGCTCGTGTCGAGGCCGCCCGAGAACGCGATGCCGACCTTTTTGCCCCTGGGCAGCGTGCTGAGAATCGTCGTCAAGCGGGTACTCTCCGTAAACGGCAGATGATACGTAGAATGGCGCCTGTGCGCATACCGGCCTCCCCGATCGCCGCCCCGCTATTCGCCTTGATGGCCGCCCTTCCGCTGGCCTGTGCCGCAGCGCCTTTCTCCGTGCGCTTGGGCATCGAGCGCATCGCGCTGGACAGCCCGCCCGGCTTCGGCGACACCACCGAGCTCGCCTCGCCCCGCCTGCAGGCGCTGTCGGAGACGCTGACGCCTGCGTCCAACCGGATACTCCTGTTCGCGCTCTCGGACGCCGATGTACGCAGCTTCGAGCAGGGCGGGCAGCTCGACGCCAAGCGCTACATGATTGCAGTGACGCCGAGGGGATTGGAGCAGGTCAGGGTGTTGCCCGCCCAGTTCACGGGGTTGGTCGCCGATTCCCTGCAGGATCTCGGCAAGCCGGTGGACGCCGGCAACGATCTGATCAAATTCCTGGCGTCGAAACCCATCGGTGCCACCTTCCTCGTGGAGGAACTGCAGAAGGAACCCACCGCGTTCTCGATCATGCAGGCGACGCGCCTGCCTGACAAGCCGGGAGAAAATTTCTGGAGCAAGGCGACGCCGCAATATCTCTGCTTCACTACTACATTGTTCCTGGTGCGCGGCAAGGCGCTGCAATTGAAGGTCTTCACGCTCTACGAAAGCGCGGCCGACGCGGACTGGCTGAAAACAATCACCAAACGCTGGCAGGACGAACTGATCCGCTTGAATCGTTAGCGATGCCTTCGTTCGATATCGTATCGGAAGTCGACCGCCAGGAAGTCAAGAACGCGGTCGAGCAGACCAACAAGGAAGTCGGCAACCGATTCGACTTCAAGGGATCGGACGCGCGCGTGGAACTGGCGGAGCTGGTGCTCACGGTGTTCGCCGACGACGAATTCAAACTCGGCCAGGTGACCGACGTGCTGCGCGGCCGCCTCGCCAAGCGCAGCATCGACGTGCGCTGCCTGGAGCTCGGCGCGGTGGAGAAGATTTCCGGCGACAAGGTAAAGCGGCCGATCACGGTCAAGGTCGGCGTGCCGCAGGACAAGGGCAAGCTGGTGCAGAAGCTGCTGAAGGACGCCAAGCTCAAGCTGCAGGCATCGATCCAGGGAAACGCGGTGCGCGTCTCTGGCGCCAAGAAGGACGACCTGCAGGCCGCCATGCAGCTGGTACGCAAGTCGATCGCCGACCTGCCGCTGCAGTTCAACAATTTCCGGGACTAGTACTTCTTCCCCGCCGTCAACGCGGCGCGCGCCTCTGTGAGAGAGCGGGCGAGCGCGGCGACCGCCTTGCGCGCAGCGGCGAGCTTGCCATCCCTCGCGCTACCCTCGATCGCCTGAGACAGCTCCTGCAGCCGGGCCGCGCCGATGTTTGCCGCCGCGCCCTTCAGCGCATGTGCGGCCTGCGCCACGCCCGCCGCGTCCCCCGCGGCATGCGCCGTGCGGATCGCCTTGACGCGGCCGGGTGCGTCGGCCAGGAAGGCCGCGACGGCGCCGGCTACCATGCTGCCGTCCGCGTCAAAAGGCTTCAGGCTGTCGATCCGGCGCCAGTCGATCGCGCCGGTCTCCTGTGGGGCGCGCGCAGCAGGCGTCTTCTCCAACACTGCGCGCAATGCGAGCGGCTGGATCGGCTTGGAGAGGTAGTCGTCCATGCCAGCCGCAAGGCAGCGCTCCCGGTCGCCTGCCATCGCGCTCGCGGTCAACGCGACGATGCGCGGCCCGCCGCCATCCACGCGCTCGCGGATCTGCCGCGTCGCCTCCAGGCCGTCCACGTCAGGCATCTGCACGTCCATCAGCACCAGGTCGTAGCTGCCCCCGGACGCCGCCGCCACCGCCGCGCGCCCCGAATCGACCGCGTCCGCCGCGTAGCCAAGGTTGCGCAACAGCGCGACGGTCAGCTTGCGGTTCACATCCACGTCGTCGGCCACTAGGATGCGCAGTGGCAAGCGCTGGGCCAGCTTGCCGCTTTCGGCGGGCGCCTGGCGGCGCAAACCCGGATCGAAGCGCCGCCCGGTGATCGCCGCGGCGATCGCCGCCTGCAGCTGGTGCTGGCGGATCGGCTTAAGCAGCTGCGCGGCGAACAGTTCCGCCTCGGCCTCTTCTGCGCGCCGGTACATGGATGAGGACAGCAGCACGACCGGGAAACGGATGCCCCGCCGCCGCAGTTCGCGCGTAAGCATCACGCCGTCCATGCCTGGCATGTGGTAGTCGAACAGCGCGGCGTCGAACGCGCGGTCGGAGGCAAGGCGATCCAGCGCATCCGCCGCCGATCGCGCGGCGACCTGCGCCGCGCCCCAGCGCTCGAGCTGGCGCGACAGGATGCGCAGGTTGGTCAGGTTGTCGTCCACTACCAGGAGGCGCTTGCCGGCGATTCCGGCGCCGGCCGCCGTGGCCGGCGCTTCCGCCAGCGGCGCGCAGGGCTCGGCTCGCACCGTGAAGGAAAACGTCGAGCCGCGCCCCGGCGTGCTCTCGACGCGCAGCGTCCCGCCCATGAATTCAACCAGCCGGCGGCTGATCGCCAGGCCGAGACCGGTGCCGCCGTACTTGCGCGTGGTGGAAGCATCCACCTGCGTGAAGGCTTCGAATAGCGACGCAATGCGCCCAGACGGGATGCCGATGCCGGTGTCGCGGACGCTGAATTCGATCATGCCGGGCGCCGCCGGCCGAGCCTCGACCACGACTTCGCCGGCCTCGGTGAACTTGACCGCATTGCTCACCAGGTTCACCAGCACCTGGCGCAGGCGCGAAAAATCGCCCAGCACCCAGGGCGGCACGCCGTCGGCTGCCTCGGCAATCAGCTCCAGGCCCTTGGCGCGCGCGCGCGCGCCGAGGATTTCCA
Source organism: Burkholderiales bacterium (assembly GCA_035499575.1). Classification (GTDB taxonomy): domain Bacteria; phylum Pseudomonadota; class Gammaproteobacteria; order Burkholderiales; family SG8-39; genus RBG-16-66-20. The sequence continues at coordinate 25,790 of DATJYN010000189.1, read as the reverse complement.
GGCTCTCCTCGATCGCGCGCACGGGCTCGAGCGGCTCCTGCTCCAGGTCCATGCGGCCGGATTCGATTTTCGAGTAGTCGAGCACGTCGTTGATCACGTCGAGCAGCGCATCGCCGGAGACCTGGATCGTCTCGACATATTCGCGCTGCTCCGGCGTCAGCTTGGTGCCCTCCAGCAGGCCTGCCATGCCGAGCACGCCGTTCAGCGGCGTGCGGATCTCGTGGCTCATCGCGGCGAGGAAGGCGGCCTTCGCCTGCGCCGCCTGCATCGCCTCCTCGCGCGAGGCGCGCAACTCGCCCTCCATGCGCTTGCGGTCGGTAACGTCGGTCAGGCTGACCATGGTTGCGCGCGGCGTGCCGTCGGATGCGCGCGCCATGCCGGTCGAGATGTAGACGTCGAGGATGCGACCGTCCTTGGTCAGCCGCTCAGTCTCGAATGCATCCCTGCCCACGGTGCGCAGGTTGTGCAGTACCCCCGCCAGTTGCTCCCTGCGGTTCTCGGGCACGAACGGCATGCGCTGCCCGCGCATTTCCTCCAGCGACCAGCCGAAGGTCGTGACGAACGCCGGGTTCAGGTAGATCACGCCGCCCTCCGGATCGTAGATTGCGATCGAGATGGGAATGTTCTCCAGCCAGAAGCGCAGGCGTTCCTCGCTCTCGCGCAGCTGCGCCTCAATTTCCTTGATGTGGGTGATCTCGGTCAGCGTGCCGACCAGGCCGCGTACCACGCCATCCGCTCGCTTCAGGATGGTCTTGCTCATGAGGAAGTGCCGGCGCTTCTCGGGGAACGGGTAGTCCACTTCGATTGCACTCGTACCCTCGCCACGCGCGAGCAGCTCGCGGTCCTGCTGGTCGAACACCGCAGCGCTTTCTGTCTGGTATAGGTCGAACACGGTGCGACCCTTCGCCTTCTCCGCGTCCACGCGCGTGAGGTTCGTGTAGGCGGTATTGACTTCGAGGAACCGGCAGAACTCGTCCTTCAGGTATACCGGATTCGGATTGGCGTCGATCAGGTCCCGGGTCAGCTTGATCTGGTTGCGCAGCGCTTCCTGCTGGATACGCTGCTCGCTGACGTCGCTGAGCGAAGCGAGAAATCGCGACGCGCGCCCATCGGGGCCGCGCAACGCAAGCCCCGTTGCATGGACCCAGATGTAGCTGCCATCCGTCCGTTGCAACCGGTATTCACTCTCGCGCGCATCCGTTCCGGTTGCGCCCTTCAGCGTTGAAACCAGGTCAGCGCGCAACGCATCGCGGTCTTCCGGGTGCACCGCATCGAAGAAAACCCAGTCCGACAGGTCGGCGTCCGTCGCGTAACCCAGCATTTCCTTGAAGCGTTCGGAATACCAGCCTTTCCTGGTCGCGCCGTCCCAGTCGATGATGCCGACCTGAGCCGCGCGAACCACGAGTTCGAGTCGCTGCCGCTGCGTGGCGAACTCGAGTTCCTGGCGCTTGCGCTCGGAGATGTCGATGATCGAAGCGATGTAGCGCACGGTACGCCCTTCGCCATCGCGCACCGACAGACCAGTGCCCCTTACCCAGGTGTAGCTGCCGTCGGCGCGCCGCATCCGGTATTCGATCGGCGGATGCATGCTCTCCTTCCCGCCGCCGCGCCCTTCGCGCAGATGGGCCACAAAAGCGGCGCGCGCACGCTCGCGGTCCTCTGGATGCACACTGTCGAAGTGCCGGGCGCGGTCCGAAAGGTCCGCATGCAGCGGGAAACCGAGGATTTCCCTAAAACGCTCGGAGTACTCGATGCGGTTTGTCGCCACATCCCAGTCGAAGATTCCGGATTGCGTAGCCCGGATCACCATCGCCGTGCGTTGTCTTTCGGCAGCAAGCAGGGTCCGGCAGCGGCGCAACGCCCAAAAGCAGCCAGCAGCCACTGCGACCGCCCCCGCCGCCGCCAGCGCGAGGATCGCGGGCAGAAGGGAACCCGATGGACTGGCAGGCATGGCGGCGTTCCTTGCGCGTTGCGATCTGAAGCTAAAATAATAGCGCCATGTCCGATGAACTCGATTTCACCCGACATTTCAGCGCCGCCTATAAGGTGCCGGAGCCCCAGACCTCAGCGCAAGCCGCGCTCGATATCGACAAGCTGGGCCTGATCGGCGTTTCGGCGCTCAAGGACAAGGGCTACTTCACCCGCATCGTGGTCGAGGGCGGCGGGCCCAAGCGCAAGCTGCTCGACCCGACCAAGATACGCGTGCTGATCGTGGAGGACGACGACGGCACCGCGCTGGTGATCGAGAAGGCGCTGCACAGTTTCGGCTGCCAGACCCGCCGCGCGCGCAACCGGCTGGAGATCGCCGAGGCGATCGGCGCCAAACCCTACCCGCACCTGGTGCTGCTGGACGTCTTGCTGCCCGACGCCAACGGCTTCGACGTGCTGAACCGTATTCGCCAGCACCAGGCGCTGGAACACCTGCCGGTGATGATGCTGACCTCGCTGGGCGAGCGCAAGGATGTCACGCGTGGCCTGATGTTCGGCGCCAACGGCTACATCACCAAGCCGGTCCTGCCGAGCACTCTGCTGGAAGCCATCGAAGCCGTCGTCGGCAGCTAGCCCTTCGCCAGCCCTTGCAGCCAGCGGTCGTAGATCCGGTCGGCGACCTTGTGCAGCGCCGCCACGCGCTCGGCGAGATTGCGCTCGATCTTCGCCGGCGTCTGCACGCCGGGACTGGCCGCGCTGTCGCGGATTTCGTCGGCGCCGCCGACGCACCAGCTGCGCACCATCTCCTCGGTCATTTCGACGTGGCACTGCATGCCCAGGTGCTTGCCGAGGGCGAAGGCCTGGTTGGCGCAGTGCGCGTTGCCGAGCACCCGCGTGCCGCCGGGCGGGATGCTGAAGGCCTCGCCATGCCAGTGGAAGGATTCGAACGCTCCCAGCGTGCCGAACCAATCGCGCGCGATGCCGTTGTCGGCGACCTCCACCTCTCCCCAGCCGATCTCCTTGACGCGGGCGCGCGTCACCTCGCCGCCGAACGCCTTCGACATCAGCTGCCCGCCCAGGCAATGGCCCAGCGTCGGCACGTCCTTGCGGACCGCTTCGCGCACGAGTTCGAGCAGCGGCTTGATCCAGGGCAGCTCGTCGTTGACGCTCATCGGCCCGCCCATGAAGACGAGGCCGGAGAACTTGCGTACGTCTTTCGGCACTGCGCGCCCTTCGTCCAGCCGGAACAGTTGCGAGGGAATCGCCCGCTGCTCGAGGTAAGTGGCAAAATAGGCCGGACCTTCGCTGCGGGCGTGCCTGAATATGGCAACGGGCTTCATGACGCGACATTCTATTGCGCTTCTCTGCCTCGCCCTGCTGTCGGCAATCCGGCCGGCTGCGGCGGCAGGGGGGGTCGCCCTCATCGGCACCTTCGAAACCAAGGCCGCGATCCTCTCGATCGACGGGGGCGCGCCGCATACCGTCAAGGTCGGGCAAAGCTACGGCGGCGTCACGCTGATTTCCGTCGAACAGGATCGCGCCACGGTGGAAGTGGACGGCAAGCGCCGGCTGCTGCAGCGCGGCCAGACCTACAGTAGCGCCGCAGCATCCGGCTCGCAATCCGTCACGCTCGGAATCGGCGCGGGCGGCCACTTCTTCGCCGAAGGTGCGATCAACGGCGAACCGATCCGCTTCGTGGTGGACACCGGGGCTACCGCGATCGCGATCCCGGCCAGCGACGCAGACCGGCTGCGCCTCGATTACCGCAACGGGCGCCGGGTCGCCATGCAGACTGCGGGCGGACCGACCACGGCCTATGCGGTGAAGCTCGACAGGGTGCGCCTCGGCGCCATCGAATTGCTGAATGTCGACGCGGTCGTGATCGAGCAGGGACTGCCGTTGGCACTGCTCGGCAACACCTTCCTCAGCCGGATGGACATGAAGCAAGAGGGCCAGACGATGACGCTGACCCGCCGATACTGACCTAGCTCGCCTACTTGTCTTTCTCGATCAGCGCATAGGCCGAGTGGTTGTGGATCGACTCGAAGTTTTCTGATTCAACCACATAGGAAGTGATGCGCTCGTCCAGGTTCAGGATCGCGGCGACGTCGCGCACCATGTCCTCGACGAATTTCGGGTTGTCGTAGGCGCGCTCGGTGACGTACTTCTCGTCCGGGCGCTTCAGCAGGCCGTAGAGTTCGCTGGAGGCCTGTTTCTCGATCAGGTCGACGATCTCCTCGATCCAGACGAAGTCGCTGGTCTTTGCCGTGACCGTGACATGCGAGCGCTGGTTGTGCGCGCCGTAGTCGGAGATCTTCTTCGAGCAGGGGCACAGGCTGGTCACCGGCACCAGCACCTTCATCGCGAAGCATTCCTTGCCCTTCTTGATCTCGCCGATGAAGGTGACCTCGTAGTCCATCAGGCTCTTGACGCCCGAAACCGGCGCTTGTTTCTCGATGAAGTAGGGGAAAACCATCTCAATGCGGCCCTCCTCGGCTTCCAGGCGCTCGACCATCTCCTTGAGCATGGCCTTGAAGCTGTCGACCGTGAGCTCGCGCTCATGGGCGCTCAGGATCTCGACGAAGCGCGACATGTGCGTGCCCTTGAACTGGTGCGGCAGGCCGACGTACATGTTGAAGGTCGCGATGGTGTGCTGGACGCCGCCGGCGCGCTCCATGATGCGGATCGGGTGGCGGATGGCTTTGACGCCGACCTGGTCGATCGCGAGCTTGCGCGAATCGTGAGCGGCCTGGACGTCAGGGATGTTGTGCAGGTCTTTGGCTTTCATGCCCCGATTATATCTCCCACTGAATTACTCGGGTATTGCAGCCCTGATGGATTTTTCGATCCCCTCGGCGTCCAACCCTACTGTGGACAGGAGTTTGGCCGAATCGCCGTGGTCGATGAAGCGGTCCGGCAGGCCCAGCAGCAGCGCCTTGGTGTTTGATTTCGCAAGGACTTCCAGCACCGCGCTGCCCGCCCCGCCCATGATCTGGTGTTCTTCTACGGTGACGATAAGGTCATGCGTCGCCGCGAGCCGACCTACCAGTTCGGCATCGATCGGCTTCACGAAGCGCATGTTGGCGACGGTCGCGTCCAGCCTCTCGCCCGCCTCGAGCGCAGGCTTGAGCATGGAACCGAAGGCGAGAACGGCAATTTTCCTGCCCTGCCTCCGAATCTCGCCCTTGCCGACCGGCAATGCGCGCATTTCCTTGTCTATTTCCTTTCCAATGCCGACCCCTCGCGGATATCTCACGGCGGCGGGGCCGTTCAACTGGTAGCCCGTGTAGAGCATCTGGCGGCATTCGTTCTCGTCGCCGGGCGCCATCACCACGAGGTTCGGCACCGTCCGAAGATAGGCGTAGTCGAAGGCGCCGTTGTGCGTCTGGCCGTCGCCGCCCACCACGCCGCCCCGGTCGAGGGCAAACAGCACCGGCAGGTTCTGGATCGCCACGTCGTGGATCAGCTGGTCGTAGCCGCGCTGCAGAAAGGTGGAGTAGATCGCCACCACGGGCTTCAGGCCCTCGCAGGCGATGCCGGCGGCAAAGGTCACGGCGTGCTGCTCGGCGATCGCGGCATCGAAGTAGCGGTCCGGATATTCCTCCGAGAAGCGCACCATGCCGGAACCTTCGCGCATCGCCGGCGTGATCGCGACCAGGCGCTCGTCCTGCTTCGCCATGTCGCACAGCCAGTCGCCGAATACCTGGCTGTAGGTCGGCTTGCCGGCGCCGCTCGCTTTCTTGATGCCCTCGGCCGGATTGAATTTGCCCGGGCCGTGATAGGCGATCGGGTCTTCCTCCGCGAGCTTGTAGCCCTGGCCCTTGCGCGTGAGGATGTGCAGGAACTGCGGGCCGCGCAGCTTCTTGATGTTGGTCAGCGTCGGGATCAGGGCGTCGAGGTCATGGCCGTCGATCGGTCCGATGTAGTTGAAGCCGAACTCCTCGAACAGCGTGGAGGGCGTCACCATCCCCTTGACGTGCTCTTCGGCGCGCTTCGCCAGCTCCCAGGCGATCGGCAGGCGCTTCAGAACATGTTCGCTCGCCCGCTTGGCGGTGTCGTACATTCGCCCCGAGAGCAGGCGCGCAAGGTAATTGGTGAGCGCACCCACCGGCGGCGAGATCGACATCTCGTTGTCGTTCAGTATCACAAGCAGGTCGACGTCCATCGCACCGGCGTTGTTGAGTGCCTCGAAAGCCATGCCTGCGGACATTGCGCCGTCGCCGATCACCGCCACGGCGCGGCGTTTTTCGCCTTTCCTCTTCGCCGCCACCGCCATGCCGAGCGCCGCCGAAATCGACGTCGACGAATGCGCCGTGCCGAACGCGTCGTATTTCGACTCGCTGCGCCGCGGGAATCCCGAGATGCCGTCCATCATGCGCAGCCGCGCCATCTGCTCGCGCCGGCCGGTGAGTATCTTGTGCGCATAGGTCTGGTGGCCGACGTCCCAGACGATGCGGTCCTCGGGCGTGTCGAACACGTAGTGCAGCGCGATGGTGAGTTCGACGGTGCCGAGATTCGACGACAGGTGGCCGCCGGTCTTGGACACCGAGTCGAGCACGTAGGCACGCAGCTCGTCGGCGAGCTGCGGCAGTCGCTTCCTGTCCAGTTGCCTGAGTTCGGCCGGATCGTTGACCGTCTTCAGCAGCTCGTACATGGACGGATTGTAGCCACCCGCCGGAAGCTCCTCGGTGATCGTGCTCATGCCTAGAATTTTCTCAGAACGATGAAATCGGCGAGTTGCCGCAGCCTTTGCGTGGGACCGCCGAGCGAATCAAGCGCCGCATGCGCACCGACGCGCAATTCCTCGGCAAAAGCCTTGGCGCGCGCTGCGCCCATCGCCGACACGTAGGTCGGCTTGCCCTGCTTGGAATCCTTGCCTGCCGTCTTGCCGAGCGTCGCCGTGCTCGCTTCGGCATCCAGCACGTCGTCCACCACCTGGAATGCCAGACCCACTCGATGCGCGTATTGCTCTAGCGCCGGCGCGCAGGGCCCGCCGCACAGCGCGCCGAGCTTGACCGCCGCGCTGATCAGCGCGCCGGTCTTGCGCACGTGCATGTATTCCAGCTCCGGCTGCGACAGCTGCTTGCCCGTCGATTCGAGGTCGATCGCCTGGCCGCCGGCCATGCCGCGCGAGCCGCAGGCGATCGCCAGCACGCGCACCATTTCCATTTGCACGCCCGGAGCGTCGGCGAGCCGGTGTTCGGCGATCAGCTGGAACGCCAGCGTCTGCAGCGCGTCGCCGACCAGCAGCGCGGTCGCTTCGTCGTATTCGACATGCACGGTCGGCTTGCCCCGGCGCAGGACATCATTGTCCATGCAGGGCAGGTCGTCGTGCACCAGCGAATAGGCATGGATCATCTCGACTGCGGAGGCGATGATTTCCAGCCGGCCCGCGTCGGCGCCGGTGAGCTCGCCCGCGGCAAACGCCAGCAGCGGGCGCACGCGCTTGCCGCCTTCGAGCGTGGCGTAGCGCATCGCCTCGTGCAGGCGCGCCGGCGCATGCTGCGGGCCCGGCAGGCTGTGCTTCAGCACGGCTTCGACGCGCGCCTGGATCGATCCCATCCAGGCGGCGAAGTCGGCCTCAGTCTCGATCGCCGCCATCGGCCGCCGCCGTCGCCGAATTGGGGGACAGGCCCCCGAAGGGCTTGAGCACATCGCCTTCGAGCACACGCACCTGCTGCTGCGCCGCCTCCAGGCGCTCGCGGCACTGCTTCGCCAGTTCCAGGCCGCGCTTGTGCGCGGCGAGCGATTGCTCGAGCGACAGGCGGCCGTCCTCCATCCTGGCGACGAGGTTCTCGAGCTCCTCAAGCGCTTTCTCGAAAGGCAGCTCCGCGCCGGGCTTGGCTGGCTTGATCGGTTTATTCATTCGGGGGAGTTGCCACGATAGCCGAGTGCGGCCGCAGGGTCAAACCTCGAATCATGTAAAATGCCGCGCTTTTAAGCACTTACGCATGTCCCACGTCGCTTCCCTGCCCCAACTGCGCCCCGTCAACTGCCAGCTGCCGGTGTCCTGGTATTTTGACCCGGAAATCTTCGCGCGCGAGAAGAAACTGCTGTTCGATGCCGGTTCGAACTACGTCGGGCATGAACTCATGGTGCCGGAGGCCGGCGACTACCAGACCATCGCCTGGATGGACCATGCCAAGGTCCTGCTACGCAACGCCGGCGGGGTCGAATTGCTGTCCAACATCTGCCGCCACCGCCAATCGATCATGCTGGAGGGCCGCGGCAAGCTGGACAACATCGTCTGCCCGCTGCATCGGTGGACCTACGACCTGAAGGGCGAACTGCTCGGCGCGCCGCGCTTCCCCGAAACCCCCTGCGTCAAGCTGCACTCGACGCCGCTCACCGGATGGAACGGCCTGCTGTTCGCCGGGCCGCGCGACCCGCGCAAGGACCTCGCCGGCATGCCCGAAAGCGTCGACTTCGATTTCTCGGGTTACGCGCTCGACCGGGTGGAAATCACCGACTACGCCTGCAACTGGAAGACTTTCGTCGAGGTGTACCTGGAGGTCTACCACGTCGACTACCTGCACGCGGGCCTCGGCAACTTCGCCGACTGCGACAACTTTCGCGTCGATTACGGCGACAACTACTCGGTGCAGGTGATCCCGGCGAAGAAGGGACTCACCGCGCCCGGCACGCCGGTCTACACCAAGTGGCAGGACACCTGCCTGAAGCAGCTGCGCGGCAAGACGCCGAAATACGGCGCGCTCTGGGCCACCTACCTGCCGGGCCTCACCTTCGAGTGGTATCCGAACGTGCTGATCGTCTCGAACCTGGTGCCGCGCTCGCCTGGCGTCACCACCAACATCGTCGAGACCTACTATCCCGAGGAGATCGCGCACTTCGAGCGCGAATTCGTCGAAGCCCAGAAGGCGGCCTACCTCGAGACCGCGCTGGAAGACGACGAAATCTGCCGCCGCCTGGACCGCGGCCGCCGGGCGCTCTGGGAGCGGGGACTGGACGACGCCGGGCCCTACCAGTCGCCGATGGAAGACACCGTGGTGCACTTCCACGAGTGGCTGCGGCGCGGTCTCGGGGAAGAAGGCGGAATATGAACGCGCTCGCATCGACCGAGCAACTGGCGCAGCACCCCGAGTGGCGGGTGTTCGATTGCCGGCACGATCTCGCCAAGCCGGATGCGGGCGAGCAGCAGTACCAGGAGGCGCACATTCCGGGCGCGCTCTTCGCGCACCTCGATCGCGATCTGTCGGCGCAGAAATCCGGCAGCAACGGCCGCCACCCGCTGCCCGAAGCGCGCAGCTTCGTCGCCTGGCTCGGCAAGCAGGGGCTGAAACTCTCCGACACGGTGGTCTGCTACGACGGCGGTCCCGGTGCGATGGCCGCGCGCCTGTGGTGGATGCTGCGCTGGGTGGGTCATGAGCAGGCGGCAGTCCTCGATGGCGGCCTGGCGAAGTGGCTGCGCGAAGGCCGCCCGGTGACCGCGGCAGTACCGAAGTTCGAACCCGCGTCCTATCCCGGCAAGGCGAAGGCATCGATGCACGCGAGTCTCGCGCTGGTGGAAAAAAAGCTGAAGCGTGCGGCCCTGCTCGACGCGCGCGCACCGGCCCGCTACCGCGGCGAGCAGGAACCGATTGATCCGATCGCCGGGCGGATTCCGGGCGCGAAGAACCGCTTCAACAACGACAATCTTTCGGCGGAAGGGATTTTCAAGAAACCCGAACTGCTGCGCGCCGAATTCTCCGCCGTGCTGTCGGATCGAAATCCCGGCGACGTCATCAATTACTGCGGCTCGGGCGTCGCCGCCTGCCACAACGCGCTAGCGATGGAAGTCGCGGGCCTGCCGGGATCGCGCGTCTACATCGGCTCCTGGAGCGAATGGTCCGCCGATCCCTCCAGGCCGATTTCCAGAAGCGTGTAGGAATACTCGCGGCTAGACGCCATTCGCCGCCGTCCAGGCGAACAACTGGCTGAACACGCTGTCGCGGATTTCCTGGCGCGACAGCACCAGGTCGTGCAGGCCGCCGGGAAACGGCAGCACCGTCACGTTCGAACCCAGGGTGCGCGACCAGCTGGCGACCTGTTTCCAGTCGAGCACGACGTCGCCCTCATCCGAATGCATCGACAGCACCGGGATCGAGAGCTTCAGGCCTGCGTGCACTTTCGCGTGCGCAGCGAAAATGGCCCGCACCCAGCCGAAATACGCCGGGAACCCGTACAGCGGCTTGAGGGAAAGGTCGAAATCCCATTCGCCGTCCCAGTTCTTGTGGAGGCTGCGCACGTAGGCCGGCAGCACGGCCCTAGGATCGTTCATGAACGGCGCAAACCAGGCAAGCATTTGCGCGACGCGCAGCTTGCCCTTGCGGGCTTCCTTCCAGTCGAAGAACGGGCTGTTCAGCCAGAGCGCGCGCACGCTATCGCGCTTTGCGCCTTCCTTTTTATAAAGGGAACAAACCAGCCCGCCCGTGGAATGCCCCGCGAGCAGCACCGGCGCGTCGATCTCGACAAGCGCGCGCGTGATGTCGTCGTGGTACTCGCTGATGTCCTTGCAGAAGCATGGGTGCTGGTGGGGCAGCAGCGAACGCCCGTGCTTGCGCAGGTCGAGCGCATAGAACGCGTAACCTTCGGCCGCGAAGCGCTCGGCCATGTGGCGCTGGAAGAAGTAGTCGATGAATCCATGCACGTAGAGCACCGCGCCGCGCGGCGCATCGCCCGCGGGCAGCCGTACCAGCGTCGCCATCACGCGGCCGTCGTAGTCGTCCGGTGCCGCGAGTTCGAGCGCTTCGTAGCCGGGAAGCAGGCGGTCAGGCTGCCATGCCATGCTGTTTCAACGCCCATTGGACGTGTTCCCGAACGAGCCCGGATGAATGGTCTTTCTGCTTGTTCAAAGCTTCGACGATTTCAGGTGAAAAAGGCGCATTGCCCAATCCTACCGCGAGGTTCCTCAGCCAGCGCTCGTAGCCGATGCGCCGGATCGGCGAGCCGCGCAGGCGCTCGTCGAAATCGGCTTCCGTCCAACCGAACAACTCCACCAGGCTTGCGCGGTCCAGGCCGTTGCGCACCTGGAAATCTTCCTCCTTCGAGACGGATGCAAACCCGTTCCACGGGCACACCAGCTGGCAGTCGTCGCAGCCGTAGACGCGGTTGCCGATCAGCGGCCGCAGCTCCTCCGGGATCGCGCTCTTGTGCTCGATGGTGAGATAGGAAATGCAGCGCCGCGCGTCCAGCTGGTAGGGCCCCACGATCGCGCGCGTCGGGCAGACGTCGATGCACCGCTCGCAGGTGCCGCAATGATTTTCAGTTTCGGAATCGCATGCAATGGGCAAGTCGCAGTAGATTTCCCCGAGGAAGAACCAGGAACCTTCGCGATCGAGCAGCAGGGTGTGCTTGCCGCGCCAGCCGATGCCGGCACGCGCGGCGAGCTCCACTTCCATCACGGGCGCCGAATCGGCGAAGGCGCGATATCGAAAAGACCCGGCGCGCTCGGCGATCCGGTCGCACAGCTTCTGCAGGCGGCTGCGCATCAGCTTGTGGTAGTCGCGGCCGCGCGCATACCGCGCCACGCAGGCCCGCGCGCGGTCGCCGACCTCTTCCGCCAAGCCCGCCGGCAGGTCCGCCAGGTAATCCATGCGGCAGGCGATCACGCGCACGGTCCCGGGCACCAGTTCGGCCGGCTGCGAACGGAGCGCAGCATGGCGCGCCATATAATCCATTTCGCCGTGCCAGCCCAGCCCGAGCCATTCGGCGAGGCGGCCCTGCGCGGCCGAGAGATCGGTATCCGCAATGCCCACCGCCTGGAAGCCGAGTTCGCGCCCCCATTGCTTGATGTCCTGCGAAAGCGCGATGTAATCCATGGCGGAACATCTTAGTTTGCCCGACGAGGCGGCCACGCTGCGCCTGGGCGCTGCCTGCGCTGCCGGGGCGGCAAACGGCCTGGTCCTGCACCTGCGGGGCGAGCTGGGCGCCGGAAAAACCACTCTGGTCAGGGGCTTGCTGAGGGCGCTGGGTCACCCGGGCAGGGTCAAAAGCCCGACGTACACGCTGGTTGAACCTTATAGCGATTTGAGATTAAACTTGTATCACTTTGATTTTTATAGGTTCAAGGATCGATCAGAATGGCTGAGCTCCGGCTTCCGCGAGTATTTCAATGCGGAATCGCTCTGTATCGTCGAATGGCCGGAGCGGGTCGGGGACCTGATCGCGGCACCCGACCTCGCCATTCACCTCTCCTATCAGGAAGATTCGGGAAGGGAAACCCGTCGCGCGGACCTCAGCGCGCACTCCTCAGTCGGCAACGCCTGGCTCACATCCGCCTTGTCGCACTGGCGCTCTGCCTAGGCGCTGCGCCCGCGCAAGCGCAGATCGTCTCGACGCGCATCTGGCCGGCCAGGGACTACACGCGCGTCACGCTGGAATCGAAATCCGAGATCAAGTTCCAGCTGTTCGCGGTCAAGGATCCCGAGCGGCTGGTGCTCGACCTGGAGGGCGTGGACATCGGCCCGGCGCTCGCCGAGCTGAACGGCAAGGTCACCACCGGCGATCCGTACATCGAAAAGCTGCGCGTCGCGCGCAACCGGCCCGGTGTGGTGCGCCTGGTGCTCGACCTCAAGGCCGAGGTCAAGCCGCAGGTGTTCACGCTCAAGCCGATCGCGGAGTACGGGCATCGCCTGGTGCTGGACATCTACCCGCTGGTGGCGCCCGACCCGCTCGCCGCGCTGATCGAGGCCGACGGAAAAGTGCCGAAGGCCGACCCTGCGGCGCAGCCCGCCGCGCCGCCGTCGCCCGACAAGCCGAAGGTGGCGCGCATCGCCACCATCGTGATCGATCCCGGGCACGGCGGCGAAGACCCGGGCGCGCGCGGCCGCCACGGCTCGCGCGAAAAGGACATCACCCTGACGATCGCCAGGCGGCTGAAGGCGCTGGTCGACGCCGAGCCCGACATGCGCGCGGTGATGACGCGCGACGCCGACTATTTCGTGCCGCTGCAGGTGCGCGTCGAAAAGGCACGGCGCGTAAAGGCCGACCTGTTCGTCTCGGTGCACGCCGACGCCTTCATCCGCCCGAATGCGCGCGGCTCCAGCGTGTTCGCGCTCTCGGAGCGGCGCGCCACTTCGGAAGCGGCGCGCTGGCTGGCAAAGAAGGAAAACGAGGCCGACCTGGTCGGCGGCGTGAACATCGACGTGAAGGACAAGTACCTGGCGCAAACGCTGCTGGACCTCTCGCAGACCGCGACCATCGACTACAGCCTGCGCCTCGGCAACGAGGTGCTCGGGGAACTGGGCCAGGTCAACACACTGCACAAGGGACGCGTGGAGCAGGCAAGCTTCGCGGTGCTGAAATCGCCCGACGTGCCTTCGATCCTGGTGGAGACCGCGTTCATCTCCAACCCGGAGGAGGAAGAGCGCCTGAACGACGAGGCCTACCAGGACCAGCTCGCGCGCGCGATCCTGGTCGGGATCAAGCGCTACCTCGCCAAGCATCCGCCGCGACCCTCACCCGTGGCGCTGAACTGACCTCGCTCTAAGCCAGGCGTAAACGCCGGGCGCAACCGATACCGCGACGATCAGCAGGATCACGAAACTGAGATTGTTCTTCACCAACGGCAGGTTGCCGAAGAAGTAGCCCATGCTGCTAAGCGACACTACCCAGATCAGGGCCCCGGCGACGCAGAAGCCGATGTAGCGCGCATAAGGCATGGCGCCCACGCCAGCCACGAACGGCACGTAGGTGCGCACGATCGGCACGAAGCGCGCGAGGATGATGGTCTTGCCGCCATGGCGCTCGTAGTAGGCATGCGCGCGCGCCAGGTGCGCCGGATTGAACCAGCGCGACTTTTCGTAGTGGAAGACCCGCGGGCCGATCCAGCGCCCGATGCCGTAGTTGACGTTGTCCCCGGCGAGCGCGGCGGCGACCAGCACCGCCATCACTGCGCCGATGTCCATGCCGCCCGCTGCCGCAACGGCGCCGGCCACGAACAGCAGCGAATCCCCCGGCAAGAACGGCCAGATCACCAGGCCGGTCTCGATGAAAACCGCCGCGAACAAGAGCGCGTAGACCCAGACGCCGTGCTCGGCGACGAACTTGGCTAGATGCGTGTCAAGATGCAATGCGACGCCGACGATTTCGGAGAGAAGTTCCATGCTTCGATTCTATATACTCCCCGCATGCACCACATTCAGGTCCTCCCCGAGCTGCTGATCAGCCAGATCGCGGCCGGCGAAGTGGTCGAGCGGCCCGCCTCGGTGCTCAAGGAATTGCTCGAGAACGCACTGGATGCCGGCAGCACGGAAATCCAGGTCACGCTCGACCAGGGCGGCGCAAAGCGCGTACAGGTCGACGACGACGGCGCCGGGCTTGCCAAGGAAGACCTGCCGCTCGCACTCGCGCGTCATGCCACCAGCAAGATCCGTTCGCTCGACGACCTGCAGGGCGTGGCCACCATGGGATTCCGTGGCGAGGCGCTTGCCTCGATCGCTTCGGTGGCGCGGCTGGAGATTTCCAGCCGGGCGAAAAACGCGGGCCACGCCTGGTCGATCCGCGCCGAGGGCGGCAGCGGTAACGCGCCCAAGCCCGCCGCGCGCCCCGCGGGAACCACGGTGCTGGTGGAGGACCTCTACTTCAATACCCCGGCGCGCAAGAAATTCCTGCGCAGCGAGCAGACTGAGTTCGGCCACTGCGAGCAAACTTTCCGCCGCATCGCGCTGGCGCGGCCCGACGTCGCCTTCATGCTGAAGCACAACGGCCGGGTTTCCGAGAATGTGCGCGCGCAATCGATCGGCGAGCGCGCCGCGGCGCTGCTCGGAGCCGAATTCCTGGACGCCAGCTTCCCGGTGGAAGCGCAGGCCGGCAGCCTGCGCCTATTCGGCCTTGCCGGCACGCCGCAGGCGGCGCAAGCAGGAATGCATCGGCGCGCCGATGCGCAATTCCTCTTCGTCAATGGGCGTTTCGTGCGCGACCGGATGCTGTCGCATGCCGTGCGCGAGGCCTACCGCGACCAGTTGCACGGCGAGCGCCAGCCCGCCTACCTGCTGTTCCTCGAGATCGATCCGCGCGGCGTCGACGTCAACGTGCATCCGGCCAAGACCGAAGTGCGCTTCCGCGATTCGGGCGCGATCCACCAGTTCGTGTTCCACGCGCTCAAGCGCGCGCTTTCGCCCTCCGCAGCGGAGGCGCCGGTGGCGTATGCGAGGCCGGCCCAATCCGGCGCAGGCTTGCAGCAAGGTTTCCAGCCGGGTCTTCAAGTGATGCAGCCCGCGCAGGCTTACCAGGCCTTCATGTCGGCCGCGACCGCCGCTGCGGCCTTGCCGGCCGCCGGGCAGTCTCCTCCGCTCGGCTTCGCGCTAGGACAGCTGCACGGCATCTATATCCTCGCGCAGAACGAAGCCGGCCTGGTGCTGGTGGACATGCACGCCGCGCACGAGCGCATCGTGATGGAGAAGCTCAAGCTTGGCCTGGATGCGGGCGCGGTGGCGCGCCAGAGCCTGCTGGTGCCCGCGGTGCTGGCCGTCGACGCGCTCGACATCGCCACCGCCGAGGAGAACGGCGAAGCGCTGGAAAAGCTGGGGATCGAGGCCAGCGTCTCCGGTCCGAACGAGCTCGCGGTGCGAGCCGCCCCTGCGCTGCTCGCCGGCGGTGACATTGCCGGCCTCACCCGGGACCTGCTCAAGGACATCCGCGAATACGGCGCGAGCCAGGTGCTGTCGGCGCGGCAGAACGAACTGCTCGCCACCATGGCCTGCCATGCCGCGGTGCGCGCCAACCGCGCGCTCACGGTGACCGAAATGAACGCGCTGCTGCGCGAGATGGAAGAAACCGAGCGCTCGGGCAGCTGCAACCACGGCCGCCCGACCTGGTACCAGCTGACCATGGCGGACCTCGACCGCCTGTTTCTACGCGGTCAGTAACGTGGCGACAAAGAGCGCCGGCGTCATGATCGTCACCGGGGGCGGGCGCGGCATCGGCGCCGCCACCGCGCGCTTCGCCGCGCAGCGTGGTTATGCCGTCTGCGTGAACTACCTGCGCGACAGCGCCGCCGCGGAGACCCTGGTACGCGACATCCGCGCCGATGGCGGCAGCGCCATCGCGGTTCCCGGCGACGTATCGGTGGAAAAGGACGTGCTGCATCTGTTCGACGCCTGCGACCGCTCGCTCGGCCCGCTCATTGCGCTGGTCAACAATGCCGGCATCGTCGCGACCAAGGCGCGCGTCGACGAGGTCAGTGCCGCCCGCCTGCAGCGCCTGATGGCCGTCAACATCGTCGGCGCCTTCCTCTGTGCGCGCGAGGCCGTCAAGCGCATGTCGACGAAGCACGGCGGCAAGGGCGGCGCCATCGTGAACGTTTCGTCCGGCGCGGCGCGCCTGGGTTCGCCCGGCGAATGGGTGGACTACGCCGCCTCCAAGGGCGCCATCGACACCATGACCATCGGCCTGTCGAAGGAAGTCGCCGACGACGGCATCCGCGTCAACTGCGTGCGGCCCGGCTTCGTCAACACCGGCATCCACGCCGGCGCCGGCGAGCCGAACCGCATCGAGCGCCTGCGCGCCACCATTCCGATGAAGCGCGGCGGCGAACCCGAGGAAGTGGCGCGCGCCATCCTTTGGCTGTTGTCGGAGGAAGCCTCGTACTCGACGGGGGCGATACTCGACGTTACGGGAGGTCGTTGAAGAAGGCTTTTGCCTTGCTCGGGCCTACGGCGAGCGGGAAGTCCGCGCTTGCCATGAAATTCGCCGCCAAACTGCCGGTCGAAATCATCAGTATCGATTCGGCGCAGGTCTACCGCGGCATGGACATCGGCACCGCCAAGCCCTCGGCGGCGGAACGGCGCTCGGTGGCGCACCACCTGATCGACATCCTCGACCCGACCGAGCGGTATTCGGCCGGGCGCTTCAGGGACGACGCCGTGCGGATCGCGCAGGACGTCCTCGCACGAGGCAAAACACCCCTGCTCGTGGGCGGCACGATGCTCTACTACCGGGCCCTCGCGGAGGGACTGGACGATGTGCCGCCAGCCGACCCGGACATCCGCCTGGAAATCGACAGGGAAGCGGCCCGCAAGGGCTGGCCTGCCTTGCACGCCGAACTGGCGAAGCTGGACCCCAGGACCGCTGCGCGCCTGAACGCTGCGGATGCGCAACGCATCCAGCGGGCACTGGAAGTCCATCGCTCGACCGGCAAGCTGCTTTCGGATTTCCAGAGCGGGAAAAAGCCCGCCCTGCCCTTCGACCTTAGAGCCTTTGCCCTCATCCCACCCGACCGCGCCGAACTTCATCAACGCATTGCGGAACGCTTCGACGCAATGCTGCGCGCCGGGTTGGTGGAAGAGCTGAAAATTCTCAAGTCCAAGTTCGACCTGAGCGCGGAGCTACCCAGCATGCGCTGCGTAGGGTACCGCCAAGCCTGGGAATTTCTCGACGGCGCCCTCGATGCAAAAGCCCTTAGGGAAAAAGCTGTCGCCGCGACACGCCAACTGGCGAAGCGCCAACTCACCTGGCTGCGCAGCCTCCCGGGAATCGAACCGGCGGCGCGTCTCGCGGACGCGCTCGGCCGGGCTTCTTAATCCAGGCTGAGCCCGACCTGCTGCGCCACGCGCCGGTAGGCTTCCAGCTGCTCGGCGACAAAGGCGGTGAGTTCCCGCGGCGTTGAACTGCGCGGCTCGAAAGCGATCTTGCCGAAGGCTTCCTTCACCTCGGGCTTCGCCAGGACAACGGCGATGTCGCGCGCAACTCGGTCAACGATTTCCTTAGGCAACTTCGCCGGGCCGAAGAGACCGCCCCAAGGGGTGATGGACACGCGCTCCAGGCCCGCTTCGGCCATCGTCGGCGCATCTGGCAGGAGCGCATTGCGGTTCTCAAGCAGGGTCGCGAGCGCTCGCAGCTTGCCTTCCTTGACGTGCGGCGCAGCGAGGCCCGGCGTGGCGATGGCGAAATTCACTCGCCCGGCGAGCAAATCCACCGACAACGGGCCGTCGCCCTTGTATGGAATATGCGCCACATCGATTTTCTGCTGTGCCGCGAACTGCGCCGTGGCAAGGATGCTGGTCGCATTTCCCGTGCCGTAGTTGAGCTTGCCGGGATTGGCTTTCGCGTATGCGATCAGCTCGCCGATGGTGGCAACCGGCAGACCCGCGTTTGAGAACACGAAGAAACCGAAAGTGCCGACCATCGAGATCGGCGTGAAATCGTTGATCGGGTCGTAGGTCGGCGACTTCTTCACCGCCGGCACGTAGGACATGCCAGTCGCCGTTGCGTAGTACAGCGTGTAGCCGTCGGGCGCCGCCTGCTTGACCAGCTCCGATGCGATGGCGCCGTCCGCCCCGGGTTTGGTTTCGATGACCACCACTTGCCCGAATTGTTGGGCAAGCGGCTGCGCGAAGATACGCGCACCGAGCTCGGCTGCGCCGCCCGGAGGAAACGGCACGATCAGCCGGACCGGCTTGTTCGGGTACTGCGCGAGCGCGCTCGAACAGGCGAGCGCGGCGAGTAAAACCGCAAGGATGCGGATCATGGCGTCATTCCGGCTGCATGCCGACCGACTTCAAGATCGCGCGGTAGGCCTCGTACTGCGCCTTGGTGAAGGCGCCGAGCTCTTCCGGCGTGCTGCCGGTCACCTGGAAGGCCTGCTTGTCCAGCTGCGCGGCCACGTCGGGCCGCTTCATCGCGTCGGTGAACTCCTTGTTCAGGCGCAGCTGCAGCTCGCGCGGCAGCTTGGCGGGTGCATAGAGCGCCGCCCAGGACACCACGGAGTACTGCGGAATCCCGACCTCGGCCATCGTCGGCACATCGGGCAGCAGGTTCGAGCGCGCCTTGAGGTTGGTCGCCAGGGCGCGCAGCTTGCCGTCCTTTACGTGCGACAGGCCGGTGGTCGGCGTCGCCCACAGCAGCTGAACGCGGCCACCGACGATGTCGGTGATCGCCTGCGGCTCCCCCTTGTAGGGCACGTGGGTCATGTCGATGCCGGCGAGGGAATTCATCTGCGCAAACGAGACGATGCCGGTCGTGTTGCCAGTGGCGTAGTTGAGCTTCCCCGGGTTGGCCTTCGCGTAAGCCACCAGCTCCTTGAAGGTACGGATCGGCGTTTCCGCGTTGATGTAGAGAAAGAACGTATAGCGGCCGATGTCGCTGATCGGCGTGAAATCCGCCACTGGGTCGTAGGGCGGGATTTTCTTCATCGCCGGCGCCACCGCCATCGGGCTGTTGGTCGCCAGGAACAGCGTGTAGCCATCCGGCGCGGATTTTGCGACCTCGGCTCCCGCGATGGCGCCGTCGGCACCCGCCTTGTTGTCGACGACGACCGGCTGGCCGACCGCCGCCGATACCGACTGGCCGATGATGCGCGCCACGGTATCGGTCGCCGAGCCCGCCGGGAACGGCACCACGAGGCGGATCGCCTTGCCGGGATACTGCGCGAACGACGAAGCCGCGAACAGGCATGCGGCGGCGAACATGAAAACACGTTTCATCCGGGTCTCCTCCCTCTTGGCGGATTATAGAATGGGCGGACGGAGGTTCGCATGGAAATCGGCATCATCGGTCTGGGCAGGATGGGCGCCAACATGGCGCGGCGCCTGGCACGTGGCGGCGCGCGCGTCATCGCCTTCGACCGAGACTCCAGCGCGCAGGCTCCGCTTGCCGGGGAGAAGAACATCGACTGCGTCGACGGCCTCGCCGCGCTGGCGGCGAAGCTCGCGGGCGAGCGCGTCGTCCTGACGATGCTGCCGGCGGGGACCGCCACCGAGGACGCGCTGGCAGTGCTGCTGCCGCTGCTGTCGGCCGGCGACACCCTGGTCGACGGCGGCAACGCGTTCTACAAGGATTCCATGGCGCGCGCGCTGGAACTCTCGCAGCGCGGCCTGCGCCACATCGACGCCGGCGTCTCGGGCGGCGTGCACGGCCTGGAAAACGGCTATTGCCTCATGCTCGGCGGCACGCCGAAATCGGTCGAGCGCTTCGAGCCCTTCGCGCGCATCCTCGCGCCCGCACCCGACCGCGGCTGGCTGCACTGCGGACCGAGCGGCGCCGGCCATTTCGCCAAGATGATCCACAACGGCATCGAGTACGGGATGATGCAGGCGTTCGCCGAGGGCTTCGCGCTGCTCGCCGCGCGCAAGGATCTCGAGTTCGATCTCGCGCGCCTGGCCGAAACCTGGCGCCACGGCAGCGTGGTGCGCTCCTGGCTGCTCGACCTCTCCGCCGAGATCCTCAGCGAGGACGAAGACCTGCAGCGCGTCGCACCCGTCGTGGCGGATTCCGGCGAAGGCCGCTGGACTGCGCTCGAATCGGTCGAGCTCGGCGTGCCTGCGCCGGTGATCACGATGGCGCTGATGGCGCGCTTCTCCAGCCAGGGCAAATCCGACTATGCGAGGAAGCTGCTGGCGATGATGCGCGCAAAATTCGGCGGGCACGCGACATTGAAGGCATGATCGTCGTCCTGATGGGCGTGTCCGGCTGCGGCAAGAGCACCGTCGGCCGGCTGCTCGCCGAGCGTCTCGACTACCCGTTCCTCGACGCGGACGAATTCCACCCGCCCGCCAACGTCGCGAAGATGGCTGCCGGCACGCCGCTTACCGATACCGACCGCCAGCCGTGGCTTGAATTGCTGAACGGCAAGCTGCTCGGCGAAAAAAACGCCGTACTCGCCTGCTCGGCGCTGAAGGGCAGCTACCGGCAGGTGCTGTCGCGCGGAATCGCCGACTGCCGGTTTGTGCACCTGCGCGGCAACCTGGAACTCATCCGCGCGCGCCTCGCCGATCGCAAGCACCGCTACATGCCGGCCTCGCTGCTGGAAAGCCAGTTCGCGACACTCGAACCGCCGCCGGACGCCATCGAAGTGGACATCGCGCGACCTCCGGGGCGCTGCGTGGACGATATCCTCGCAGCGCTGCGCTGAGCGCGCCGCCTTAGAGCAGCGGCACGAGCAGCAGCGCGACGATGTTGATGATCTTGATGAGCGGGTTGATCGCTGGACCGGCGGTGTCCTTGTAGGGGTCGCCCACCGTATCGCCGGTCACCGCGGCCTTGTGCGCCTCGGAACCCTTGCCGCCGAAATTGCCTTCCTCGATGTACTTCTTGGCGTTGTCCCAGGCGCCGCCGCCGGTGCACATCGAGATGGCCACGAACAGGCCGGTCACGATGGTGCCCATCAGCATGCCGCCGACCGCCATGCGCGCCGCGTCGGCGCCCATCAGCACGCGTATCACCAGTGCGAGCACCACGGGCGTGAGCACCGGCAGGAGCGAGGGGATCATCATTTCCTTGATCGCCGCCTTGGTCAGCATGTCGACCGCGGTGCCGTACTCGGGCTTCGCGGTGCCTTCCATGATGCCCTTGATCTCCTTGAACTGGCGGCGCACCTCGACCACCACCGAGCCCGCGGCGCGCCCCACCGCTTCCATGGCCATGGCGCCAAACAGGAACGGGATCAGGCCGCCGATGAACAGCCCGATGATCACCGCCGGCTCCGACAGGCTGAACGCGACCGTCTTGCCGGCGTGATCGAGCGCGTGCGTGAAGTCCGCGAACAGCACCAGCGCGGCAAGGCCGGCCGAGCCGATCGCGTAACCCTTGGTGACGGCCTTGGTCGTGTTGCCGACCGCGTCCAGTGGGTCGGTCACCGCGCGCACCGAGTCGGGAAGCTTCGACATCTCGGCGATACCGCCGGCGTTGTCGGTGATCGGCCCGTAGGCGTCAAGCGCGACGATAATGCCGGCCATCGACAGCATCGAGGTCGCGGCGACGGCGATGCCGTACAGGCCACCGAGCGTATAGGACGCGTAGATCGCGGCGCAGACGAACAGCACCGGCCATGCAGTGGAGCGCATTGACACGGCGATGCCCGCGATGATGTTGGTGCCGTGACCCGTCGTCGAGGCTTGCGCGACATAGCGCACGGGGTAGTACTCGGTTCCCGTGTAGTACTCGGTGATCCACACCAGCGCGCCGGTAAGCACGAGACCAACTACGGAGGACAGGTACAGCTTCATCACGCCGCCCTGAACGGCGAACTCGGTGCCGGAGAACACCCAGCTGGTAAGCGGGTAGAAGAAGATCAGCGCCAGCACGCCAGCCACGATCAGGCCGCGATAGAGCGCGTTCATGATCTTGCTGCCGTCCTTGTGCTTGACCATGGTGCAACCGATGATCGAGGCGACGATCGAGAAGCCGCCCAGCACCATCGGGTAGAGCACCGCCTGCATCTCCGCGCCCTTCACCATCAACGCGCCGAGCAGCATGGTGGCGATAAGCGTAACCGCATAGGTCTCGAACAGGTCGGCCGCCATGCCGGCGCAGTCGCCGACGTTGTCGCCGACGTTGTCCGCGATCACCGCAGGATTGCGCGGATCATCTTCCGGAATGCCGGCCTCGACTTTGCCCACGAGGTCGGCGCCGACGTCGGCGCCCTTGGTGAAGATGCCGCCGCCGAGGCGGGCGAAGATCGAAATCAGCGACGAGCCGAACGCCAGGCCGATGAGCGGCTGCAAGACGCTGTGCAGGTCCACGGTCTTGCCAAGGCCCAACGGGGCGGAACTGATCAGCACGCCGTAGAACCCGGCGACGCCGAACAATCCGAGACCGACCACCAGCATGCCGGTGATCGCGCCGCCACGGAACGCCACGTTGAGCGCCGCGTCGATGCCCTGGGTGGCAGCCTGCGCGGTGCGCACATTGGCGCGCACCGACACGTTCATGCCGATATAGCCGGCGAGGCCCGACAGGACCGCGCCCAGCGCGAAGCCGACCGCGGTCGCCCAGCCCAGGCCCGGCACGAAGCCGATGATCAGGAACAGCACCACGCCCGCGACAGCGATGGTCGTGTACTGGCGGTTCAGGTACGCCTTGGCGCCCTGCTGGATGGCCGCCGCGATCTCCTGCATACGCTCGTTGCCCGCGGGCAGCGACACGATCCAGTTGGCGGAGATGGCGCCGTAACCAATGGCGATGAGCGCGCAGACGAGCGCGAAGACGATCTGTTCCATTGCTTGTTCCCCTCTTTTACTCAAAAATTGCAGGCTGGGGGCCTGCAGGAAAGTCGCGAATTCTAGCAGGAAATCAGCGACTTTCGCATCACCGCGGAGATCACTTCAGGGCGGCAAGCGCCCTGGTTTTGATTTCCTCTACGGAACCCTGGCCGGAGATGCTGCGGTACCGCGGCGCGCCGGGCTCGCCTGAGGCAGCCCATTGCTTGTAGTAGTCCACCAGCGGCCGCGTCTGCTTGACATAGACCTCGAGGCGCTTCTTCACCGTTTCTTCCTTGTCGTCATCGCGCTGGATCAGCGGCTCGCCGGTCACGTCGTCCTTGCCGTCGACCTTGGGCGGGTTGAATTTCACGTGATAACTGCGACCCGAGGCGGTATGCACGCGCCGGCCGCTCATGCGCGCGACGATTATCTCGGCCGGCACGTTGATTTCGAGCACGAAATCGAGCGCAACCTTGGCTGCGCGCATGGCCTCCGCCTGGGGGATGGTGCGTGGGAAGCCGTCGAACAGGTAGCCCCTGACGCAATCAAGATGCTTCAGGCGCTCCTGCACCAGGCCGATGATGAGGTCGTCCGATACCAGCGCGCCGGAATCCATGACCTTCTTTGCCGCAAGGCCCAGCGGCGTGCCCGCCTTCACCGCAGCGCGCAGCATGTCGCCGGTGGAAATCTGCGGAATGCCGAA
Source organism: Burkholderiales bacterium (assembly GCA_035499575.1). Taxonomy (GTDB): domain Bacteria; phylum Pseudomonadota; class Gammaproteobacteria; order Burkholderiales; family SG8-39; genus RBG-16-66-20. The sequence continues at coordinate 2,240 of DATJYN010000189.1, read as the reverse complement.
GTGCTTCGTGAGAAAGCTCGCCTGCGTGCCCTTGCCCGCACCCGGCGGCCCGAGCAATATCGTTCTCATTGTTTTTTGTCCCCCTGGCCCAGCATTTTACGCACGGCATCCAGATCCTGCGGCGTGTCCACGCCGGGCGCGATTTCGCCCCCGTGGGCATATACCGCAATGCGGAATCCATGCCAGAGCGCGCGCAACTGCTCCAGCGCTTCGGCCTGCTCCAGCGTCGCTACCGGCAGCGACGCGTAGCGCTGCAGGAACGAAACCCGGTATCCGTAGATGCCGACATGGCGCTGCGCTGCAGCCCTCCCCGCCCTGGAATGCGGGATGCCGGCGCGGCTGAAGTAGAGCGCGTAGCCGCGCGCGTCAGTGACGACCTTGACCACGTTCGGGTTGGCGAACAGGACGGGATCGTGGATCGGGTGGCTGGCAGTGGACATGACCGCCTCGCTGTCGCGCTCCAGCAACGCGGCGACCGCACGAACCAGTTCCGGCGCAATCAGCGGCTCGTCGCCCTGCACGTTGACCGCGATGTCGCTGTCTTTCAGTCCGAGCGCCGTGGCGGCTTCGGCGATCCGGTCGGTGCCTGATGGGTGGTCGGCGCGCGTCATGAGCGCGCGGAACCCGTGCTGCTCGACCGCTTTCAGGATCCGTGCGTCGTCGGTGGCGACCGTCACGCTGCGCGCGCCGCTCGCCTGCGCGCGTTCGCAGACGCGGACCACCATGGGCTTGCCGCCGATGTCCTCGAGCGGCTTGCCGGGGAACCGGCTCGAGGCGTAACGGGCAGGAATCAGTACGTGGAAAGTCAGGCCACTTCCTCTTCCGCCGGCAGCTTGCGCGCGTCTTCCTCGAGCATCACCGGGATTCCGTCCTTGATCGGGAAGCCCAGGCGGTCGGCCTTGCAGATCAGCTCGCCGGCCGCCTGGCGGTGTACCAGCGGCCCCTTGCAGAGCGGGCACACGAGGATTTCAAGCAGCTTTGGATCCACCCAGCTTCTCCAGCAGCCTGCGTTCGAAGGCGGGATCGAGCGACGCGCTCACCGGAAAAACCCAGTAGTGCGCCTGCGCGAAACGCTTGCATTTTACCGCGTCCTTTTCGGTCATCACGACCGGATCTTCGTCGCCGAATTCGAAGTCCCGGGCGCTGAACGGATGGTGGTCGGGAAACGGGTGCGGCACCACTCTCAGCCCGAAGCGCCCGAGCTGCAGGAAAAAGCGCTGCGGGTCGCCGATTCCCGCTACCGCGTGCACGCGCTTGCCCGCGAAGGACTTTGCCGTGCGCACGTCGCTCGCATCGGTGAAGCGGACGAGCTTTTCGCCCTCCAGCGCCATCCTGTATCCCTTGACCCCCGCGTCGCCATTCGCCACCACCGCGTCAACCGAGCGCAGGCGCGAGGCCGGCTCGCGCAGCGGTCCCGCGGGCTGCAGAAAGCCGTTGCCGAAGCCGCGCCCGTCCACCACGCAGATTTCGAAATCGCGCCGCAACGCGTAATGCTGCAGGCCGTCGTCGGTGATGATGACGTTGCAATCCGGGTGCTGGTCGCGCAGTGCCCGGCACGCCGCCACGCGGTCGGGCGCCACCCACACGGGACAGCCGCTGCGGCGCGCAAGCAGCATCGGCTCGTCGCCAACCTCCGCCGGATCCGAAGCGATGGTCGCCTCGCGCGGCTGTGGGGCCGAACCACCGTAGCCGCGCGCGACGATGCCCGGCTTCCAGCGGTTTTCCCTGAGGATCTCGGCGACGCGCAGGACCAGCGGCGTCTTGCCGCTGCCGCCCGCGCTCAGGTTGCCGACAACGACGACGGGGATGCCGGGGTGCGTCGATCCAAGGATATTCAGCCTGTAGAGCAGCCTTCGGATCGAAACCAGCAGGGCGAACAGCAGGCTGGCCGGCCACAGCAGCCAGGCGATGGCGCCGCGGCTCCCCCAGTGCCGCACTACTTGGCGGACTGCGTGGTGAAGGTGATCTGCGACAGTCCGGCGAGGCGCGAGGCTTCCATGACGCGGATCACCGACTGGTGCGTCGCCGTCGCGTCCGCGCTGATGATGACCACCGGCTCGCGCAGGCCCGAGCCCGCCTTGCGCAGCTCGCCGGCGAGCTGCTCGATGCTGGCGAACTCGACCGCCGCCTTGTTGATGACGTAGCGGCCCTTCGCGTCGACCAGCACGCTTACCTCGCCGGGACGCTCGAGCTGCTTCTCGGCGTCCGCGGTGGGCAGGTTGATCTGCAGCTCGGTGTAC
>DATJYN010000188.1:0-9079 GCA_035499575.1 Burkholderiales bacterium | reverse complement strand
AGAGCGGCGGCGTGCAATGGATGACCGCGGGCCGCGGCATCATCCATTCCGAGATGCCGCAGCAGGAGAACGGCCGCATGCGCGGTTTCCAGCTCTGGATCAACCTGCCGGCGAAGGAAAAGATGAAGCCCGCGGGCTACCGCGACATCCAGGCGGAGGAGATTCCAGAGGTGAAGATCGACGGTGGCCGGGTGAAGGTGATTGCGGGAAAGTTCAGGGGAACCTCCGCTCCGGTCGACGGCGGCAGCACTGCGCCGATTTACTGGGACGTTTCACTTTCACCGGGCGGGAAGTTCGAGAATGAAATTCCCCAAGCCCACAGCGTCTATATCTATCCCTTCGAGGGGTCGGTCGAAATCGCGGACCGCGTGCTGAAGACGCACCAGGGTGGCGTGCTGGGCTCGGGCGACACGGTCAAGGTGAAAGCCGGCGCCGAGGGCGCGCGTTTTCTCGTGCTCGCCGCGAAGCCGATCGGGGAGCCCGTCGTGCAGTACGGTCCCTTCGTGATGAACACGCGCGAGGAAATCGAGCAGGCGATCCGCGACTACCAGAGCGGCGAGCTGACGAAGGTCGCCGCGTGATGGACGTCCTGAAGCCCCACCAGCGGGACCTGGGCGGCGGGCTGATGGTCAGCCGCGTCCTGCCCGGCCATCCCCACCAGATGGTCGGGCCGTTCATCTTTTTCGACCAGATGGGCCCGGTGACGGTCGCGCCGGGGCAGAACGTGGACGTGCGGCCGCACCCGCACATCGGCCTGGCCACGGTGACCTGGCTGTTCGAGGGCGAGCTCGTGCATCGCGACAGCCTCGGCGCGGTGCAGCCGATCGCTCCCGGCGACGTCAACTGGATGACGGCGGGCGCCGGCATCGTGCATTCGGAGCGGCACGATGCGGAAAAGCGCAAGAGCGCGCGCCCGATGTTCGGCATCCAGTCCTGGGTGGCGCTGCCCAAATCGCAGGAGGACGCCAAACCGTCGTTCAGCCACCATGCAGCCGCCTCGCTGCCGCGGATCCGCCTGCCCGGCGTGGACATGCGCCTCATCGTGGGCGATGCCTACGGCGAGAAATCGCCGGCGCCGGCTTTCTCGCCCATGTTCTACCTCGCAGCGGAAATGGACGCCGGTGCGACGTTCGCGTTGCCGGCGGACCATGAGGAACGCGGGGTATATCTCGTGCAGGGAGACATCCTGGTCGACGACGTTCCGCTTGCCGAGAAGAACCTTGGATTTATTCCGTCAAGGGACGAGACCCGGATAAAAGCAAAAACGCGGTCCCGCCTGATGCTCCTGGGCGGGGAAAAGATGGACGGGCCGCGCTACATCTGGTGGAACTTCGTCGCCAGTTCGAAGCAACGCATCGAGGACGCGAAGCTGCGCTGGCAGGAACAACGCTTCGCGCCCGTGCCCGGGGAAACGGAGTTCATCCCGCTCCCCGAGCGCTGAAGCAAGGGGCCTACTCGCCGATGCCCCGGTTCACGGCGATCCGCACCGTCGCACGCCGGTTCTCCGCCCTGCCCTGCGCAGTCTCGTTCGGCGCGACAGGATTCGAAGCCCCCATGGCGATCGGTGCGAGAACGCGGGAGAGCGCAACGTCGCACTCCTGCTGGAGATAGGCCGCGACGGTTTCGGCGCGGCGGTCGCTCAGCGCCTGATTGCGGCCAGCGCTTCCAACCGCGTCCGCGTAGCCGGCCACCTGGATGAGATAGCCCCGAAACGCTTTCGCTTTGCCGGCAAACGCCTTCAGGTCCGCCTTCGCCTTTTCGGAGAGGGTCGAACTATTGACGTCGAACAGGATATTGATCTCGGCCTTCTGATCGTAGTCCGCAAGGTTGCTGATGCGCTTGTTGACCGCGGCATCGGCATCCTTGCCCGCGGCGATCGCCTGGTCCTGAATCGAGTTGTACTGTTTCTGGGCGGCAAGTTCCTGCTGGAGTGCCTGTATCTGCGCCTGGGGCACCGCCAAGGCTGCCTGGATTGCATAGAGGGTCTCCAGGTCGCTGGTGGTGAAGCGTATGGTCTTGGCGACGTTCTTCTCGGCGGCGGACACCGGCTCGACGGTAATTTTCAGTCCCGGAACCAGCACGTCCGGACTCATGCCGCTCGGCAGAATTCCGATGCCCAGCGGCCCCTTGAGTTCATAGATCTTCGTCGAATTCGTGATCGTCACATTGACAACGCCCAGTCCCGTTTGGCGCAGCACCAGATTGCCGCCATTCCGGCTCGTGATCACCCCTTCGATATCGTCCAGCTTGGTATCCGCCGCCTGCGCGGGGACGAGAGCGAACTGCGCCACCAGCATGGCGGTCCACAGGCTGGCCACAGTGAAAATTCGCTGCAAACTCATTTCTCTTGCTCCTTTTTCTGCTTGATTGGGAGGGAATGGCGGGCGCCTATTCTACAAGCCGAGCTGCGATCCCAACGACCCGGATCATTGACACGCCCGGGGGCAAATCCGATCATGGCGCCCCCATGCCCGCCATCGCTTCTTCGCCGGCGCTCGCCAGGCTGCGCATCCTCGATCTCACGCGCGTGCGCGCCGGCCCGACCTGCGTGCGCCAGTTCGCGGATTTCGGCGCCGACGTGATCAAGATCGAGAACACCGTGCCCGAGGACATGGGCGGGCCGCGCGAGGGCCCGGACTTCCAGAACCTGCACCGCAACAAGCGCTCGGTCACGCTCGACCTGAAGTCGCCGCAAGGCAGGGAAATCTTCCTGCGTCTCGTGGCCACGGCGGACATCGTGGTCGAGAACTACCGGCCCGACGTGAAAGACCGTCTCGGCATCGACTACGAATCGCTGAAGAAGGTCAACAAGCGCATCATCCTCGCCAGCATTTCCGGTTTCGGCCAGGACGGCCCGTACCGGGAGCGCCCGGGTTTCGACCAGATCGCGCAGGGGCTCTCCGGCATCATGTCGGTGACCGGCAAGCCCGGCGAGGGCCCGATGCGCGTCGGCTGCGCGGTGGCCGACGTCGGCGCCGGACTGCTCGCTGCCATCGGCATCATGACTGCGCTGCTCGAACGCGAATCCTCGGGCGAAGGCCAGTGGGTGCAGTCCAACCTGCTGCAGGCAGCGCTCCAGCTGCTCGACTTCCAGGCCGCGCGCTACACCATGAAAGGCGAGGTTCCGCAGCAGGTCGGCAACGACCATCCGACCAGCATGCCCACCTCGGCCTATACCACCGCCGACGGTCACATGAACGTCGCTGCCACCGGCACCAAGATGTGGCAGCGCGTGTGCGAGTCGATCGGCCGGCCGGATCTGTTCGAGCACCCGGACTTCACGAGCGCGGAAGCGCGCGCGAAAAACCGCAAGGCGCTGAACGCCGAGCTCAACAAGGGCTTTGCGAAGAAGACCAGCGCCGAGTGGGTCGAGATCCTCAACAAGGGCGGCGTGCCCTGCGGCCCGATCTACCGCATGGACGAAGTGTTCGCCGACCCGCAGGTGAAGCACGTGCAGGCCGCGGCCGAGGTGGAGAGCCGCAGGCTCGGCAAGCTGCGCATCATCAACCAGCCGGTAAAGCTTTCGCGCACGCCGGCGAAGCTGGTCGCGGCCAGCCCGGAGCGCGGCGAGCATACCGAGGAGGTGCTGCTCGAGCTGGGCCTCGGCATGAACGAAATCGTGGAACTGAAAAGCAAAGGAATCGTCTGATGGCCGAACTCAAGACCCGCATCGACGGCGCCGTCGCCACCGTCCTCTTCTCCAACCTGGAGAAGATGAACGCGATGAGCTACGACATGTGGCAAGCGGTGCCGAAGGTGTTCGCCGAACTTGACGCCAATCCCGCGGTGCGCGTGATCGTCTGCGCGGGCGATGGCGACAAGGCCTTCATCTCCGGCGCCGACATTTCGCAGTTCGAGAAGCTGCGCGGCACGGTGGAGGCGCAGATCGTCTACAACAAGGCGGTCGAGGACGCCTACGTCGCGCCGATGAACTGCACCAAGCCCGTGATCGCGCGCATCCGCGGCATCTGCATCGGCGGCGGCCTGGGCTTCGCGGCCGCCTGCGACATGCGCATCTGCTCCGAAAATGCGATTTTCCGAATGCCCGCGGCGCGGCTCGGCCTGGGCTACAGTCCTGCCGGCGTGCGCCGCTTCATGAACGTGCTCGGCGCGGCAAACACCGTCGACATCTTCATGTCGGCGCGCAAGTTCGACGCGAAGGAGGCCCTGCGCATGGGCTTCGTCAGCCAGGTGGCGAAGGTGGAAGAGCTCGACAATACCGTCGCGAACTATTGCAAGTTGGTCGGCGAGAACGCGCCGCTCACTGTCGCCGCAGCCAAGTACGCCGTCCAGCAATGGCAGAAGGACGAGAAGGACCGCGACCTTGCGCGCGCGATGAAGATGGTGGAGGCCTGCTTCGCGAGCGAAGACCACAAGGAAGGGCGCAAGGCGTTCATGGAGAAGCGCACGCCAGAGTTCAAGGGAAAATGAAAATATTCTGGGGTTTTGTATTCATTTGCCTGTCCACGTGGGCAAACGCACAGGCCTATCCTTCAAAACCCATCCGGCTTGTCGTGGGCTACCCGCCGGGCGGCTCGGGCGACTTCACCACCCGCCTGATCGGCGACGAGCTGTCGAAGGAACTAGGCGTCGCGGTGGTGGTGGAGAACCGGCCCGGCGCCGGCGGCTCGATCGCCTCGGATTTCGTCGCCAAGTCGGCGCCCGACGGCTACACCATCCTCAACCAGGGCAACCACCAGATCAACAAGAGCCTGTACAAGAACCTCGGGTACGACGAGAAGGATTTCACTCCCGTGTGCCGCGTCGCCAACGGCGCGACGATCCTGGTGGTCAACAACGACACGCCCTTCAGGAGCATGAAGGACCTGATCAGCTACGCCAAGGCGAACCCGGGCAGGCTGTTCATGGCTTCGGCCGGCTTCGGCTCGGCGCCGCACCTGGCGTCGGTCGCGTTCGAATCGGCCGCCGGCATCAAATTCAGCACCGTGCAGTTCAAGGGCGGCGGTCCCGCGGCGCAATCGCTGGTCGCGGGCGATACGCAGGTGATGTTCGCGACCTCGCCCACCGTCATGGGCTTCATCAAGGGCAACCGCATGCGGCCGCTCGCGATCAGCATGCGCAAGGCCTCGCCCGCGATCCCGGGAATTCCGGGCGCCGAGGAAGCCGGCCTGCCGGGCTACGAATCGACATTCTGGTTCGGCCTCTACGTGCCGGCCGGCACGCCCATGGACATCGTCCGCAGGCTGCATGCGGCGGCGGCCAAGGGACTTGCCAGGCCCGAGGTGCGCGAGAAAATCGCGCTGGGCGGCATGGACGCCGCGCCGTCCGCGTCGCCGGAAGCGTTCGACGCCGAAATCAAAGCGGAAGCGCCGGTCATCGAGAGATCGATCCGCGAATCCGGCGCCAAGGTTGAATAGGGAGAACAGCATGGCAAAAACCGCAATCGTCACCGGCGCGGGCAGCGGCATCGGCAAGGCCGCCGCGCTCGCGTTCCTGAAGGACGGCTGGCAGGTCGGGCTCGCCGGCAGGCGCAAGGATGCGCTGGAGCAGACGGCGAAGGAATCCGGCGCCGGCGAGCGCGCCTACTGCGTGCCGACCGACGTCGCCAGCCAGGATTCGGTGAAGGCGCTGTTCGCCGCGGTGAAGAAGAAATGGGGCCGCGTCGACTGCGTCTTCAACAACGCGGGCGTCAACGCCCCCGGCACTTCGCTCGAGGAGCTGGCGCTCGACAAGTGGCAGAACGTGGTCGACATCAACCTGACCGGCATGTTCCTGTGCATGCAGGAGGCCTTCAAGGTGATGAAAGACCAGAACCCGCGCGGCGGGCGCATCATCAACAACGGCTCGATCTCGGCGCACGCGCCGCGGCCGGGCTCGGTGGCCTATACGGCCACCAAGCACGCGGTGACCGGCCTCACCAAGACCGGCGCCCTCGACGGCCGCAAGTACGACATCGCGGTCGGCCAGGTGGACATCGGCAACGCGCTCACCGAGATGGCGGCGCGCATGGCCAACGGCGTGCCGCAGGCCGACGGCTCCATCAAGCCCGAGCCGCTGATGGACGTGGCCCATGTCGGCCAGGCGGTGCTGCACATGGCGAACTTCCCGATCGAGACCAATGTGCTCTTCCTGACCATCAAGGCGACCAAGATGCCGTTTGAAGGTCGCGGGTGAAAGCGGGCCGCGGTTGAACCGGGTCAAGGCCTACAGCAACCAGGAGTTCCTCAACAGCAAGAATGCGCGCGCATTGCGCATCCTTGCGGAATACCTCGAGCCGAAGAGCCGTTTCGAGGAGCACGGAATCGAGGACACCATCGTGTTCTTCGGTTCGGCGCGCTTCAAGGAGGGCAACCCCTGGTACGAGGCGGCCCGCAAGCTCGCGTTCCGCCTGACCGAGTGGTCAAAGGCACTGCCTTCCAAGGAACGGCGCTTCGTCGTCACCACCGGCGGTGGCCCCGGCATCATGGAAGCGGCCAACCGCGGCGCCTCGGAAGCCAGAGGCAAGACCGTCGGCCTCGGCATCTCGATCCCCATCGAGCAGACCGACAACCCGTACCTGACGCGCGAGCTTGGTTTCCATTTCCACTATTTCTTCATGCGCAAGTTCTGGTTCGCCTACCTCGCCAAAGCGGTGATCGTGTTTCCCGGCGGCTTCGGCACGCTGGACGAACTGATGGAGGTGGTCACGCTGGTGCAGACGAAGAAAATGAAGAAAGTGATGCCGATCGTGCTGTTCGGCAACGACTACTGGAACGAGGTGATCAATTTCGACGCGCTCGTGCGCCACGGCACGATCAACGCGGAAGACGTGAGGATCATGCACCGTACCGATTCGGTGGATGAAGCCTACGACTGGGTGACTGCTCGCTTGAACGAATTCGCGCTGAACCAGCCAGGCGCGATGCTCTAGCCGATCCTGTTCCTCAGCAGGCCGATCCCGGCGATTTCAGTTTCAAGAACATCCCCCGCCTTCAGAAACTCCGGGGGCGTGCGTGCGTGGCCGACTCCCGCCGGTGTCCCCGTGGAGATGATGTCGCCCGGCTCGAGCGTCAGGCCGGCGGACAGTTCGGCGATGATGCGCGGGATCTTGAAGTACATGTGGCGCGTGTTCGAATCCTGCTTGACCACGCCGTTGACGCGCGTCGCCACGCGCAGGTCCCACCAGTCCCTGACCTGGTCCGCGGTGACGATCCACGGGCCCATCGGACAATGGCCGTCCAGGCTCTTGCCCTTGAACCACTGCTGGCCGTGCCGGCGCTGGACTTCGCGCGCCGAAACGTCGTTGATCACCGTGTAGCCGAAGACGTGCTTCATCGCGTCGGCTTCCTTGATGTTGATGCCGCGCTTGCCGATCACGACGCCCAGCTCGACTTCCCAGTCCACCTTTTCCGTCACGCCGGCGTGCAGCGGGATGCGGTCGTAGGGACCGTTTACCGTAGTGGGCGCCTTGGTGAAGAAAGTCGGGTGCGACGGCAGCTCGGTCACGCTGGTGCGCGCCTTGGCACCCTCTTCGAAATGCTCGACGTAGTTCCAGCCGACGCAGAACACGTTCTTGCGCGGACGCGGGATCGGCGCCAGCACCCGCACCGACGACAGCGCGACCGCCCTGCCCTTGGGAATTCTGATCGCGCGCCGGCCCGCCTCGATCAGCTCGACCATGTCGCGCGCAGGGAGCGGCATCAGCCGTTCCTCGTCCAGCATGACGCCCACGCGCGGCGCGGCGCCTTTCTTCCTTGCAGCATATGTCAGCAATCGCATGCCTGCGCTCCTCCCTTTCGATCGATGATAGCAAGCCCGTTACAACCTGAAACACCTACGGTCTCCGCTACGGGCGTAAATTGCTTTGGAGTTTCCATGTTCCCATTGCGCAACTTTGTCTTTTCACTAGCCCTGCTGACGGCCTTCGGGCCTGCGTACGCCCAATTCGGCGGCTCGCGCCACGGCGGCATGGGCGGCGGATCGCGGCAGGGTTCGGGCGGCGACGATCTCTCCGGCGTGACGCGGATGAGCGCGAACGACAAGATCCGCATGCAGCTGACCGACGCGCGCTTCGCGCTGCAGCTCACTCCCGAGCAAAATCCCCTCTTCCAGGCCTATCAGGACCGGGTCATCGGGCTGCTGTCGGATGTCGGCCGCGCGGCGGAAGCGCCCCAGGGGGAAGACGCGCTCAAGCAACTCGACCGCAGGGTGGACCAGGCCCGCAACCGCCTCGCCGAAATGGAGGAAATCTCCGGCGCGGCGAAGCGGCTCTACGCCGCGCTCAGCCCCGAGCAGAAGACCATCGCCGACCGCGTGCTTCCGGGTACCGTGCCAGCGCTCCCGAGGTGATAGCCTTGGGGCCGCATGAACGCCCCGCATACCGAGCCCTTCCTCACCTTGCAGGAAATCATCGCCGCCGCGCGCCGCAACCTCGCACCCGGGCCCTGGAGCTACCTGATCGGCGGCGCCGAAACCGAAACCACCGTGCGCCGCAACCGGCAGGCGCTCGATTCGATCGCTTTTCGCCCCCGGGTACTGAGAGACGTCAGCCGCATCGACTCTTCTGCGGATTTTTTCGGCAGGAAAGTCCGTCTTCCAGTCATGCTAGCGCCCATAGGGGGCCTGGAATCCATCGTTGAAGGCGGTGCGGCCGCAGCAGCGCGCGGCGCGGCCCAGTTCGGCGTGCCGCAAATGCTGTCCTCGGTCTGCCAGCCCGGCCTCGAGGCTACCGCCGCCGCCGCGGACACCGTGCGGGTGTTCCAGCTCTACGTGCGCGGCGACGACGCCTGGGTGGACGACCACGTGAAGCGCGCCCTGGCGCACGGTTATGCCGCGTTCTGCCTGACGGTGGACGTGGCCATGTACAGCCGCCGCGAGCGCGACCTCGTCGGCCGCTTCGTGAAACCCTGGCGCGCGACCGCCCCGGCCGGCAGCAACTTCCAGTCGGGCCTGTCCTGGGACCAGGTGAAGCGATTCAAGGACAAGCACAGCGTGCCGCTGATCCTCAAGGGCATCGCCACCGCCGAAGACGCGGAGATCGCCGTGCAGCACGGCGTCGAAGTGGTGTACGTCTCCAACCATGGCGGCCGGCAGCTCGACCACGGCCTGGGCAGCGCAGCGGTGCTGCCACAGATCGTCG
>DATJYN010000187.1:0-8871 GCA_035499575.1 Burkholderiales bacterium | reverse complement strand
ATCCTCGCGCAGAAGCTCTCGCAGCTGCGCGGCGTGGGGCAGGTGACCGTCGGCGGCAGCTCGCTGCCCGCGGTGCGCGTCGAGCTAAACCCGAACGCGCTCTACAAGTACGGCGTCGGCCTGGAGGCGGTGCGCACCGCGATCGCCACCACCAACGCCAACCGCCCCAAGGGCGACGTCGAGGAGGGCGACCGCCACTGGCAGATCCTCGCCAACGACCAGGCGAAGAAGGCGGCCGATTACCTGCCGCTGATCGTTTCCTACAGCAACGGCGCGCCGGTGCGCCTGTCGGACGTCGCCGAGGTGACCGATTCGGTGCAGGACCTGCGCAATGCGGGCTCCGCCAACGGCAAGCCCTCGGTGCTGGCGATCGTCTACCGGCAGCCGAACGCCAACATCATAGGCACGGTGGACCGCGTGCGCGAGGCGTTGCCGGTGCTGCAGGCCTCGATCCCGAGCGCGATCGACCTCGCAGTGGTGCTCGACCGCACGCCGACCATCCGCGGCTCGCTGCGCGACGTCGAGCGCACGCTGATGATCGCGGTGCTGCTGGTGATCCTGGTGGTATTCATGTTCCTGCGCAACTGGCGCGCGACGATGATCCCCACCGTGGCGGTGCCGGTGTCGCTGATCGGCACCTTCGGCGTGATGTACCTGTGCAAGTACAGCCTGAACAACCTGTCGCTGATGGCGCTGATCATCGCCACCGGCTTCGTGGTGGACGACGCCATCGTGGTGCTGGAGAACATCGCGCGGCGCATCGAGCACGGCGAGCAGCCGCGCGCCGCGGCGCTCGCGGGCGCGAAGGAGGTCGGCTTCACCGTGCTGTCGATGAGCCTGTCGCTGATCGCGGTGTTCATCCCGATCCTGCTGATGGGCGGCATCGTCGGCCGCCTGTTCCGCGAATTCGCGGTGGTGCTGTCGGCCGCGATCCTGATCTCGCTGCTGGTCTCCCTCACCACCACGCCGATGATGTGCGCCGCGCTGCTCCGCGCGGAGCAGCCGGGCGAGCGCGGGCGCCTGTACCAGTGGAGCGAGCGCGTGTTCAACTTCTTCCTGCGCGGCTACGAGGTGACGCTCGGCTGGGCGCTGCGGCACGGCCTGCTCCTCCTGCTGATCCTGGCGGCGACGGTGGCGCTCAACTTCCACCTCTACGTGATCGTGCCGAAGGGCTTCTTCCCGCAGCAGGACACCGGCCGGCTGATCGGCGCGATCCAGGCCGACCAGGGCATCTCGTTCCAGGCGATGCGCACCAAGCTGAACGATTTCATCGAACTCGTGCGCCAGGACCCGGCGGTGGTGAACGTGGTCGGCTTCTCCGGCGGCGGCGGCTTCGGCGGCCGCAATACCGGCTCGATGTTCGTGACGCTGAAGCCGCTGTCGGAGCGCAAGATCTCGGCCGACCAGGTGGTGGCGCGGCTGCGCACCACGCTGTCGAAGGAGCCCGGCGCGAACCTGTTCCTGGTGCCGGTGCAGGACATCCGCATCGGCGGGCGCCAGTCCAACGCGGCCTACCAGTTCACGCTGCTCGCCGACGACCTGGAAGACCTGCGCAAGTGGGGGCCGCTGGTGCGCGCCGAGCTGTCCAACCTGCCCGAACTGGCGGACGTGAACACCGACCAGCAGGACAAGGGGCTGCAGACCACGCTGGTGATCGACCGCAGCACCGCGTCCAAGCTCGGCATCACCGCGAGCATGATCGACGCGACGCTGAACGACGCGTTCGGGCAGCGCCTGGTATCGACCATCTACAACCCGCTGAACCAGTACCGCGTGGTGATGGAGGCGGCGCCGCAGTACTGGCAGGACCCGGATGCGCTGAAAAGCGTCTACGTCACCGGTCCGGGCGGCGTGCAGGTGCCGCTGTCGGCGTTTTCGCATTACGAGATGACCAATACGCCGCTGGGCGTGCAGCACCAGGGACAGTTCGCCTCGGCCACCATTTCCTTCAACCTGCCGCTGGACATTTCGCTTTCCACCGCGTCCGCCGCCGTGTACCAGGCGATGGACCGCCTCGGCGTGCCCACCAGCGTGCACGGCACCTTCCAGGGCACCGCGCGCGCCTTCCAGGCCACGCTCGACAGCCAGCCCTGGCTGATCCTCGCCGCGCTGATCGCGATCTACCTGGTGCTCGGCATGCTCTACGAGAGCCTGGTGCACCCGATCACGATCCTCACCACGCTGCCCTCGGCGGGCGTCGGCGCGCTGCTCGCGCTCATGGCCACCGGCTCGGAGTTCAACATCATCTCGCTGATCGGCGTGTTCCTGCTGATCGGCATCGTCAAGAAGAACGCCATCATGATGATCGACTTCGCGCTGGACGCGCAGCGCAGCCGCCAGCTGTCCCCGGAGCAGGCGATCTTCGAAGCCTGCATGGTGCGCTTCCGGCCGATCATGATGACCACCATGGCGGCGCTGCTGTCGGCGGTGCCGCTGGCGATCGGCTTCGGCGAGGGCGCCGAGCTGCGCCGGCCGCTCGGCATCTCGATCGTCGGCGGCCTCGCGGTGAGCCAGCTGCTGACGCTCTACACGACGCCGGTAGTCTATATTTACCTCGACCGCTTCCGCGCCTGGGTTTCGAGGCAAAGAAGCCGGCGCGCGCTGAAACTGAAATCCGCATGAAACGCCATCTCCTGTTACCGCTGCTCCTGCTTTCCGGCTGCATGGTCGGGCCCGACTACGAGCGCCCGAAGGTCGAGATCCCCGCCGCCTACAAAGAAGGCATGCGCGAATCCGACTGGAAACAGGCCGAGCCACGCGACGCCGCGGCGCGCGGCAAGTGGTGGGCGATCTTTGGCGACCCGCAGCTGGACGGCATGATTTCGCAGGTGGACGTGAGCAACCAGACCATCGCCGCGGCCGAGGCGCAGCTGCGCCAGGCCGCCGCGGTCACCGCGCAGGACCGCGCGGGCCTGTTCCCGACGCTGAACGGCACGGTGTCGGTCACGCGCTCGGAGCCCTCGACGACCACCGGGCCGGTGATCGGCGCCGCCACCGCCACACGCACCATCTACTCGCTCCCCTTGAGCGCCTCCTGGGAGGCCGACCTCTGGGGCAAGATCCGCCGCTCGATCGAGCAGGGCTCGGCCAGCGAGCAGGCGACCGCCGCGGACCTGGTCAACGCGCGCCTCTCGGTGCAGTCGACGCTCGCGCAGGACTATTTCCAGCTGCGCACGCTCGATTCGCAGAAGCGGCTGCTCGACGAGACGGTTGCCGCCTACGAAAAGTCGCTCGAGCTGACCAACAACCGCTACAAGGCGGGCGTGGCGGCGCGCAGCGACGTCGCGCTGGCCCAGTCCCAGCTGCAATCGGCGCGCGCGCAGTCCATCGACACGACGGTCCAGCGCGCGCAGCTCGAGCACGCCATCGCCGTGCTGCTCGGCAAGCCGGCATCCTCGTTCTCGCTGGAGCGCGGCGAACTCGCCGCGATGCCGCCGGCGGTGCCGCCGGCCGGGCTGCCCGCGGACCTGCTCGAGCGCCGGCCGGACGTCGCCGCGGCCGAACGGCGCGTCGCGGCGGCGAACGCCAACGTCGGCATCGCCAAGTCGGCCTTCTTCCCGTCGGCGACGCTGGCCGCCACGCTCGGCTACCAGAGCAGGAGCACCGACAACTGGTTCACCCTGCCGAGCCGCTTCTGGTCCATCGGGCCGGCGCTCGCGCTGACGCTGATCGACTTCGGCCGGCGCGCGGCGATTTCCGACCAGGCCGTGGCCGCCTACGACCAGACCGTGGCGACCTACCGCGGCACGGTGCTGCAGGCGTTCGCCGACGTCGAGGACAACCTCGCCGCGCTGCGCATCCTGGAAGAGGAAGCGAAGGTGCAGGACGAGGCGGTCAAGGCCGCCAACCTGACGCTCGACATCACGCTGAACCAGTACAAGGCCGGCATCGTCACCTACCTGCAGGTGGTGGTGGTGCAGGCGGCGGCGCTGCAGGCGCAGACCAACGCGCTCGGCATCCGCAACCGGCGCCTCGTCGCGAGTGTATTGCTGGTCAAGGCGCTGGGCGGCGGCTGGGAAGAAGGGGGGAAAAAGTGAACACCTTGCGCAAGGTCGCCATCGTCGGCAGCGCGCGCATCCCGTTCGCGCGCAGCAACACTGCCTACGCCGAAGCATCCAACCAGGACATGCTCACCGCCGCGTTCAGGGCGCTGGTGGACAAGTTCAGCCTGAAGGGCGAGCTGATCGGCGAAGTCGCTGCCGGCGCGCTGATCAAGCTCCCGGACGACTGGAACCTCGCGCGCGAGTCGACGCTGGGCTGCGGCCTGCACCCGCGCACGCCGGCCTACGACCTGCAGCGCGCCTGCGGCACCAGCCTCACGGCGGTGATCCAGATGGGCCATCGCATCGCGCGCGGCGAGATCGACTGCGCGATCGCCGGCGGCAGCGACACCGCGAGCGACGTGCCGCTCGGCTACCGCGGCAAGCTGCGGCGCTCGGTACTGCGCATGAACCGCGCGAAGAGCTTCGGCGCGCGCATCTCGCCGTTCCTCTCGTTGCGGCCGAAGGACTTCAAGCCGGCCGCGCCCAGCTCCGACGAGCCGCGCACCGGCATGTCGATGGGCGAGCACACCGAGGTGATGGCCAGGGACTGGAAGATCGGCCGCGCCGAGCAGGACCAGCTTGCCTACGAAAGCCACAAGAAAGCGGCGGCAGCGTGGCAGGCGGGCTTTTTCTCCGACCTGGTGACGCCGTTCAACGGCCTGGCGATCGACAACAACATGCGCCCCGACGCGAGCCTGGAAGTCATGGCGAAGCTGCGGACTGCCTACGACCGGAGCCCGGCCGGCACGCTCACCGCCGCCAACAGCACGCCGCTCACCGATGGCGCGTCCTGCGTGCTGCTCGGTTCGGAGGAATGGGCGAAATCGCGCGGCCTGCCGGTGCTCGCCTACCTGACGCATTCGGCCACCGCCGCGGTGGACTTCGCCGGCCTCGCCGGACCGCGCGAGGGCCTGCTGATGGCGCCGACCTACGCCGTGCCGCAGATGCTCGACCGCGCGGGCATCACGCTGCAGGACTTCGACATCTACGAAATCCACGAAGCCTTCGCCGCGCAGGTGCTCTGCACGCTGAAGGCCTGGGAATCGGAGGACTACTGCAGGGAAAAACTCGGCCGCCCGAAACTCGGGTCCATTGACCGCGCGAAGATGAATCCGAAGGGCTCGAGCGTCGCGCTCGGCCATCCCTTCGCCGCCACCGGCACGCGCATCATCGCGATGCTCGCCAAGCAGCTCGCCGAGCGCGGCTCGGGCCGCGGCCTGGTCTCGATCTGCACCGCGGGCGGCATGGGGGTGACGGCAATCCTCGAGCGCTAGGGCTTGCCGAAGGAGAATTCGAAGATCGCCTTCACGGGCCACTTTTCGGCGGCTTCATTCAGTCCGCGGCCGACGGCGAAATGCAGCGGCACCGGCCGGCCTAGCGGATTATGTCGTCGGTGTAGACCTGGAATTCGTCGGGCAGGACTGCCCGCGCGGGCTGCGGCAGCAGCGCGAATGCCAGTGCCAGGACCGCCAGCTTCCTATTCGGCCTTGTTCTCACCCGCGGTACGCGCGTCGACCGGCACCGGGTTGGAGTCGGTCAGGCCTTCGTTGCAGCGCGTGCCGGTTTTCGTGCTGAAGCAGCGCTGACCGACCTTCGGCGCGTCGACCGCGGGCGGCGGCGCCTCGGGGTTGGCGGCCGCCTTCGGAGGCGGTTTCCGCGCGGGCGGTGCGGGCGGCGGCACGCGCTGCGCGGGCGCGACATTGATCTGCTGCTTCACATCGCCGGCGTCCTTCAGGCCGAGGTTGGCGCAGGAGGCGCTGGAGTAGGTGATCTTGCCGGCCTCGCTCACGCATTTATAGGTCTGCGCCGCGGCGCCGGCCGAAAACAGCATGAGCGAAGCGGCGGCGAATCCGGCGAGCCTAGTCATAGAGGTGTTCGCGTGCCTTGCCGCGGAAGATGCGGTACACGAGCACATTGTAGGCGAGGATGAGCGGCAGCACGAGCAGCGCGCCCACCAGCATCACGCGCAGTGCTTCCGGGCGCGACGCCTCCCAGATGCCGATGCGGTCGATCACCACCCAGGGGAAGATGCTGTAGGCGAGGCCCATGAAGGCGAGCACGAAGATCGCCACCGCGCAGAAAAAAGGGCGCCATTCATGGTTTTTATCCAGCGGATTCCTGCCGGTCAAAATCCAGAGGCGCACGCCGGCGGCGAACGTGGCCGCCGGCAGCAGCATGAGCCAGAGCGTTGCCGGGAAGTTGAACCATTTCGCGCGCACGGTCTCGCTCACCATCGGCGTGGCCAGGCTGACGAGCGCGACCCCGAGGCCCACCCATAGCAGGCCCCAGCGAGCCCAGGCAAGGGATTTTTTCTGCAGCTCGCCCTCGGTGCGCGCGATCAACCAGGTGGCACCCATCAGCACGTAGCCACCGCAGAGCGCCGCGCCCACCGTCAGCGCGAACAGGTAGTAGCCGACGCCCGGCGCGAAGCCGGTGATGTAGCGCCCGAGCATCACGCCCTGGGCGAACGAGGCGAGGAAGGAGCCGAACCAGAACAGCCAGTTCCACAGCTCGCGGTGCCAGCCGAGCGCCTTCATGCGGAATTCGAACGCGACGCCGCGCAGCATCAGACCCACCAGCATCGCCGCCACGGGCAGGTACAGCGCCTGCAGGATCACGCCGTGCGCGGCGGGGAACGCCACCAGCAGGATGCCGACGCCGAGCACCAGCCAGGTCTCGTTCGCGTCCCAGAACGGGCCGATGGAATTCACCATCCGGTTCTGTTGTTCGGGACTCGCCGCCGGCATCAGCATGCCGACGCCGAGGTCGTAGCCGTCCAGCACCACGTAGGCGAGGATGGCGACGCCCATCAGCGCGGCGAAGGCGAGCGGCAGCCCGAGCTCGGTGTAGATCATTGCGAGCCCTTGCCGGCGAGGTGCGTGAGCACCACCAGGTAGGCGAGGAACATCAGCGCGTAGGTGAGCAGGTAGCCGGTGAGGCTCGCGCCCAGCTGCGCGCCGGTGACCGCGTTGCCGGTGGCGTCGGCGGTGCGCAGGATGCCGTAGACCAGCCAGGGCTGGCGGCCGATCTCGGTGACCAGCCAGCCCGACAGCGTGGCGATCCAGCCCGAGAAGGTGAATCCGGCCAGGCCCCAGAGCAGGAATCTTGGAAATGCTTTCGTCTTATAAACAATAAAAAGCGAAAACCAGGCCATGGCGATCATCAGCATGCCCACGCCGACCATGGCCCGGAAGGCGAAGAACACGGGCGCCACCGGCGGGTGGTCGGGAAACCGGTCCAACCCCTGGATCTCGGCGTCGGCGTCGTGCGCGAGCACCAGGCTGCCGAGCTTGGGCAGCTTGATTGCGTAATCGGTGCTGTTCGTTTTTTCGTTCGGGATGCCGACCAGCGTCAGCGGCACGCCTTTCTCGGTGGTCCAGATCGCTTCCAGCGCGGCGATCTTGGCGGGCTGGTGCTCGAGCGTGTTCAGGCCGTGCAGGTCGCCGACGAAAGCCTGCAGCGGCGCGAGCACCGCGGCGACCACGAGCGCGGTGCGCAGCGAGCGCGTCGCGGCGCCGTCGCCGGGCGCCTTGAGCAGGCGCCAGGCCGACAGGCCCGCCAGCACGAACGAGGCCGTCAGGCCCGAGGCGAGCAGCATGTGCGACATGCGGTAGGGGAACGAAGGATTCCATATCACCCCGAGCCAGCTGCCCGCGATCAGCGCGCCGTCCGGCGCGGCGACGTGGCCCGCCGGCGTCTGCATCCAGGAATTGAGCGCGAGGATCCAGAACGCCGACAGCGTGGTGCCCACGGCGACGATGCAGGTCGAGGCCATGTGCAGCCAGGGCGGCACGCGGCTCATGCCGAACAGCATCACGCCGAGGAAGCTCGCCTCCAGGAAGAACGCGGTCAGCACTTCGTAGGCGAGCAGCGGCCCGGCGATGTTGCCGACCTTCAGCATGAAGCCCGGCCAGTTGGTGCCGAACTGGAACGACATGGTGATGCCGCTCACCACGCCCATGGCGAAGCTGAGCGCGAACACCTTGGTCCAGACCTTGTAGACGTCCAGCCACTCCGCGGCGCCCGTGCGCGCGTACTGCGCCCGGAAATACACCAGGAACCAGGCGAGGCCGATGGTCAGCGAGGGGAACAGGATGTGGAACGCGACGTTGAGCCCGAACTGGGCCCGGGCAAGCAGGAGGATGTCGCTGCCGTCCATGGCCGCTATTGTGCGCCCACGGCGCAGGGTCTGTAAGGGGCAGGGGGTGCCGGGCGACCTAGGGGCGGAATGCCTATCAACCCCAGGAAAAAGGACCTTTCATGAACAAGACCCTCGCCGTGCTCGCCGCCGCCGTTTTCGCCCTGTCCGCCCAGGCCCAGGACAAGATGGAGAAAATGGACAAGATGGACAAGATGGAGAAAAAGGACGGCATGAAGAAGGACGGCATGATGAAGAAGGACGAGATGAAGAAGGACGGCATGATGAAGAAAGACGAGATGAAGAAAGACGGCATGATGAAGAAGGACGAGATGAAGAAGTAGCGGTTCACAGCGCGCGGCACATCGCGTAGACGTTGGTGCCGGTCTCGGCGAAGGCCGAAGCCGGGACGGCGGCGATGTCGGGGTTGGGCGCGGTCATCAGCTGGCCGCGCATGGCGCCCGAATGCGACATGCCGTCGTCGATCTGGGTGTCCACCGCGATCGCGATCTTGTCGTGCAGGTTCGACGCGCAGACGATCAGGCTGACGAAGCCGCCCAGGGCCGGCCCGATCGGCGATCCGGCGTCGCCCGTCTGCGCGCCGATCATGCCGGTCAGCACGTTGAATGGCTGCTGCGTGCCGGTGCCGGCGACGAAGCCGGCGCGCCGCAGGTGCTCCCACCACAGGCG
>DATJYN010000186.1:0-9306 GCA_035499575.1 Burkholderiales bacterium | reverse complement strand
GCACCGACGGCATGGTGCGTTCCTTCAATCCGGAGATCGACATCTACCAGATTCCCGAATCCGGCATGGCGGTGCAGGCCAGCTGGGGCGGCACGGTCTACACGGTCGACACCGACTTGCAATAGGCGCCTCGCTGGGGGGATACCGATGACGGAGACGCCGCGCCCGCCCGGTCCGCCCGACGTTCCGGAGGCGGTGGCGGCGTCGAAATCCGGCCGTTCACTGCAGTTGGTGTGGTTGATTCCGCTGGTGGCGGCGCTGGTGGGCGGCTGGCTCGCGGTCAAGGCGATCCTCGACAAGGGCCCGGTCATCACCATCACTTTCGCTACGGCCGAAGGACTCGAGGCCGGCAAGACCAAGCTGAAGTACAAGGATGTCGATGTCGGCCTGGTGACCGCGGTGGTACTTGCGCGGGATACCAAGCGCGTGGTCGTCACGGCCGAACTCGTCAAGGACGCAAAGGAGTATCTGGTCGAAGACACGCGCTTCTGGGTGGTGCGCCCGCGTATCTCCGGCGGCACGGTGACCGGACTCGGTACCTTGTTGTCGGGTTCCTATGTCGGCGTCGACATCGGCAAGTCCGCCAAGGAGCGGCGCGAGTTCGTCGGCCTGGAAGTGCCGCCGATCATCAGCGCCGGCACGGCGGGCCGCGAATTCATTCTGCACGCCGCCAACATGGGCTCGCTCGATGTCGGCTCGCCGGTCTATTTCCGGCGCCTGCAGGCGGGGCAGGTGTCGGGCTACGCGCTCGACGAGCACGGCAAGGGCGTGACGATGAAGGTCTTCATCGACGAGCCTTTCGACAAATTCGTGACCGCCAACACGCGCTTCTGGCAGGCGAGCGGCATCGATGTGACGCTCGACTCGAGCGGCATCAAGGTGGACACGCAATCCGTGGTCTCCATCCTCATTGGCGGCCTCGCGTTCGAGTCACCGGTCGAGCCGGTCGAGCGGCCGCAGGCCGCGGCGGAAACGATTTTCACCCTGTTCGCCAGCCGTGCGGAGGCGCTGAAAAATCCCGAGACGGATGTCATGAAGCAGGTGCTGGTTTTCAACGAATCGGTGCGCGGGCTCGCGCCGGGCGCGCCGGTCGATTTCCGCGGCATCGAAGTCGGCCAGGTTACCGCGATCAAGGTCGATACCGATGTGGCAAAGAAGAAGATCAACATAGTGGTCGAGGCGGATTTGTACCCGGCGCGGCTGCGCTCGCGCGCCGTGGTTCAGGGAGAAGCTCTCGACGATGCCAAGCGGCTTGCTTACATCGAGCGCATGGTCGCGAACGGACTGCGGGCGCAATTGCGCACAGGTAACCTGCTGACCGGGCAGCTCTACGTCGCGCTCGATTTCTTTCCTGACGCAGCCAGGGTAAAGCTTCGCGTGGACCACTCCCGCCTCCTGGAAATACCGACGGTGCAGAGCAGCCTGCTCGAGTTGCAGGCGTCGCTGGGAGAGATCGCCAAGAAGCTGAAGGACTTCCCGCTCGACCAGATCGGCGAGGACCTGCAGGGCACGCTGAAGGGCGCGACCAAATTGATCGAAAAGATCGATGTCCAGACCGTGCCGGAACTGAATGCCGCGCTGTCGGAGGCGCGCAAGTCGCTGGATTCGGTGGACCAGGTGCTGAAGCCGAACTCGCCGCTGTCGCAGGACGCACGCGACGCGATGCGCGAGATCGCGCGCGCGGCGGCGGCCTTCCGTACGCTCTCCGACTACCTCGACCGCCACCCCGAGTCGCTGATCAGCGGCAAGCGGGAAGACCCCAAGGAGGACAATAAATGACGCGCAAATCCCTGCTGCCGGCGGCATGGCTCGCCGCGGCGGTGCTCGCCGGCTGCGGTGCTTCGCCGGTAACCCACTTCTATACGCTCGTCCCGGCGACTGTTCCAGCGCCGGCGGAGGGCAAGGTCGCCTACACCGTGGCGATCGGCGCGGTGGCGCTGCCCGATGGCATCGACAGGCCGCAGATCGTGCTGCGCGGCGCCGGCAATCAAGTGACGTTTTCCGAATTCGAGCGCTGGCTGGGCGCGCTGAAAGACGAAATTGCGCTCGCGGTCGCGGCAAACCTGAAGCAGGCGCTGGGCGGGGCGAACGTCTACGCTTATCCGGTGAGTGCGGGCATGAACGCCGACGTGAGCGTGCTGCTGTACGTGCAGCGCTTCGACGCGGTGTTGGGCGACGCGGCGGCGGTAGAAGTGCTGTGGCAGGTGAGTCCGGCGAAGGGCGCGGTGAAGAACGGGCGGACGTCGGTGCGCGAGCCCGCCGGCGGCGCCGGGTACGACGCGGTGGTGGCGGCGCAGGGGCGTGCGCTTGCCGCGGTAAGCAGCGACATCGCGGCGGCGATCCGCGCTTCGCGGGCGCCATAATTGGATGGCTGAGACTCGACAGCCCGGCCCGCCCGAGATTCCGGAAGCCGTGGCGACGGCGAAGTCCAGCCGCTCGCTGCAGCTGGTCTGGCTGATCCCGCTCGTGGCGGCGCTGGTGGGCGGCTGGCTCGCGGTCAAGGCGATCCTCGACAAGGGCCCGGCGATCACGATTACCTTCGAAACCTCCGAGGGGCTGGAAGCCGGCAAGACCAAGCTCAGGTACAAGGACGTGGAAATGGGCCTGGTGACCGGCATCACTCTCGCGCCGGATACTTCCCACGTCGTCGTCACCGCAGAGCTCGCCAAGGATGCGAAGCGCTACCTGGTCGAGGACACGCGCTTCTGGGTGGTGCGGCCGCGCATTTCGGGCGGCAGCGTGACCGGGATCGGCACGCTGCTCAGCGGGTCGTATATCGGCATGGATATCGGCAAATCCGCCAAGGAGCGGAACGCATTCACCGGGCTGGAAGTTCCGCCGACCGTCACCTTGAACGAGGCGGGCCGGGCGTTCCTGCTGCATAGCGAGAACGCCGGTTCGCTGGACGTCGGTTCGCCGCTCTACTTCCGGCGCCTGAAAGTCGGCCAGATCGTCAGTTTCGAACTCGCCCAGGACGGCAAGGGGGTCGACCTCAAGCTGTTCGTCTATGCCCCCTACGACCGGTTTGTCAAGGACAACACGCGCTTCTGGCACGCGAGCGGCTTCGACGTCACGCTCGATTCAAATGGCGTGCGTCTCGATGCCCAGTCCGCCGTGTCAATCGCGATCGGCGGCCTCGCCTTTGAAACGCCGGCCGAATGGGCGGACATGCCTCCCGCCGCGGCGGGCACCGAATTCCGGCTGTTCAACAGCCATGCCGAAGCTCTGAGGAATCCCGACACGGACGTGATGAAGCTCGCGATGGTGTTCGAGGAATCGGTGCGCGGCCTCGCCGTGGGCGCGGAGATCGACTTCCGCGGCATCGGCGTGGGCACAGTTACCTCGATCCGGCCTCATGTCGACACCGCCACCAAGCACCTAAACGTGAGGGTGAAAGCGGATTTTTTCCCGCGGCGCCTGCGCTCGCGCGTCGATGCAAAGGCTCCCATCCTGAGCAACGACCAGCGGCGGGCCCTGGTCAACGGCATGGTGGCGCGCGGGCTGCGCGCGCAGCTGCGCACCGGCAGCCTGTTGACCGGGCAGCTTTACATTGCGCTCGACTTCTTCCCGGCGGCCGCCAAGGTCGCGACGCGCAAGGACGCGCAGCTCGACGCGGACGACCTGCCGGAGATCCCGACGGTGCCGAGCAGCCTGCTCGAACTACAGGAGACGCTCAGCGCCATGTCCGCCAAAATCCGCAAATTCCCGCTCGAGCAGGTGGGCGACGACCTGCAGGCGACGCTCAAGAGCGCGGCCCGGCTGATCGACAAGGTGGATACCGAAACCCTGCCGGAAGTGCACGCGGCGCTGGCGGACCTGCGCCAGGCGGTGGATTCAGCCGACCGGGCGCTCAAGCCGAACTCGCCGCTGTCGCAGGATGCGCGCGATGCGATGCGCGAGATCGCGCGCGCGGCGGCGGCCTTTCGCGCACTCTCCGATTACCTCGATCGTCACCCCGAGGCGCTGATCAGCGGCAAGCGCGAAGATCCGAAGGAGGATAACAAGTGAAACGCGCTTTCCTGCTGCCGGCGGCCCTGCTCGCAATGGCAGCCATGTTCCTGCCTGCCTTGTCCCAGGCCCAGGTACCCGGGATGCCCAAGCCGCCGAAGCAGCCGGCGGAGAAAGCCGCCCCCAAGCTCCCCGATCCGCTCACGAAAGAAGCTATCCGCGAACTGACGGCGCGCCTGACCGACACCGAAGTGCGCCAGCTGCTGATCCAGCAGCTCGATCGCGCGGCCGCGCCCGCCAAGGCGGCGCCGGACGACATGTCCGGGATGATCCTGTCGATGGGCAAGGAATCCCAGGTGGTGCGGGAGCGCATGGACGTGTTGCTGCAGGCGGCGGTCGATTTTCCGGGCACCCTGCAGGACGCGTACGAGAAGTTCCAGGAGGGCCGCGAGCCGGGGCATTTTCTCAAGGTGTCGCTCGCCTGCGCGCTTGGATTCGCGTTCGCCTGGTTCGCCGAGCTTCTCTACCGCCGCGGCATGCGGGCCCATCGGATCCGGCTGGACGAACGGCACGATGAGGGCTTCGCCGCTCAATCTGCGCGCAACCTGCTGCGCTTCCTGCTCGACCTCGGCGACCTCGCGGTCTTCGCCATCGCCGTACTAGCCGCGTTCTATGCGCTCTACCAGGGGCACGAGCAGTCGCGCCTGTTCGTGCTCACCGTCATCGGCGCGGTAGTGGCGTTCCGGCTCGTAGCGCTTACATCGCGCTTCCTGCTCGAGCCGGATGCGCCTGCGCTGCGGCTGCTGCCGCTGGATGATCGCGGCGCGCGGCGCCTGCACAGCGGCATTCTGCAGATGGCCGCCGTCCACCTGACCGGCGTCTCGTTCATGTTCCTGCTCGACAGGCTGGGCGCGCCGGCAGCGTCGGCCGCGGTATTGATCGTCTTCATGGGTACCCTGCTGCTGGTGCTGGCGATCGCCACCATCTGGGCGATTCGCCACCATATCGGCTCCCTGATGCTGGGAAAGGACGGCGGCGGACCGCTCACGCGGCTGTTTGCGGAGCTCTGGCCGCTGCTGGCGAGCGCCTACCTGCTCGTTGTCTACGCCACCATCGTCATGGATGTGCTGGACGGCCAGCCGCCCGAGGGCAGGGGGATCCTGAGCGTGCTGCTGCTGGTGGCGCTGCCGATCGCGGACCTGGTACTGGGACGCATGCTGCACGCCGCCGTGGCGAAGCGTGCGGATGGGAAAACCCGGCAGGCCGGCCTAAGCTACGAACCGGTGCTGCGCAAGGCGCTGCATATCGTGGTCGTGGTCGTGGGCATGCTGCTGCTCGCCCAGCTCTGGAACATCAGCTTCATCAACATGGCCGAGCGCGGACTCGGCGAGCGGCTCGCCGGCGAGCTGCTCGGCATCGCGATCGTGCTGCTGCTCGCGTACCTGCTCTCGGCGCTCGGGGGCACGGCGCTCGAGCGACTGACGGAGCAGGAGGGCGGCCTGCCCGCGGGTGCGACCGGCGACGAAGGCAGTACCGTGGTGGCCACGCGGCTGGCCACGCTGCTGCCGCTCATCCGCGGAACGCTGCACGGCACCGTCATCGTCATGACGGTGCTCGGCGTGCTTTCGGCGCTCGGCATCAACATCCTGCCGCTGCTCGCGGGCGCAAGCGTGGTCGGCGTGGCCATCGCGTTCGGCGCACAGACCCTGGTGCGCGACATCGTTTCGGGCGCGTTTTTCCTCGCCGACGACGCGTTCCGGGTCGGCGAGTACATCGAGGTCGGCGAATCCAAGGGAACGGTGGAGAAAATCAAGATCCGTTCGCTTTTCCTGCGCCACCATCGCGGTGCGATCAACATCCTGCCCTACGGGGAGATCCGGCGGCTGCGCAACCAGAGCCGCGACTGGGTAATCGACAAGATGACGATCGGCATCACCTACGACAGCGACCTGGAGAAGGCGCGCAAGCTGATCAAGAAAATCGGCCAGGAGTTGGCGGACAATCCCGAGTACGCTTCGAAGGTCATCGAGCCGCTGAAGATGCAGGGGGTGGAGCAGTTCGGCGACTTCGCGATCCAGATCCGCATGAAGATGAAGACCCTGCCCAACGAGCAGTTCGTCATCCGCCGCAAGGCCTACGCAATGATCAAGAAGGCCTTCGACGAGAATGGCATCAAGTTCGCGTTTCCGACGGTGCAGGTCGCGGGCGGCGGCGAAGCATCCGTGGCCGCCGCGGCGGCCGCGAGCCAGGTGCAGCCGCACAGCTAGCAGTTTCCGCGCCTGCGCGAAACCTGTGCGGCGCTAGCGCTCCTGCAGTTTGGCGTCGCGGATGGTATGCAGCGGGAGCTTTACGCCGTCCAGCGTGCCGCCGCCGGCCGACATCTCTATCGCCTTGATGTGCTCCATGGGGTAGATCATCAGGCGGCCCTCGGCCTGGATGACCAGGTGCCGGCCTTTCAGGAAATCCTCCAGCTTCATCTGCCGCGCCGCCTGGTTGGCGCTCTGCATCGGGAATGAATACTTGACCTTGGTGCCGTTGGAAAACTCGATGGCAATGAAGAGCATGGGATTCATGGCTGGCGGTTCCTCCGGTTGGCGGCTGAGCGCCTCATTCTAGTGCGCGCCAGGCAGTCCGACGCGGATGCTGCTTGAAAAATCCGGCCCGCCATAGGCGGCCTTGGCCTTCGCGGTGATGTCGCTGCGCCGGCGCAGTTCGGCGAACGGCAGGCTGGTGTCGATCTGGCCGCGCTCGTAGCCCAGTTCGTCGATGCGGCCGTTTGCAAACAGTCGCCAGTCGAGCGCCCGGCCGACGCCCACGTCCTGCGCATGTTGGCGGATAGTGGTGGTGCAGTTGTGCACTAGTGCGTTGTACCACTTCGGTTTCGCAGCGAGGCGGTTGATCTCCTTGAAATAGTCGAGCAGCACCGCACGCGCTATGGCAGGGGGACTTTTCAGCCGGTAGAGGAAGTCCTGTTCGCCGCGGAACTCGGTGCGCACGCCGATTACGTCGTGCTCGTCGGCCACCACGTAGTAGATCTCGTACTGGCGGAAAAAGCCGAGCACCGCCGAATATTCCTGACCCTTCTTCTTGCGCGTCTCGATCGACACTGCGAGGTGCCGGCCGTCGGCGAACTCCCAGCTCATGATGGTGTGCGCGATCAGCGTCGGACCCCAGTAGGAGAGGAACATGTCGACGCCTCGCAGCTTGCCCAGGTCGTACGTACGCGTTTCCCAGCGCGGCGTGTAGTCCGTTTCGCTGCGGTAATCGAAGCTGCGGATGTTGTGAACGGTGACGATATCGCCTTCGATCGTCGCGCTCGGCAGCTGTGCGACATCCGGCTGCCAGTCGCCCTCGTTGCTGGGCGGGATGTTGAGCCACCAGGCGAGCACTACCAGGAACAGCGCCAGCACGGCAGCGAGCGCAAGCCGAAACGGCCGCAGCAAAGTCAGTGCAGCGCAGATGCCCAGCGCAAAGGTGCCCGCCAGCAGACCGGCCAGCCAGCGTTGCTCGGGGCCGTCGAACCAGAGCGCCGCCGAGCTCCAGGCAATGGCGGGCGCGAGCAGCAGACAGGCCAGCCCCTGTCCGATCATCCGCCCGCGCTGCGCTGTCCAGGCCATCTGTGCATCTTAATCCGCGGCGGCCTGGTCCATTCGTTGGGCCAAGGTCCAATAAGCCGGGGGGCAGGGCATAAATAACGGCGCAGCTCAGTCGATGCGTGTTCCGCTCGGCTAGCATACTTCCCTTCAGAAGCGCTCGGTATTCAAGGGGAACCAAAGATGCGCAACCGAAAGCAATTTTCAGGGCATCTGAGCGCCGGCCTGCGTGCGGCGCTCGGATTGGGCTTGGCCTTGCTGCTCCTGGCCGGGCCGCGGCCCGGCTTGGCAGCCGATCCTGTGCCCAGCGTACCCGTCTCGCCTGGCGCGCGCCCGCGTATCGGCCTGGTGCTGGGCGGCGGCGGCGCCAAGGGCGGCGCACACATCGGCGTCCTGAAAGTGCTCGAGGAGATGCACGTGCCGGTCGACTGCATCGCCGGCACCTCGATGGGCGCGATCGTGGGGGCCGCCTATGCCACCGGCATCCCGGCGGACGAGCTTGCGCGCATCGTTTCCGCTGTGAACTGGAAGGACATTTTGAAAAGCGCGCCGCGCGAGGGCTATCCGGTGCGCCGCAAGGGGCTGGACTTCATATTCACGAATGGCTTCGAGGTAGGGTACAAGGACGGCGACCTGCAGATGCCCGGAGGCTTCGTGCCGACCCAGCAGATCGAGGAGTTGTTCCGCGGCATCGTGAACCATGCGCGGCAGACGAGGGATTTCGATCATTTGCCGATCCCGTTCCGCGCCGTCGCCACGGATCTCGAGAGCGGCGAAATGGTGGTGTTCGGCAGCGGCGACCTCGCGGTCGCGATGCGCGCGAGCATGGCGGTGCCGGGGGCCTTCGCGCCGGTGGATGTCAACGGCCGGCTGCACGTTGACGGCATGCTGGTGCGCAACCTGCCCGTGGACGTCGCGCGCAAGCTCTGCGCCGACGTCGTCATCGCGGTGCCGGTCGGCAATCCGGCGACCACGCGCGAGAACCTGAACGGCGCGCTGCAAGTGGTCGGCCAGGCGATGAACATTGCCATCGAGTCGAACGAAAAAGCGCAGCTCGCCACCCTGACGTCGAAGGATCTCGCCATACCGGTGATCCTGAAGGACATCACGTCGGGGGATTTCAACAAGGTGCCCGAGGCGATCGTGATCGGCGAGGAGGCCGCGCGCAAGGCCGCGCCCGCGATCGCGCGCTACAGCCTGCCGCCTGCGGAATACGCCGCCTGGCGCGGCAACCTGCGGCAGCTTGCGACGGTCGACCGGGTGGTCATCGACGAGGTGCGCGTGGCCGGCACCAAGGTGACTAATCCGCAGGTGATGCTGACGCACCTCGAGACCAAGCCCGGCGACGTCTACGATGCCCGCAAGGCGGGCGCGGACGAAACCAACTTGGTCGAGCGGGGCGACTACTCGGCGGTCAGCAGCCAGCTGATCACGGAAAACGGTCGCAACGTCCTCCAGTTCAACGTGACCGAAAAGCCCTACGGCCCGGACTACCTGAAATTCGACGGTAACCTGAGCACCGACTTCAAGGGCGACACCTACTGGGGCCTGCGCGTGGACTATGAGAAGCGCTGGCTCAACGAGCTGGGCGGCGAATTCCGCTTTGCCGGCCAGCTCGGCCACCCGAATGCCATGCTCGCCGAGTTCTACCAGCCCATCGAGAAAAGCCAGACGTTCTTCGTGGTGCCCGGCGTGTACGGCAACCAGATCCTCCAATACATTTACCAGGGAAAGAACGAGGTCGGGCAACTCGACGTGCGCCGGT
>DATJYN010000185.1:0-6702 GCA_035499575.1 Burkholderiales bacterium | reverse complement strand
TAGCTGTCCGGATCGTGCTCTGCAGGCAGGAAGAGGAAGCGGATCGGCTTGGCGTCGGTCGCAAGCGGCAGGCTGACTTCGAGCGCGCGCCAGGCTGCCTTGCGCCCCGCGCTGTCGCCGTCGAAGGAGAACACCAGTTCGTCGGTGAGACGCAGCAGTTTCGAGACATGCACCGGCGTGGTCGCCGTGCCGAGGGTCGCCACCGCGTAGCCGACATCGAACTGGGCGAGCGCCACTACGTCCATGTAGCCCTCGACCACCAGCACGCGGCCGGCGGTGCGTATCGCATCGCGCGCCTGAACCAGGCCGTAGACCTCGCGGCCTTTCTCGAACAGCGGGGTCTCCGGCGAATTTAGATACTTCGGCGTGTCCTCGGCCTTCATCACGCGCCCGCCGAAGCCGATCACCGCGCCGCGCGCGTTCTGGATCGGGAACATGATGCGGTCGCGGAAACGGTCGTAGCGCTTGCCCTCGTTGGCGATCACCAGGCCCGCGTCCACGAGCGATGTGTGCTCGTACTCGGGGAACGCAGCCTTCAGGCCCTGCCAGTCGTCGGGCGCGTAGCCGATGCGGAAGCGCGCGGCGATTTCGCCGGTGAGCCCGCGTCCTTTCAGGTATTCGATGGCGCGCGGGGTTTTCTTCAGCTCGGCGCGGTAGAACTCCATCGCGCGCTCCATCACCGCGGCGAGGCCAGTCTCCTGCTCCTTGCGCTCCGCTTCGAAGCGCGCTGCCTCGGGGCTGCGCGGCTGGGATTCCGGCACCTGCATGCCGGCCATCGAGGCGAGGTCCTTCACCGCGTCCACGTAGCCCATGCCGCCGTAGGACATCAGGAAGCCGATGGCGTTGCCGTGCGCGCCGCAGCCGAAGCAGTGGTAGAACTGCTTCGCCGGGCTGACGCTGAACGAGGGCGATTTCTCGTTGTGGAACGGGCACAGGCCCTGGAAGTTGGCGCCCGCTTTCTTCAGCCGCACGTAGCGCGACACCACCTCGACGACGTCGACGCGGTTGAGGAGATCCTGCTTGAAAGACTCTGGAATCACGGCGCGGGCTGCGCCGCCAGATTAACCGGCAAGCTTTGCTTTGACCAGACCCGAAAGCTTGCCCATGTCGGTGCGCCCGGCAAGGCGCGACTTCAGCAAGCCCATGACTTTGCCCATGTCTTTCACGCCGGCCGCGCCGGATTCCCGGATCGCGGCCACGACGGCTTCCGCCACATCAGCCTCGGACAGCTGCTGCGGCAGGTAGGCCGACAGGATGGCGATTTCCGCCTTCTCGGCATCGGCCAGGTCCTGGCGCGCGGCCTTCTCGTACTGGGCGATGGACTCGCGCCGCTGCTTGAGCATTTTCTCGATGATCGACAGCACGTCGGTGTCCGAGAGTTCGACGCGCTCGTCGACTTCCTTCTGCTTCATCGCCGCGAGCAGCAGGCGCACGGTGCCCAGGCGCGCCGTTTCCTTGGCGCGCATCGCGGCCTTCATGTCTTCAGTTATTTTGCTTTTAAGGCTCATAAAACCAAAACGCCCCGGCATCAGGCCGAGGCGTCTAGGATTCCCGGTAAACGATCCTAGTACATCTTCTTCGGCAGCAGCTGGCTGCGCAGGCGCTTGTGGTGGCGCTTCACCGCGGCGGCGAGCTTGCGCTTTCTTTCCGTGGTGGGCTTCTCGTAGTACTCGCGAGCGCGCAGCTCGGTCAGGAGGCCGGTTTTTTCCACGGTGCGCTTGAAGCGGCGCATGGCCACTTCGAAGGGCTCGTTTTCCTTGATGCGTACGGTCGGCATGCGGTCCAGTGTCCCCGGAAATTCCGAAAGGGCGCGATTGTATCAGAAGGGCCGGTTTTGGCGGCACAATCCGCCCATGTTGATCCTGGGCGTCGAAACCTCTTGCGACGAGACCGGCTTGGCCCTTTATGACGGCGACGCGGGGAGCCTGCTCGCCCACGCCGTGCATTCGCAGGTCGCCATGCACGAAGCCTATGGGGGCGTGGTGCCTGAACTCGCTTCCCGCGACCACCTGCACAGGCTCGTGCCGCTCACGCGCCAGGTTTTTGATGTTTCAATGAAAAAAATCGACCAGCTGGGTTGCGTCGCTTACACCGAAGGCCCGGGTCTCGCGGGAGCCCTGCTAGCCGGCGCCGCATACGCCCGCAGCCTGGCCCACGCGCTCGGCGTGCCGGCGATGGGCATCCACCACCTCGAGGGGCACCTGCTTTCGCCGCTACTCTCGGTACGGGCGCCGTCATTTCCGTTCGTTGCCTTATTGGTCTCGGGGGGGCATACGCAATTGATGCGCGTGCACGAGGTCGGACGCTACGAACTGCTGGGCGAAACGCAGGACGACGCCGCGGGCGAAGCCTTCGACAAGACCGCCAAACTCCTGGGCCTCGGTTATCCCGGCGGCCCGGCGCTTTCAAAGCTCGCGGAAACCGGCGATCCGAATCGTTACCGGCTCCCCCGGCCGATGATTTCCAGCGGCGACCTGGAATTCAGTTTCTCCGGATTGAAAACCGCGGTGCTGACATTGCTGAAAAAGGAACCCCGGGCCTCGCATGCGCACGTCGCGCGCGCTTTCGTAGACGCGGTGGTCGAGGTACTGGTGGCGAAATGCACGCTGGCGATGGAGCGCACCGGCCTCAGCCAACTCGTCGTCGCGGGCGGCGTGGGAGCCAACAAGCAATTGCGCGCCGCGCTGGACGCCAAGGCTCGACCGTCGGGGTTCGACGTGTATTACCCGGAGACGGAGCTGTGCACCGACAACGGCGCGATGATCGCCTTTGCCGCGGCGCTGCGCATGAAAGCGGGAAAAGCCGCCACGGCAAGCACGGATTTCTCCGTCCGTCCGCGCTGGGATCTCGCCTCGATCGGCTAGCCGGCTTTCTCGCGCGCCTTGCGCGCCGCGTAGGCTTCGAGATGGGTGGTGGCGGTTTCCAGCACCGGCGCGGCGATGCCGTGCTTGCGCGCCCTCGCGAGCAGCGCGCCGAGGATATGGTCGCCCTCCGCCTGCCCGCCTGACTCGACGTCGCGCAGCATCGAGGCGGTGAAGGTCGAGCCCTTCTGCGTCAGCATGCTGCGGTAGTTGGCCATCGTCGCGTCAGGCGTGGGGAAGCCTTCGGCCTTCGCCACCGACGCGTTTTCCGCAAGTAGCGCGAGGATCAATTTCTCTCCCGAGCCCGTGGCGACGATATCGCCCACCGCCGCGCGCATCAGGCAGGTTATACCGGCGAGCGTCGCAAGCAGCACCCATTTGTCCCACATCGCCTGCTCGACGTTGTCGAGCTGCTTCCAGTCGAATTTGACGCCCTGCATGACGCCCGAAAGGTCGTCGCCAACGGGTTTCTGCGACGCCGTGCGCGGCCCGAACACGATGCGGTGCAGGTCGTTCAGGTGCAGGATCACGCCCTCGGGCGAGAGCATCGAGGCGATGTAGGCGACGCCGCCCATCACCCGGTCGCGGCCGAAGCGCGCATCCAGCGCATCCATGTGCGACATGCCGTTCAGGAAAGGCAGCACGCAGCCCTTGCCTCCCGCCATCGCAGGCGCGATGGAATCCAGCGCGCCGCCGAGGTCGTAGGCCTTGGCGGTGAACATCACCACGTCGTAGTCGGGCTTCACCTGCGTTTCGACGACGCACTTTGCCTGCAGAGTGAGATCGCCTCCCTTGCCGCCCTTGATGCGCAGGCCCTGCTTCGCCATCAGCTCGGCTCGCTTCGGCCGCACGAGAAAAGTCACGTCCGCGCCCGCCTCCGCCATGCGGCCGCCGAAATAGCCGCCCACTGCGCCCGCACCCAGCACCAGTATTTTCATGTCTTCCTTTCTCCAAGGCGCGGCTCGATGCCGCGCGCGATTCGTACGATATTGTCGCGGTGGCGCCAGATAACTAACAGGGCGATCGCGCCGACGACGGGCGTGACCGGCGCCAGACCGAACAAAGACCATGCCCAGAACACGGCGAATACCGCCGAAATGATCGACGCGAGCGACACCATGCGGAAGAACGCGACGATGACCGCAAAAGTCGCGAGTACCCCCAACCCCAGCCAGATGTTGATCGCCAGCAGCACGCCCGCCGCGGTGGCAACGCCCTTGCCGCCGCGAAAACCATGGAACGCCGGATAGAGATGTCCCAGCAGCGCCATCGCGCCGGCAATTGGCGCATCGAAGCCACTGGACGGGCCCTCGCCGGTGTAGAACGCCGCCAGGAATACCGCCAGCGCGCCCTTGCCGACATCGCCGACCAGCGTGAGCGCCGCCGCCGCCTTGCTGCCGGAGCGCAGCACGTTGGTCGCGCCCGGATTTTTCGAGCCGTAGCTGCGAGGATCGGGCAAGCCCATCAGCCTGCTGACGAACACGGCGAACGAGATCGACCCGAGGGCGTAGGCCGCCATCGCGATGACGGCCGTTTCAATCATTCCCGTCTGCATAAGGCTTGGATTCTATAATCTTGCGGCATGGACTCCATCCTGGTTCGCGACCTGCGCGTCGAAGTGCTGATCGGCATCCACAAGCGCGAACGCTATGTGCCGCAAACCGTCTCGATCGACCTCGACATCGGCATTCCGGGCGCGAACGTGTTCAAGAGCGACAAGGTCGCCGATACCGTCGACTACGAGCAGGTGGCCCTCAAGATCAAGTCGCTCGCCGCGAGCGGCCACTTCAAGCTCGTGGAAACCCTCGCCGACCGGATAGCGAAAGTCATCATGGAAGACTTCAAGGCGCCCTGGGTGAAAGTCAGCGCCGCCAAGATCGGCATCCTCCCCAACGCCAAGTTCGTGGGCGTCTCAATCGAGCGCGGCGTCCACAAGCAGCGGGGTTAGCGTCCTCGATATTTCCTGCGGGGCAATGCAAACAAGGAATCCTCGTCGCCCGCCATTGACGTAGATCTTCGGCAGATCGAGGATCGAGCGCTCCATGAACACCGGCATTTTCTTCCTTGTGCCGAAGGGCGATGTGCCGCCCACCTGGTAGCCGGAATGGCGCTGCGCAACTTCCGGCTTGCAGGGCTCGATGCGCTTCCTGCCCGCCTGCCGCGCCAGGTTCTTGGTCGAAACCTTCCTGTCGCCATGCATCAGCACGATCAACGGCTTCGCATCCTCATCCTGCATCACCAGAGTCTTTACCACCTCATGCTCGGGCACGCCGAGCGATTGCGCCGACACTTCCGTGCCGCCGTGCTCGACATACTCATATTCGTGCTCCGTATAGGCGACCTTGTTCGCCTCCAGGAACATCGTCGCCTGAGTATCGGCCATGGAGGATCAACCCCGTGGATGATGCTTTGCGTGCAGCATCTTCAGCCGTTCGCGCGCGACGTGGGTGTAGATCTGGGTGGTGGAGATATCCGCGTGGCCGAGCAGCATCTGCACCACGCGCAGGTCGGCGCCGTGATTGATCAGGTGCGTGGCGAAGGCATGGCGAAGGACGTGCGGCGAGAAATGCTTGTTCGGCACCGCGCGCGCGCCGTAGCGCTTGATGTTCTGCCAGAACGCCTGGCGGGTCATGCCGGTCCCGCGTTCGGTGACGAAGAGATGGTCCGAGGTCTTTTTCTTCAAAATTTCCATTCGGACTTCTTTCAGGTAGCGGCAAACCCAGTCCACCGCTTCTTCCCCGAGGGGCACCATGCGGACCTTCGATCCCTTGCCCATGACGCGCACGACGCCCGCGCCGACATCAACCTCGAAGACTTTCAGGGATATCAATTCCGAAACTCTCAAGCCAGCCGCGTAAAGCATCTCCAGCATGGTGCGGTCGCGCATGCCAAGCGGCGTGCTCGCGTCCGGCGCGGCGAGCAGCGCTTCGACGTCCGCTTCCGAGAGCGTCTTCGGGAAGCGCGGCGCGCGCTTCGGCGGATCTAGCCTGACGGTCGGATCTGCCTTGACGTGCCGCTCGCGCAGGCACCAAGCGTAGAAGCGCTTCAGGCTGGAAAGCATGCGCGCCGCGCTGGAGGCGCGCCCGCGGCGCGCGGCGAGGAACGCAAACAGTTCCTGCTCGCCTGCTTTTTCGAGTGGCTTCTTCTTCAGGAACGCCGCGAACTGCTGCAGGTCGCGCCGGTACGAGGACAGCGTGTTCTTCGACAGGCCGTCCTCCAGCCACAAGGCGTCGGTAAACGCGTCGAGCAGTCCTGCCGCGCTCAAGGCCGGAGCTGGAACGCGTCCGCGCTGGATTCGTGCATCAGCAGCCAGCGCTTGGCCTCCAGCAGGTAGCCGCTGGCCGAATGTCCGAAGCCGCCGAGGCCGTCGGCGGCGACCACGCGATGGCAGGGAATCACGATCGGCAGCCGGTTGTCGCCGCAGGCCTGGCCCACGTTGCGAGGTACGTCGAAGCCGTCGCCGCCGAACTTGCGCGCAAGTTCGCCGTACGTCAGCGTCCGGCCGCGCGGGATCGCACACATCGCGTCCCAGACGCGGCGTTGGAATTCGCTGCCCTCGATCAACAGCGGCAGGTCGAATTTCGTGTCGGGGTCATCGCGGTAGCGCTCGAGCTGGCGCGTCGCCCGTTCAGCGAGCGCGTTGCGGGGCTCTTGCAGCGGCGACTCGGGCGGCAGGTAGCGGATGCCGGCGATTCGATCATCGCGCGTCGCCACCGCGACTTTCATCCTCGGAAATCCGATGACCGCGTCCCAGCGCATTCAAGCGGCCAGCTTCTCGATCTTGGCCAGCAGATCGTCGGCAATCTCGATGCCGCCGGCGCGAAGATTTTTCTCGGAATCA
>DATJYN010000184.1:0-3831 GCA_035499575.1 Burkholderiales bacterium | reverse complement strand
GAAAAACCTGCGCTGGCGGACCCCGCGGCCAGCACGAGCGACCTGCCGGGCTCGACGCCGACCGCGATCCTGTCTGCCTGCTCCCGCACCGCCAACGGCTCTCCCGCAACCGGCCCCCAGACGCCGAATTGGGCCCACTGGCCGGACGCATCCGAGATCTTCACCTTCGAACGCAATACGAACATCGACAGGCGTTTCAGGACGGTGGGCACGAGGTCGCCCGACAGCTGCAGCAGGAAGCCGCCGGCATGGGGGATGACCAGGAAAGTCGCCAGCAGCCGCCCCTTGGCCGAACACCAGCCGGCGACGCGCGCATGGCCAGGCTGCAGGTGCTCGATGTCGTTGGTCAGCTGCGCGTGCAGGAATGCGCGCGCGTCGTCGCCCGCGGCCTGCAGCAGGCCGTAGTTTTCCAGCTTCGCGATGCGCGTCTCGGCCACAGTAGAATGGGACGAATTTTATTCGCTTCCGTTGCTCAAAACCCTCTTCACTCTCGTGGTCGTTGGCGTGCTCGCGGCGGGCGGCTATGCCGCCTGGTACGTCGTGACGCCGGTCCCGACCGCCAGGCTGCCGATCGAATTCGAGATTCCGCCGGGGACGAGGTTCCGGGGCGCGGCGCAGCGCATCGACAACGCCGGCATTGCGGTGGGAAGGTTCCAGTTCGAAGCGCTCGCGCGTGCCCTTGGCCACGACCAGGACATCAAGGCCGGCAGCTACGAGCTGGCGGCGGCGCCGACGCCGCTCGAACTGCTCGACAAGCTGACGCGCGGCGACGTCACGCAGGCCGAGATCCGCTTCCCCGAAGGCTGGACCTTCCGGCAACTGCGCGCCGCGCTGGATGCGGCCGGCTTCGTGCGACACGACACGCGGGGCTTGAGCGACGCGCAGCTGCTGCAGAAGATCGAGGCGCGCGAGGCGCATCCCGAAGGCCTGTTTTTTCCCGATACCTACATTTTCTCCAGGGGCACCAGCGACCTGCACGTACTGCGGCGCGCCTACCAGGCCATGCAGCGCCACCTCATCCAGGAATGGGATGGGCGCGACGCCGCGCTTCCCTACAAGACGCCCTACGACGCGCTGATCATGGCCTCCATCGTGGAAAAGGAAACCGGCCGCGCCGAAGAACGGGAGATGATCGCCGGCGCGCTCGTCAACCGGCTGAAGAGCGGCATGCTGCTGCAGGTCGATCCGGCGGTGATCTACGGCCTGGGCGAATCCTTCGACGGCAACCTGAAGAAAAATCACCTGCAGACCGACGGTCCCTACAACACCTACATGCGCGCCGGCCTGCCGCCGACGCCGATCGCGGCGCCCGGGCTCGCCTCGCTGCGCGCCGCGCTGCATCCGGCGAAAACGCAGGCGCTCTATTACGTCTCGCGCGGCAACGGCAGCAGCGAGTTCTCGCGCACGCTCGATGAGCACAATCGCGCCGTGCGAAAATACCAGCTGAATGGCGGGCGCTAAATCACGCGGGAAATTCGTCACGCTCGAAGGCGTGGACGGCGCGGGCAAGTCGTCGCACGTCGCCTGGATCGCGGATCGCCTGCGCGCCGGCGGCCGCCGCGAAGTCGTGGTGACGCGCGAGCCCGGCGGCACGCCGCTGGCCGAAAAGCTGCGCGCGCTGGTGCTGGCCGAGGCGATGGATCCCCTGGCCGAGACGCTGCTGATGTTCGCGGCGCGCGCCGACCACGTGCAAAAGGTGATCGCGCCCGCGCTCGCGCGCGGCGCCTGGGTGGTCTGCGACCGCTTTACCGATGCCACCCTGGCCTACCAGGGGGCGGGGAAGGGCGTACCCGCCGAGCGGATCCGCCAACTGGCCCAATCCACCCACCCCGGCCTCGCGCCCGACCAGACTCTGGTCTTCGATTGCCCCTATGAAGTCAGCCGCAGCCGCCTCAGCAACTCGGGCCGGGACCTCGACCGGTTCGAGGTCGAGGAACGGGCCTTCTTCGAACGGGTCAGAGAGGCTTACCAGGCGTTGGCGGGCGCAGAGCCTGGCCGGGTGCGCCTGCTGGACGGTTCCCGATCTCCGGAAATAGTTAAAGCTGAAATTGAGAAGATACTTATATCTAGTTGATATTAATGATCTCAGAACTTCAAAGACAGACTTGGGAACGGCTGGTCGGGATGCGCGACCGGCTGCCGCATGCCCTGCTGCTCCACGGCGCCCCCGGGGTCGGCAAGCTGGCCCTGGCCGAGCGCTTTGCCCAATTCCTGGTCTGCGAGAAGCGCAAGCAGGCTTCCCAGCCCTGCGGCGCCTGCGAAGGCTGCCGCTGGTTCCTGGCCGGCAACCACCCCGATATCCGCTTCCTCGAGCCGGAAACCATGGCTCGCAACGTGGCGGCGACGGAGGAGGGCGACGAACCGAAGGCGAAGGACGCCAAGCCTTCCAACCAGATCAAGATCGAGCAGGCGCGCGCGCTGGGCGACTTCGTGCACGTCATGTCCCACCGGGGCGGCTACCGGGTAGTGATCGTGCATCCGGCGGAAGACATGAACACCGCCACCGCCAATTCGCTGCTCAAGAACCTGGAAGAACCGCCGCCGGGCGCGGTATTCCTGCTGGTGTCGCACCGGCCGGCGCGGCTGCTGCCGACGATCCGCAGCCGCTGCGTGCCGGTTCCGGTGCCCGTGCCCGATG
The DNA here is from genome assembly GCA_035499575.1 of Burkholderiales bacterium. Lineage (GTDB taxonomy): Bacteria > Pseudomonadota > Gammaproteobacteria > Burkholderiales > SG8-39 > RBG-16-66-20. The sequence continues at coordinate 1,193 of DATJYN010000184.1, read as the reverse complement.
CGAAGGCCGCCGCGGCCTGGCTCGGCACGCAGGGCGTGAAGAATGCGGAGCGCTGGCTGGCGTTCGCGGGCGGCGCGCCGCAGCGCGCGCTTGAATATGCAACGGGCGAGCGGGGCGAGGCCATCGAGCACGTGCTGCGCGCCATCGCCGGCGGCGACCGCGGCGCGCTCACCGGGGTCAAGGATCGCGAGGCTCTCGAGCCGCTGGCTGAGGTCCTGCAGAAAATGGCCCTCGACCGCGCGTTCGGCGCGCTGACCGGAAAAACCAAGTACGGCGGCGCGGCAGCTGGCGGCGATGCGCGCGCCTGGCTCGCCTATGCGCGCTCCCTCGGGCAGAACCGCCCGCTCTTGCGCCATCCTCTCAATCCGCGACTGTTCGCCGCCGAACTGGTCGCAGGCATGCCGAAAAACTAGCGTGAACGCCCTGCGCATCGTTTTAGCCGCGTTTCTGCTCGCAACCGCCAGCGTTTCCTGGGCCCAGGCGCTCGATCACTTCATGCGGGCGCTCATGGGAAACGACACGCAGACAGTCGCCTCGCTGCTCGACAAAGGCATGGATCCGAACACCGCCGATGCTGCCGGCGACACCGCACTCATCATTGCCTCGCGCATGGGCAACCGCGACATGGTCGCCATGCTGATCGACCACAAAGCCGACGTGAACCGCCGCAGCGCCCACGGCGACACCGCGCTTAACCTGGCCTCCCTCAAGGGCTACCTGGAAGTCGTGAAACTGCTCGTCGAGCATGGTGCCACGGTCAAAGCGACCGGCTGGGCGCCGCTGCACTACGCCGCCTTCGAAGGCCACAGCGACGTCATCAAGTACCTGCTGCTGAAAGGGGCGGACAAGGACGCCTTCGCGCCCAACGGCTACACGGCGCTGATGCTGGCTGTCCGTGAGGACAAGATCGACGCCGTGACGACGCTGCTCTACGAAGATGTCGACATCGGCATCAAAGGACCGCACGGAGAGACCGCCCTGAGCATCGCAATGGCCAAGAAGAACGAGGAGATGATCAAGCTGCTTAAGCGGGCCGGGGCGGCAGGCTAAGTCTTTGACGAGGATATCGAATCGGTCTTATCTAATACTTTACATAATACACATTGTGCAACCTCGACCCGACCGCAGCTTACCAAAAAACTAGCTGTCAAGGACAATGCCCTCCAGCAAATTTAGGCAGGCTGCTCCCCACC
>DATJYN010000183.1:0-3775 GCA_035499575.1 Burkholderiales bacterium | reverse complement strand
GAATGGTGATCATGACGTCGGGCCTTTTGATCTACGCCATTTTTCACAAGCGGGCCGACATCGGCACCGCAGCTTGAGGCCGCGACGCAAGATGCATCAGATGCTGAAATTGGCGGCAGCTGCCGCGGGCCTGCTCCTGGTAGCCGCTCTGCCGGCACGAGCCGCAGGTGCCACCGTCGACGACACTGCGCGCTTCCTTGCGGGCATGCCGCCTTCGGCCGATTCGTCGCTGACGCCGCTCACGAGAGATGCGGCCTGGCAGCGCCATGCCAAATTCTTTGACGCCGCTTTCCAACAGCTCAACAGCCGCCAGCTTTCCAGGATCCGCAACTGGGCGGATACCAACCTCGCCGCACCGCGCCCGACCATGTTCTACATGTTCTCGGGGCCCGACTTTCTCTACGCCGATGCCTTCTACTCCAAGGCAACGACCTATGTGCTGGCTGCGCTCGAGCCGCCCGGCGCCGTGCCCGATCTCACCAGGCTGCCGCGCGGCAGCATCGGGCCCGGGCTTGCCAATGTCGAGCACTCCTTGAGTTCGATCCTGAGCTTCTCGTTCTTCAAGACGAAGGACATGAAGCTCGACCTCCACGCGAGCGAGCTCAACGGTGCGCTGCCGATCCTCTACGTGTTCATGGCGCGCTCCGGCAAGACGTTGAAGAGCATCGAGGCGGTCGGGCTCGACGACAAGGGCACGCTGCTCACCGGTGCGGATGCGGGCAGGGCGCTCACCCACGGCGCGCGCATCCTCTTCGCGGACAAGGACGGCGTGGAAAAGACGCTGTACTACTTCTCGACAGATCTCTCCAATTCCGGGGTCAGGGCGAGTGGCTTTCTCAAGTTCTGCGATACGCTCGCGCCCGGCAACAGCCTGATCAAGAGCGCCTCGTATCTCTTGCATGCCGGCAATTTCTCTGCGGTGCGCGACTGGCTGCTCGCCAACAGTGCGACCATCGTCCAGGACGATTCCGGAATCCCGCTCGGCTATTACAGCCCGCGGAAATGGCGCTTCTTCCCGTTCGGCCGCTATGAGGGCCCGATCTCGGAATTTCCCGGGCGCTACCAGCAGCAATACGCGGAATTATTCACCCGCGCCCAGCCGATCGATTTCGGCATCGGTTATCGCTGGCGCTCGCATGAATCGAACCTGCTGCTATCGGTGAGGACCTCCGCCGACGAGCCCGCAACAGCGGAGACGACCCCGCCGGCCGAGCCCATCACGCCCAAGCCGGTGCGGGCGAAGAGGCCGCGCCCGCCGACTTGGTTTGAACCGCAGCGAAACTTTTTCTTCTGGCGATAGTCACCAGTGAACTTTCTGGCTCGGGACGATGAAGGCCGTCGTGCTGGGGGCGGTCGCCGACTGTGAACTCGCGACGTAAACAAACGCCCCGAGGCTGACGAGAATCAGCGCAACGACCAAAAGGTCGACTTGCCGTGCGTCGTGACCATGGCTCTTGGTTTTCCAGCGCATCGTTTCCTCCCGAAGGAGTATCGTTGAAGACCAATGCGATGGTGCTCAGCCAGTTCCTTGCTCAATTCAGCAATGCGCGGCGTGGCTGAAAGCGGCGCAGCAAAAAAATCAGGGCGCGTTCACGCCGCGCCAGCGCGCATAGCGCCAGGGCAGATACCAGCGGGCGCCAGGTGGTGCCGCCATTGGCACGAGGTCGATGCCGGAGGTGCCCCACGGTTGGCAGCGCAGCAGCCGTGCGAGAGTCATCCAGCCGCCGGCCCACAGCCCGAAGCGGTCGATCGCTTCGTCGGCATACATCGAGCAGGTCGGCAGATGACGGCAGTTGTAGCCGACCAGCGGCGACAGCGTGTGCCGGTACACCCAGATCAGCGCGCGACCGAGCTTGCGCGGCAGCCGCGTCAGCGCGTCCAGCGGATCGAAGTGATGGTGAGGTGAGCTGTTCATGAGCTGATTGCTGCGAGAGTGAGCGCAGAGTTGCGCAGTTCCTCGGCAGGGAACTGCAGTTCCATGTTGGCCTGCCATATTTTCTGCAACTATCGCTGTTTTTTGTGCGCAGCGCAGCAAGTCGCTATGGACGATGCGTATTCCCCCGGATACCATTTTTGTGACCGTTGTGTGAGACTTGCTGCTGGCTGCTGGGTCGATTGGGGCTTGGGGAAGGAACCGGTTTGACACGCTTGACATCCTCTACACTTCGCACCTCGACACTGCTTGGCGCGGCGCTCGTTGCGATCGCCCTGCTGACGTCATTGCATTCGCTCGGCACCGCCCATGCAGGCACGGCTCTGGAGCAACGCAAACAGCCGATGAAGTTCGACTGGGTCGACTGCCAGCCGAACTGCCGGGGCTGGGTCAGCGCCGTCGGCGTCGTCACCGCTGACACCCCGAAGGAATTCGACGACTTCTCGCGCAGCCGGCAGCTCGGCGGCAGCACCGTGGTGCTGGACTCCAGCGGCGGCTCGGTCAACGACGCGATCACGCTCGGCCGGCGCTTCCGCTCCCTCGGTCTGCTGACGACGGTCGGCATCAGCGTCCTCGCGCATTCGCCGCAGGGCGATCGCGTCAGCGTGACGCCGGGCGCCTATTGCGAATCGATGTGCGTCTACCTGCTGCTTGCCGGCACCTCGCGCTACGTGCCGCAGGGTGCCCATGTGCGCGTGCATCAGATCTGGATGGGCGACCGTGCCGACGACGCCAAGGCCGCCAGCTATACCGCGCAGGACCTGACCATCGTCGAACGCGATATCGGTCGGCTCGCCAAATACACCTTCGACATGGGCGGAGCCGGTGACCTGCTCGCACTCTCGCTCAGCGTGGCGCCGTGGGAGGATCTGCACGAATTGACGGCTGCAGAACTGCGGGCGACCAACCTGATCACCACGGACCAGATCGCCGACGTGTTGCCGCGGACGGGCGCGTCGGACAAGGTCGCGGGGCTCAAGCAGAAATCTATCGAGGATCGCTTCGTCAGCGCCGAAGCGGAGGCCGAAGCCTCGGCCAAGGCGACCAAGACGGCCGAGGCGACTGCTGCGGTTGCGCCAGCCCCGAGCGGGAAATAGCCCAGGAGCGTCGGTCCTGATGAATCAGGGCCGAAGCTCCCGATTGTTCTTTTGACGCGGCTTCACTCGAACCGGCTTTCACTTCGCTCGAAACCGCTTCAGCCCGGGGCGGCCGCTGGTTCCTGGCGATTGGCTTCGATCTGGCCGATCGCGTCGACCACGGCATCAAAGGTCAGCATGGTGGAGGCGTGGCGCGCCTTGAAATCGCGCACCGGCTCCAACAGGCCGACATCGGCCCATTTGCCCTGCGGCGGTGCGCCATTTTCTTTGAGCATTTTGCGAACGGTTTCCCGCAACTCGCGGAGTTCACTGGCGGTCGAGCCCACGACATGGCGCGCCATGATGGACGAGGAGGCTTGACCAAGCGCGCAGGCCTTCACCTCATGGGCGAAGTCGGTCACAACGGAGCCGTCCATCTTGAGGTCGACCTTGACCGTGGACCCGCACAGCTTGGAGTGGGCGGTGGCGCTGGCGTCGGGGGCGGGCAGCCGGCCGAGCCGCGGAATATTTCCCGCCAACTCGATGATTTTCTTGTTGTAGATGTCGTTCAGCATGTGGCTTCAATACCTTAGTTCCCGCGACGGCCGCCCTGGTTAAGCACCTTCCCGGGTACTCCCGTAAGCGCCCTTGGCGGCTGCGGACCTCAGTCCTATATAGGGTTACAGGCAGCATTTGAGAATGCCGCCCGCCTTGCCGAGTTGAACCAATTTGCAATTCAATTCGGTCGGCGCGGTGTTATCCTTGA
>DATJYN010000182.1:0-3976 GCA_035499575.1 Burkholderiales bacterium | reverse complement strand
CGACAGTGGCGTCGAAGAGCACGGGGACCTGGATTGAGTCCCAATCGTGCGTATCGTGCGGCGTGAACTGGAAATACCATTTCATCTTGCCGGTGTCCGCGTCCAGCGCAAGCACGCAGTTGGTATAGAGATTGTCGCCGGGGCGCAGCGCGCCGTTGTAGTCCGGCGCCGGATTGCCCGTGCCCCAATAGAGAAGATTGAGCTCGGGATCGTAGGAGCCGGTGCCCCAGGTGCCACCGCCGCCGATGCCGGTCATGTCCTTGCCCCAGGTTTCGGAGCCCGCCTCGCCGGGAGCGGGAATCGTGTAGCTGCGCCAGAGGCGCTTGCCGGTCTGGGCGTCGTAGGCGTCCACGTAGCCGCGGATATCGACGTCGCCGCCCGAAATTCCGACGATGACTTTGCCGTTGATCACGCGGGGCGCGGCGGTCATGGCGTAGCCCTTGCCGTTGTCGTCCACGTGCGTATTCCAGCGGACCTGGCCGGTGGCGGCGTCGAGCGCGACGAGATGCGCGTCGAGCGTGCCGACGTAAACGGTGTTGCCGTAGACGGCCACGCCGCGATTCGAACGGTGCACGCCGATGGTGTAGAGCTTTTCGGGCAGCTTGGGCGTCCAGCTCCAGATCTTCGTGCCGAGGCGCGCGTCCAGCGCGGTGACGGTGCTGGGCGGCTCGGTGATGTACATGATGCCGCCGACCACCACGGCGGAGGCTTCCACAGGCGCTTCGCCAAGGTGGGCCGGTTGATAAATCCAGGTCGGCTTCAGCAGGCGAACGTTCTCACGGTTGATCAGCGCGAGGCGCGAGAAGCGCTGCGAGGAGTAGTTGCCGCCGTACATGAGCCAGTCCTGCGGCGTCTGGTCGGCGTGGAGAAGCTGATCGTAGGTGACGCCTTGCGCGGCGGCGCGCGGCGCGGCGCACGCGAGAGCGAACGCGACAATGATGGTGATTGCGACGAACGCGATTGCGGGCTTCTTCATTGCGCCGCCTTCAGGGTTGAAAGGTATGCGATCACGTCGTCCATCTGCGCGGCGGACAACGCGTCCTTGAAGCTCGGCATAAAGGACTTGCCCGGCAACTTTTCAAGCTTGGCGAGGTCGGGCTTGCGGAAGCCGTGGAGCTTGCCCTGCGCGTCCTTCAGCACGATGGAGAAGGAATCCTCGCCGACGCGCATGCCTTCGGTGGCGTGGCCGTCCTTTTCGACGGCGCGGAACATGATGTACTGCGTGAAGCCACCACCGCCCGTGAAGCCGCCGACCGGCTTCGGCAGGTTCGCGGCGGGATCGGTGAGCCGGGCTTTCAGGTTGGCCGGGCCGCGCTGCATGCCGATGCGGGAAAGGTCGGGGCCGATGTTGCCGCCTTCGCCGTTGATCATGTGGCAGGCGGAGCAACCGGAGGAGGCGTAGACGGCTTCGCCCTTCTTCGGATCGCCTACGGCCGCAGCAGTGGGCGCGGAATCGAGCGAGCGGAGCCAGCCGACGATGTTGGCGGCGTCCTGCTCGGTGATCGTGTAGGAGCTCGGCATGCCGGTGCCGGGGATGCCGCGGCGGATGATGTTAGCGACAGCGGTGTCGCCGAGCGCGGCGGGAACCCCGTGAAGGTTGGGTCCCTCTTCGCCAGTGGCGTCGAGGCCGTGGCAATTGACGCAGTTCTGCTGGAAGAGGGCCTTGCCGGCTTCGGGATCGGGCGGCGCGAGCTTCGCAGGCGGCGTGGCCGGCGGCGCCTGCGCCTGAGAGACGCTAACACCGAAAAACGCGAGAGCAAAAAGGACACGAACGATGAATCGGACCGGCTTGCCAAAGATCACTCTACCGACGTCCACCACTCCCCCCGGGGCACCCCAAACGCGCGAACTGGTATAGCACAAACACCAGACGCTCACCACAGGGAGCGGGCATACATCGGAGTTGTCCCGAGCCAAAGACGCACGCCGCGGCCGGAGCGGCGGCCGAACACGCTAGCCGTGCTGCGAAGCCGCCCGGGCAATCGAGGGAGCGGCGGCAGCGAGATCGGCCGGCGTCATGACCGGGCGAATCGAAACCTTGGCCTTGAACGCGAGAAACCAGGGCTCGGCGATGGCGGGCATCTGGGAAGCGTCCTTCATGTCGAAGACTACGCTGCCGCAGCGGCAGCCGTCGTCGTCGGAATAGAAATAGGCCGCCTCCGGTTTGAGGTCGGCCAGAATCTTCTCGATGGTGGAACCCAAGGTGCCGGCCTTGGCGGCGGCGTTGCCGGCCTCGGCGGGGATGGAGGCCCGAAGAAGCATGCGCATGGTGTGTACCTTACCTTTCTAGAGCTGGAAAGCCCGCGCATCGTACACCTGCTGTTTGCCGGGGACAAGGGAAGACGGGCTTCGCCTTACGTTCGCCCAAGCGGACGTCTGGTATAATCGAGGAATCCCAGAGAGATGAGTGAAAAGCAAACTTCGGCGGCGGTCGCGGCGCAGCAGGGCGGGTTCCCGCTGAACGCGGAGCAGCGGCGGGCCGTGGAGCACGGCGAGGGTCCTCTGCTCGTGGTGGCGGGCGCGGGGACGGGCAAGACGCGCGTGATCACGGAGCGCATCCGGCGGCTGCTCGAATCGGACGCGTCGATTGCCGGGGAAAATATTCTTGCGCTCACGTTCACCGACAAAGCCGCGGGCGAAATGAAGCACCGCGTGGTGAAGGCGGCAGGCGAGCGGGCCGAGGGCGTCTGGCTTTCCACGTTTCATTCCTTCTGCATCGAGAAGATCCTGAAAGCGGCTAATCCGGAGATTCTCGCGCTTGACGAGATCGACCACCGCATCCTGCTGCGGCGCAACATCGCGGACCTGGGGCTGGTGCTTTTCAGGCGGCTCGCGGAGCCGGCGGAATTCCTGAAAGACTTTCAGGCGTTTTTCTCGCGCTGCCAGGACGAGCTGGTGACGCCGGATGATTACCAGCGCTACGTCGAAGGGCTGCGACGCGACCATGAGCGGCGCAAGAAGTCGTACGAGCCGGGCGCGCTGGCGGTCGCGGAAGAAGCCGTGGCGAAGCAGGAGGAGCTGGCGCGCGTCTATCGCGTCAGCGATCAACTGCTGCGCGAGCGAAACCTGTACACCTTTGGCGCGCAACTTTTGCAGGCAGTGAAATTGTTGGAATCGGACGCCGATCTGCGGGCGCGGCTGCGCGAGCAATACCGCTACATTCTGGTCGACGAATTTCAGGACACGAACATCGCGCAGCTCGAGCTGCTGTGGCTGCTGGCCGGCGACCGGCAAAATATCTTCGCGGTGGGCGACGACGACCAGGCGATTTATCGGTTCCGCGGCGCGTCGTTCGGCAGCTTCACCATTTTTCTCCGGCGCTTCTGCGGGATCAGCGATGCCCTGCCCTCGGCGGCCACGGCGAGCAGGAACAAGGCGCTGGTTTCGCTGGCGCAAAACTACCGCTCGTCGAAGCGCATCCTGCGCGTGGCCGGCGAGATGATTTCGCACAACGAGAAGTCGCCGCTGCTGCCGCCGAAAGACCTGAGCACCGAAAATCCCGAAGGCGAAAAGATCCGCGTGGTCGAGTTCCCCGGCTTCGAAGAAGAAGCGCACTGGGTGGCCGCGGAAATCGAGCGGCTGCACGAAGCCGGCGCGAAATGGAGCAGCTTCGCGGTGCTTTACCGTAAGCATGCGCATCGCGCGCAACTGCTGGCGGCGCTGCGGCGGCGCGGGATTCCGTTCGTGATCCGGCGGTCATCCATTCTGGAAAGCACGCTGGTGCGCGACCTGCTGGCTTGGATGCGGCTGCTGGCGGTGCCCGCGAACAATGTAGCGTGCGCACGCGTGCTCGCCGCGGCGTATTGGGGGCTCGAGCCGCGCGATCTCGTGCGGCTGGCGGAGCGCGCGGTAAAGAACAAGCGTCCGCTATGGGACGAGGTCGAGGCATCGCATCGCGAAGCGCCGTTTGACCGGCCGGGCGTGCGATTGACGGAACTCGTAGACCTTTTCGGGCGGCTGCGCCAGAGCGCGCGCA
>DATJYN010000181.1:0-5880 GCA_035499575.1 Burkholderiales bacterium | reverse complement strand
GAACCGCACCATCGACGCGCACTACCACCCCTCGGCGTTGCCGGACCTGGCGCCGTTCCTGTGGAAATACTGGAAGCATTCGCGCCGCCCGCGCCATGCGCAGATCGCGCGCCTGTATTCGCACCTGATCGAGCATTGCGTTACGGAGCACGATGCGCTCGCGCAGCGGGCCGGCGCAACGGGGTTCATCAAGCGCGACGGCTGGATGCGCGTGTTCCGCACCGCGCGCGAGCGCGACCTGCGTTTTACCGAGGCCGCGCGCTGGCGCGCGGAGTTCGGCATCAATTTTCTGGAGTTGGGCGGAAAGGAACTCCAGGAGCAGGAGCCCCACCTTGCGCCGGTCCTGGTCGGCGCGCTGCACTGGACCGATCCGACCAGCGTGATCGACCCCCAGGGCCTGGCGCTGGCGTATCTCGGCTTGTTCGAGCGCGGGGGCGGAAAATTTCTACAGGGCAATGCCGCGACCCTGCAGGCCGACGGAAACAGCTGGTCGGTGCGGACCGTGGAGGGCCAGGTGAACGCGAAGGACGCCGTCATCGCCCTAGGTCCCTGGGCGGACGTGGTGACGCGCGCGCAGGGCTACGACCTGCCGCTCGCCGTCAAGCGGGGCTACCACATGCACTACCGCGCCGCCGGCAAGGCGACGCTGAACCATCCCATCCTCGACACCGAGCGCGGCTACCTGCTCGCGCCGATGCGGCGCGGCATCCGCCTCACCACGGGCGCCGAGTTCGCGTTGCGCGACGCCATCCGCACGCCGGTGCAGCTCGGCCGCGCCGAACCCCTGGCGCGCAACCTGTTCCCGCTCGCCGAGCGCCTCGACACGGAACCCTGGATGGGCGCGCGGCCCTGCACGCCGGACATGATGCCGATCATCGGCCGGGCACCGCGGCATGCCAACCTGTGGTTCGCGTTCGGGCATGCGCATCACGGCCTGACGCTGGGGCCCGTGACCGGGCGGCTGATCGCCGAAATGGTTGCAGGCGAAACGCCGTTCGTCGATCCCGCGCCGTATCGTGCGGACCGCTTCTGAGCGGGTAGACTCGAAGGCATGTTTGCCGGCAAGGTCATCGCCATCACGGGCGCTTCCGAAGGCATCGGCGCGGAACTGGCGCGCCAGGCCTCCGGCAAGGGTGTCTGGCTCGCGCTTGCCGCGCGCAACGAGGAGAATTTGCAGCAGGTCGCCGCCGACTGCCGAGCGCGCGGCGCCGAGGCGGTCGCGGTCCGCTGCGACGTGAGCGCCGAGTCCGACTGCCGGAATTTCGTCGAAACGGCGGTGCGCAAGTACGATTCGCTCGACATTCTCATCAACAATGCCGGCGTTTCCGGCCATGCGAACTTCGAGGATGTAACCGACTTCTCCTGGTACGAAGCCATGATGCGCGTGAACTACTTCGGCAGCCTGTACTGCACTCGCTACGCCTTGCCGCACCTGAAGAAGCGCCGCGGCCAGGTCGTCGGCATCTCCAGCCTCGCCGGCAAGGTCGGCGTTCCCGGCCGCTCCGCCTACAGCCCTACCAAGGCGGCGCAGGCCTTGTTCCTCGAGGCGCTGCGGCTGGAACTGAAGGAAGCGGGCGTGGACGTCACCGTCGTCTATCCCGGCGTCGTCGCCACCGACATTCGCATCCACGGTTACGGTCCCGACGGCGGGCCCGCGGGCCGGAGCGGCCTGAAGGACGACAAGGCCATGTCCGTGCAGGAATGCGCGCGCCAGATCCTCGAAGCGACGCACGCACGCAAGCGCCAGCTGGTCATGACGCTGCAGGGAAAAATCGGCCTGTGGCTGCAGCTCATCGCGCCCGGCATCGTGGACCGGATGGTCCTGAATGCCATCGTCAAGGGAAGAGGCGAGAGCTGACGGGCATCGCGAATTGATCGAAGCATGTACGAGCACCGGACCGATCCCCTGATTTCGCGCCGCCAGTTCCTGGCGCGCCTCGCGCGCAGCGGCGCGCTGGCCCTGCTGCTGGCCGCCTTCTCGCTGCTCGTCGGCATGATCGGCTACCACGCATTGGAGAAATTGGGCTGGCTGGACGCGTTCCTGAACGCCGCGATGCTGCTCGGCGGCATGGGACCGGTGAACGTTCCAGCGACCGAAGGCGGCAAGCTGTTCGCAGGCCTGTATGCGCTCTACTGCGGACTCGTCGTGATTGTCGCCACCGGCGTACTGCTTGCGCCGATCGCGCATCGCATGCTCCACAAGTTCAACGCCCAGGGCGTCAACAAGCAGGTGTAGGAGCAGCGTAAAAACCGTGACCGCCCTCGAACTCAAGATACCGCCGCCTGCGGTTGCACTCATACTGGCCGTCGCCATGTGGGGCTTGTCCGAGTGCACGCCGGCGATCAACGTTCCGTTTCCCGTTCGTGCGCTCGGTGCGCTGGCGATGGCCCTGATGGGCGGCGTCATCAGCGCGGCCGGCGCACGCGCTTTCCGCCGGGCGCAGACGACGATCAATCCGATGAAGCCGGAGAAGACCTCGGCGCTGGTAACCGAAGGCATCTACCGCGTCACCCGGAATCCGATGTATGTGGGGCTGCTTTGCGTGTTGGCGGGGTGGGCGTTCTACCTGGCTGCGCCCTGGGTGCTTGCAGGCCCGGCCGCATTCTTCGCCTATATCTCGCGTTTCCAGATCGCGCCCGAAGAACGGGTACTCTCCGCGATGTTCGGCGAGGCCTATGCCGCCTACCAGGCGCAGGTCCGCCGCTGGCTCTAGCAACCCGGGAACCCCGCGATGTCGGCCTTGTTCGCCTTCCTGCACCACCTTGCCGCGTTCGCGCTGGTCTCGGCGCTGGTGGTCGAGTTCGCGCTCATCAAGGGCGACCTGACGGCGAAGTCGGCGCGTAAGATCCAGCTCTACGACCTGGTCTACGGCGCGTCGGCGGGCGCGGTGCTGGTGATCGGCGTGATCCGCGTGCTCTATTTCGAGAAGGGCGCCGATTACTACCTGCATAGCCTGCCGTTCATCGCCAAGATGGCGCTGTTCCTGGCCGTCGGGCTGCTGTCGATCTACCCGACCGTCGAATTCCTGTCCTGGAGCAAGTACCTTAGGCTGGGGCAGGTCCCGGTGGTGAGCGAAGCCAGGATGCGCGCGATCCGCTCGATCATCCACGCTGAGCTGGCCGGCGTGGTGCTGATCATTCTCTGCGCCGCGCTCATGGCGCGGGGCATCGGATACCTGGGCGCATGAAGCGCATCGGCCTGGTCCAGACGATGTCGATCGGCGACATCGTCATCGCCCTGCCGATCGCCAAGTGGTTCGCCGACCGCGGCGCCGAGGTGATCTGGCCGGTCGCTTCGATCTATGAGCCTTTCCTGTCGCCGGCCGCACCCTATGTCAGCTTCATCCCGGTTCATTCCACTGGCGATGCGGAGGAACTGTTCGCCAGACGGCCGAAGGCGGAGTTGCAGGCGCGCGGCTGCGACGCGACCTATGTCCTGTACAACGCGATGCTCGGCAAGGATTCTCTGCTGCAAAACCCGGCGTACACGAAGCACCTCAAGTTCGACGAGTACAAGTACGCGGTGGCTGGCGTGCCGTTCAGCGAGAAGTGGCGCCTGAGCCTGGTGCGCGACATGGCCAGGGAAAACCGGCTGCACGCGTCGCTCGAGATCCGCAAACCCTACGTCTGCGTGCACCGCCAGAGCAAGGACTTCCGGCCGAACATCGTCATCCCCGAGGAGTGGCGGCGCGACTACCAGATCGTCGAGATCGACGAGCGCACCGATTCGCCGTTCGACTGGATTGCCACCCTGGAGGGCGCCGCCGAGCTGCTGTTGATCGACAGCATCTTCTCGAACCTGGTGGAGCAGCTCAACATGCCCAACGACAAATCCCTGGTGCTGCGTTCGCGCGTCGAGCTTACGCCGGTGATGAAGAACGGCTGGCGCTTCTTCGCGTTTCCCGGCTAGGCGCGCTTTACGCCAGCGCCTTGGTGACGATCTCGGCGACGTCCTTCGTCAGGCCCTTGGCGTCACGGATGCGTTCCAGTTGCAGCCTGGCATTTTCCTGCCTGGCACCGTCGAATTTTTTCCAGCGATCAAAGCCCCGGGCCATCCTCGCCGCGACCTGCGGATTCAGCTCGTTCAACGCGAGTACCTGGTCGGCGAGGAAGGCATAGCCCGAGCCGTCGGCGGCGTGGAAGCGCACGTGGTTGGCGGCGAAGGCTCGGATCAGCGAGTACACCTTGTTCGGCACCTTGATGTCGAAGGCGGGGTGAGAAAGCAATTCGCGCACGCGCGCGAGCGCATCCGGCAGCCGCGAGGTGGCCTGCACGGAGAGCCACTTGTCCACCACCAGCGGCTCGTCCTTCCAGCGCGCGTAGAAGGATTCCAGCGCGATGCCTCGTTGCGGCGCATTGCTGTTCGCGAGCGTCGCGAGCGCGGCGAACTGCTCGGTCATGTTGTCCGACTGGCCGTATTGCTCGTAGCACAGCGCAACAATGTCGGGGGTCTCCAATTCCATGAGGTAGGAAAGAGCCAGGTTGCGCAGCGCGCGCTTGCCCGACGAAACGGCGTCGGGGGAGTAGGGCGAGACGATCTTGAGCGCCCTGTAGGCATCGAGAAATTCATTTTTCAAGCGAAAAGCCAGGGCGCGGCGAAGAGCATTGCGCGCCTTATGCAGCGCATCGGGATCGACGACGTCCATTTGCTCGGCAAGCGCGCTTTCCGAGGGCAGGGCCAGGGTCTCGGCAACGAACGCATGGTCTGCCAGCTTGAGCAATCGCCTTACAGCCTCCAGGAATGCCGGGGAGGGGACTCCCTCCTTCTGCAAAATGATCTCGGCCGACAGGCGCTGCGCCGCCTCCCAGCGGTTGAACGGGTCGTCGTCGTTGGCGAGCAAATGCACCAGCTCGTCTTCGGTGTACGGGTAATTGAGGATCACCGGCGCGGAGAAGCCGCGCAGCAGGGAGGGAACGGGCTTGCTCCCGCATTGGAAGGTAAATTGCTCTTCCGCCCGCTTGATCGACAGGACTTCTTCCTGATCGCCGATCTTCACCGCGAAGGGGATGTGGAAGGGCGGGTTCATGGACTGCTTCACGTTCAACGTGAAGACGCCGTTCCCGTAGCGGCTCGAGCAGTCCAGCACCGGTGTTCCCGGCACGTCGTACCAGCGGCGGAACTGCGCGAGGTCGACGCCTGAAGCATCCTGCATCGCCTGGACGAAATCGTCGCAGGTGACGGCCTGGCCGTCGTGGCGCTTGAAGTAGAGACGCATGCCGGCCTGGAATCTCTCCTCGCCGAGCAGGGTGTGCTGCATGCGCACCACTTCCGCGCCTTTCTCGTACACCGTCATGGTGTAGAAGTTGCGGATTTCCATGTAGGACTGCGGCCGCACCGGGTGCGCCATCGGGCCGGCGTCCTCGGGGAACTGCGCGGCGCGCAGGTTGCGCACTTCCTGGATGCGCGTCACGGCGCGCGAATAGGTGTCGGCGCCATACTCCTGGTCGCGGAACACCGTCAGGCCTTCCTTCAGCGAAAGCTGGAACCAGTCGCGGCAGGTGACGCGGTCGCCGGTCCAGTTGTGGAAGTACTCGTGCGCCACCACGCGGTCGATGTTCAGGTAGTCGACATCCGTCGCGACGTCCGGCCGGGCGAGGATGTACTTGGTGTTGAAGATGTTGAGGCCCTTGTTCTCCATCGCGCCGGAGTTGAAGTCGCCCACGGCGACGATCTTGTACTCGTCTAGGTCGAGCGCCAGGCCGAAGCGCTGCTCGTCCCAGGCGATTGCGCGCTTCAGGCAGTCCATGGACCAGGCGGCCTGGTCGAGCTTGCCGGGTTCGACGTAGATCTGGAGCGTTTTTCGGCCGGATCCCGTTTTGATTTCCTCTTTTATGAATTCAAGATCCGCTGCAACGAGGGCGAACAGATAACTCGGCTTC
>DATJYN010000180.1:0-7467 GCA_035499575.1 Burkholderiales bacterium | reverse complement strand
CTGGAGGCGATGCGCGTGAAGTCGCGGAACCCGCCTGCCGCGTAGCCGAACAGTTGGGCGGCATCGGCGCGTGCGGCGATGTCGCTCACCAGCGCGTAGGCGAGCAGGTGCGGCAGGTGGCTGACCGCGGCGAACACGCCGTCGTGCTCCTCCGGTGTCATGCGCGAAACACGCGCGCCGCAGGCGCCCCAGGCGGCCGCGGCCTTTTCCAGCGCCGCCTCCGCGTTCTCGGCAAGCGGCGTCAGCACCACGCGCTTGTCGCGGAACAGCTCCGCACTCGCCGCTTCCGCGCCGCTCCTTTCCGCGCCCGCGATCGGATGTGCAGGCACGAAGCGCGCGACGCCGCCGCCGAACCCCTTGCGTGCCGCCGCGACCACGTCGCGCTTGGTGCTGCCTGCGTCCATAACCAGGCAGTCTGGCTTCAGGTTCGGCTTGATGGCGAGGAAGATTTTCTCGAATTGCGCCACCGGGGTGGCGACCAGCACCAGGTCCGCCTCGCGCACGGCCGCAGCGGCGTCGGCCTCGACCGCGTCGATCGCGCCACGCCCAAGCGCGGCCTTCAGGTTGGCGGCGCTGCGGCCCGAGCCAACGACCTGTTCGCAGCGCTTGGCGGCCTTCAGGGCCATGCCGAAGGAGCCCCCGATGAGCCCGACGCCGATGACGGCAACCTTCTCGAAAAACATCATTCCTTCAGGCTGGCCGCGAGCGCAGACAGGAAGCGTTCGTTCTCCGCGGCCGTGCCGATGGTGACGCGCAGGTGCTCGGGCAGCTGGTAGCCGCCGCCGACCGGGCGCACGATGACGCCGCGCTTCAGCAACCGCCGGAAGACCTCGTTCGCCTTTCCAACCCGGACCGTGAGGAAGTTGCCGTAGGACGGGATCCACTCCAGCCCGAGCTGCTTCGCGCCCTCCTCGATCTGGCGCAGGCCCTGCAGGTTGGCCGCGAAACTGCGCGCGACGAATTCCATGTCGTCCAGCGCGGCGGTCGCCGCGACCAGCGCCAGGCTGTTGACGTTGAACGGCTGGCGCACGCGGTTCATGATGTCGGCCACCGACGGATGCGCGAACGCGTAGCCGACGCGCAGGCCTGCCAGGCCGTAGGCCTTGGAAAAAGTGCGCGACACGATCAGGTTGGGATGGCGTTTCAGCCACTTCACTGTCTCGGCCTTCAGCTCCGGTGAAAGATATTCGTTGTAGGCCTCGTCGATCACTACCAGTACGCGCTCCGGCACCCGCTTGACGAAGGCTTCGAGCGCGTCCGAACCAAGCATGGTGCCGGTCGGGTTGTTCGGGTTGGCGATCCAAACCACGTAGGTTTCATCGTCGATCGCCGACGCCATCGCGTCCAGGTCGTGACCGTAGTTCTTCGCCGGCACCGCGATGCCGCGCGCGCCGCGCGCCTGCGTGGCGAGCGGGTAGACCGCAAAGCAGTGCTGCGCGTAGACCGCGGCGCGGCCGGGCCCGAGGAAGGCATGCGCCACCAGTTCCAGCACGTCGTTCGAGCCGTTGCCGAGCACGATCGACGCGGCCTCCACGCCGTAGCGGCGCGAGAGCGCGACTTTCAGCTCGTGGCCGTTGCCGTCCGGATAGCGCGCAATGTCCGCGAGCGCACCCTCGATCGCGGCGCGCGTGCGCGGGCCGATGCCGCGCGGGTTCTCGTTCGAGGCGAGCTTGATGATGTTCTCTTCCTTGAGGCCGAGCTCGCGTGCCAGCTCCGAGATCGGCTTGCCGGGCTGGTAGGGCGCGATCGAGCGGACGTAAGAGGGGGATAGCTCGCAGGGATCAATGACCATCGGATGTCTTTCCTAGGAACCTGCCGCCGGGTAGGAGCCCAGCACCTTCATGAAGGGGGCGCGCGCTTTCAGTTCGGCGATCGCCGCGGCAACCCTGGCATCGCTCTGGTGCCCCTCGACGTCGATGAAGAACACATACTCCCAGCGCGCCGAGCGCGCCTTCGCCGGCCGCGACTCGATGCGGCACATGCTGACGCCGTTGGCGGCGATCGGCGACAGCAGCGCGTGCACCGCACCCGGCTTGTTTTCCGCCGACATCACCAGAGAGGTGCGGTCCCGGCCGGTCGCCGCCGGGTCGACCCGGCCAAGCACGAGGAAGCGCGTGGTGTTGTTCGGATCGTCCTCGATGCCGCGCGCGAGTAGCTTCAGTTTGTAGAGCGCCGCGGCGGCTTCGCCGGCAATTGCCGCGGCGCCCTTTTCCTTCGCAGCGCGGCGCGCAGCCTCGGCGTTCGAGCCGAGCTGCACGCGTTCCGCAGCCGGCAGGTGCTGGTTCAACCAGCCGTTGCACTGCGCAAGCGATTGCGCATGGGAATACACGCGCCTGACCGCAGCGAGCTTCGGCGCGCGACCGAGCAGGTTCTGGCGCACGCGCAACTCGATCTCGCCGCAGATCCTGAGCGGGGTCGTGAGCAACAGGTCGAGCGTGCGCCCGACCACGCCGTCGGTGGAATTTTCCGCCGGCGCCACCGCGAACTGCGTCGCGCCCGATTCGGCGCTGCGGAAAGCTTCGTCGATGGTCGCCGCAGGCTCGGCGGCCACGCGCTGGCCGAAGTGCTGGCGAACTGCCTGCTCGCTGAAGGTGCCCGCAGGCCCCAGGTAGGCGACGCTGATATGCTGCTCGAGCGCGCGGCAAGCGGATATGATCTCGCGGAACACGCCGACCGCGTTTTCCGGCGGCAGCGCGCCGTCCTTCTTGCCCGCCACGCGGCGCAGGATTTCGCTTTCACGCTCCGGGCGGTAGGCGGGCGCGCCACCTTTCAGCTCGCCGACCTTGCGCACCAGCGCGGCGCGGCGGTTGAGCAGCGCGAGCAGCTCGGCGTCGACCGCGTCGATGCCGACCCGCAGCTTCCGGATGTCCTTCTCGCTCATTCTTCGACGGGAAGATAGCGCACCGAGAGCACGCCCTCGATCGAGCGCAATTCGTTGATCGCAGCTTCGGGCACCGGGCTGTCCACGTCGACGAGCGTATAGGCCATCTCGCCGCGCGACTTATTCAGCATGTTGTGGATGTTGATCTTGCGGCTGCCCATGGCATTGGAGATGCTCGCCAGCATGTTCGGCACGTTCGCGTTGGCAATCGCCAAGCGGTAGGGTGATTCGCGCGGCATCTGCGCATTTGGAAAATTGACCGCGTTCTCCATGCTGCCGTCGACGACATACCGGATCAGCTGGTCGACCACCATGACGGCGCAGTTGTCCTCGGCCTCGCTGGTCGAGGCGCCCAGGTGCGGCAGCGCCACCACGCCGGGCTGGCCGATCAGCCGCGCCGACGGGAAGTCGGTGACGTAGCAGCGCAACTGCTTGCCGGCGAGCGCTTTCAGCACCGCTTCATCCTCGACCACGCCGTCGCGAGAGAAATTGAGCAGCGCCGCGTCCGCCTTCATCAGCTTGAGATTTTTAGCATTCACCAAATTGCGCGTCTTGTCGACCAGCGGCACGTGCAAAGTGACGAAATCGCTCGCCCTGAGCAGTTCGTCGACGGAATTCGCCTTGCGCACCTGCGACGGCAAGCTCCAGGCTGCGTCCACGGTGATGTCCGGGTCGTAACCGAGCACGTGCATGCCGAGCCGGATCGCCGCGTCGGCAACCAGGCTGCCGATCTTGCCCAGCCCGATCACGCCGAGCGTGTGGCCGGGCAGCTCGATACCGGCGTAGGCTTTTTTGCCGCCTTCGACCTGCTTTTCCAGATCCTTCGCATTCTTGTCCAAACCCTGGACGAATCCCAGCGCCGGCGCCAGGTTCCGCGCCGCGATCAGCATCCCCGCCACCACGAGTTCCTTCACCGCGTTGGCGTTCGCGCCGGGCGCGTTGAATACCGGCACGCCGAGCTTCGACAGTTCCTTCACGGGAATGTTGTTCACCCCCGCGCCCGCGCGGCAGACCGCCTTCAGGTTCGCATCGAACTTCATCGCGTGCATGTCGGCCGAACGCACCAGGATCGCGTCCGGCGAAGCCGATTCCTTCACGACCTCGAATCGCCCCGCGGGCAGGCGCTTCAGACCGACTTGCGCGATCGGGTTGAGCACCAGCACGGCCAGTTTTTTTTCCGCCTTAGCCATGCTTCGCCTCGAAGTCCTTCATGTACGCCACCAGCTGCCGCACGCCTTCGACCGGCATCGCGTTGTAGATCGAAGCGCGCATGCCGCCGACGGAACGGTGGCCTTTCAGCTGCACCATGCCGAGCTTTTCCGCGCCCTTCAGGAAAGCGTCGTCCAGAGCTGCATCCTTCAGCGTAAAAGGCACGTTCATCCTCGACCGATCCTTCGGATTCACAGAATTCCTGTAGAAGCCGCTCCTGTCGAGATAGTCGTACAGCAGCTTCGCCTTGGCGATGTTGCGCTTCTCGATCTCTGCCAGGCCGCCCAACTGCTTGAGCCACTTGAACACCAGCCCGGCGATGTAGATCGCGTAGGTGGCGGGCGTGTTGAGCATCGAATCGGCTGCCGCCTGCTGTTTGTAGTCCATGACGGACGGCGTGCCCCTGGCCGCCTTGCCCGTGAGGTCATCGCGCACAATCACGATCGTCAGGCCGGCCGGCCCGATGTTCTTCTGCGCACCGGCATAGATCAGGCCGAACTGCGACACGTCCAGCGGGCGCGACAGGATGTGCGACGAAGCGTCGGCGACGAGCGGAATAGTATCCACCGACGGAATGGCGTGATATTCGACGCCGCCGATGGTTTCGTTCGAGCAGTAATGAACGTAAGCGGCATCAGGCCTGACATTGAAATTCATGGGCGCATAGGTAAACGCCTTGTCCTCGGAGGTGGCCGCGATGCCGACGTCGCAATAGGCCTGCGCTTCCTTGACCGCCTTCTTCGACCATTCACCGGTGACGACGTAGTCGGCCTTGTTTTTTCCCGCCAGCAGGTTCATCGGGATCTGCGCGAACTGCAGCGTCGCGCCGCCCTGCAGGAACAGCACCTTGTAATTCGCCGGGATTGAAAGCAATTCGCGCAAGTCCTTCTCCGCCTCGGCGGCGATGGACATGAATTCCTTGCCGCGGTGGCTCATCTCCATCACGCACATGCCGGTGCCGCGCCAGTCGAGCATCTCGTCGCCCGCGCGCGACAGCACTTCCTCGGGCAGGACCGCCGGTCCCGCGCTGAAATTGAATATCCGCGGCATCAGTGAAGAGTGGGCCCCTGGGGAGCGGAAGGCGGCGCTTCCGAGGCCGCGCCCGGCCCGCCGTCGCCGTTGCCGCCGTTGCCGCCATTGCCGCCATTGCCCTCTTCCCCGTCGCGCTCGACGATCCGCTCGACGCCCGCCAGTTTTTCGCCTTCGCCCAGCGCGATCAGCGTCACGCCCTGGGTAGAACGCCCCTGTTCGCGGATCTGCGCCACTGCGGTGCGGATCAGCACGCCGCCGGTCGAGATCAGCATCACTTCGTCGTGGTCGTCCACAAGGACGGCGCCCACAAGGGCGCCGTTCCGGTCCGAGCTCTGGATCGCGTTCATGCCCTGGCCGCCGCGGCCGTGCTTGGTGTACTCGGAAATCGGCGTGCGCTTGCCGTAGCCGTTCTCGGTCGCGGTGAGCACGGTCTGCTTCTCATCCTTCGCCGCCAGCATGCAGACCACGCGCCGGCTGTTGTCCTCGGGCAGCCGCATGCCGCGCACGCCGGTCGCCTGGCGACCCATCGGGCGCACGTCATCCTCGTGGAAGCGGATCGCCTTGCCTTCCGAGGAGAACAGCATCACGTCGTAGCTGCCGTCGGTGAGCGCGGCGCCGATCAGGTAATCGCCCTCGTCCAGGCCCACTGCGATGATGCCCGAGGGCCGAGGGCGCGAGAAATCCGCCAGCGGCGTCTTCTTCACGGTGCCCTGCGCGGTCGCCATGAAGACGAAATGGTTCTCGTCGAACTCCTTCACCGACACCACCGCGGTGATTTTCTCGCCTTCTTCCAGCGGGAACATGTTCACCACCGGCTTGCCGCGCGAGGTACTGCCGCCCTGGGGCACCTCGAACACCTTCAGCCAGTACATGCGGCCGCGGTTGGAGAAGCACAGCAGGTAGTTGTGCGAATGCGCGACGAACATGCGCTCGATGAAGTCGTCGTCCTTGGTGGTGGCCGCGGTCCTGCCGCGCCCGCCGCGCCGCTGCGCCCGATAGTCGGCGAGCGGCTGCGACTTGACATAGCCGCCATGCGAGAAGGTGACCACCATGTCCTGCGGCGCGATCAGGTCTTCCAGCGAGATGTCTTCGGCCACGGTGACGATTTCGCTGCGGCGCCGGTCGCCGAATTCTTCCTTCACGTGCTTCAGCTCCTCGGCGATGATGGCGACGATGCGTGCCGGCTTGTCCAGGATGTCGAGCAGGTCCGCGATGGCGAGCATCACCGTGCGGTATTCCTCGCGGATCTTGTCCTGCTCGAGGCCCGTCAGGCGCTGCAGCCTGAGCTCGAGGATCGCCTGCGCCTGCTCTTCCGAGAGCCGGTAGCCCTCGGGTTTCAAGCCGAAATCGGCGCCCAGGCCCTCCGGCCGGTATTGCTCGTGTCCTCCCGACACCTTGGCGAGCATTTCCTTCACCAGGTCGGAATTCCACGAGCGGGCGAGCAATTCGCGCTTGGCGTCGGCAGGGGACGGCGCCTTCTTGATGAGTTCGATCACTTCGTCGACGTTGGAGAGCGCCACCGCCAGGCCTTCCAGCACGTGGCCGCGTTCGCGCGCCTTCTTCAGCTCGAATACCGTGCGCCGCGTCACCACTTCACGGCGGTGCGAAACGAAGGCCTCGAGCAGCTCCTTCAGATTCAGCACACGGGGCTGGTTGTCCACCAGCGCGACCATGTTCATGCCGAAGCTGTCCTGCAGCTGAGTCTGCTTGTACAGGTTGTTCAGTACCACTTCCGGCAGCTCGCCGCGCTTCAGCTCGATCACCACGCGGATGCCCTGCTTGTCGGACTCGTCGCGGATGTCGGAGATGCCTTCCAGGCGCTTCTCGGTAACCTGCTCGGCGATGCGCTCGAGCAGCGACTTCTTGTTCACCTGGTAAGGCAGCTCGTCGACGATGATTGCGTGGCGGTCGCTCTTGCCGGCAATTTCCTCGAAATGGGTGCGCGCGCGCATCAGCACGCGGCCGCGGCCGGTGCGATAACCCTCGTGTACGCCGGCGATGCCGTAGATGATGCCCGCAGTCGGGAAATCCGGCGCCGGCATGAGTTTGATGAGCTCCTCGATCGCGCAATGCGGCTCGTTCAGCATCAGCAGGCAAGCGTCGACGACCTCGGACAGGTTGTGCGGCGGAATGTTGGTCGCCATGCCGACTGCGATGCCCGAGGACCCGTTCAGCAGCAGGTTTGGGATGCGCGAGGGCAGGACCGTGGGTTCGCGTTCCTTGCCGTCGTAATTGTCGACGAAATCGACGGTTTCCTTGTCGATGTCGGCGAGCAGCTCGGCTGCCAGGCGCTCCAGGCGGCACTCGGTATACCGGTAGGCCGCCGCGTTGTCGCCGTCCACCGA
>DATJYN010000179.1:0-30530 GCA_035499575.1 Burkholderiales bacterium | reverse complement strand
AAGGTGAAGGCGCTCGTCATGGCGTCCACCTCCGGCACGCTGGATTTTCGTCAACTCAAGGGCCCGGAGGCCGCGGAGATCAGGGAATGGATGGCCGCGGCCCCGAAGGTCGCGGCCGGACTGGAAGCGCGCGGCATTCTTGCCGCGGGCGGCGAGCGCTTCGCACGCGAGCAGCCGGCGCTGGCGATGCTCTACAAGCAGATCGGCAACATGACCGCGGCGGAATTCAAGGCCCAGGTGCGGCCGAAGATCCTGCAGATGCGAGTTAAGGATCCCGCGCTGCTCGCCAAGCTGCCCATGCCGGTGCTGTTCCTGGGCGGCGACGAGGATTGCCTGTATCCGGCCGCCGCGGGCCCGGGCTTCGCCGCGCTTGCGCCGAAAGGCAAAGCCGTGCGCGTGCCGAAGGCCGGGCACTCCGTCTATTTCGAATACGCTGCCGAGTTCAACCGCATCGTAGAGGAGTTCCTGCAATGAAAACCATCCTGATCACCGGCGCCGCCGGCGACGTCGGCACGCACCTGCGCAGGGAACTGGCAGGCAAGTACAAGATCATTGCTTCCGACCTGAGGGATCTGAAAGAGAAGTTCAAAGGCCAGGTCTTCAAGCGCGCCGACATTTCGAAGATGTCGCATGCGCTGCGCATCACGAAGGGCGTGGACGCGATCGTGCACCTGGGCGGCTATTCGGTCGAGGGGCCCTGGGAAGGTATCCTGAACGCCAACATCATCGGCTGCTACAACGTGTTCGAGGCGGCGCGGCGCAACGGCGTGAAGCGGATCCTGTTCCCGACCTCCAACCATGCGGTCGGTTTCTACCGGCGCGACCAGACCATCGACCACCGCGTATACATCAAGCCCGACAGCCGCTACGGCGTGTCGAAGGTGTTCGGCGAGGCGCTCGGCAGCCTCTACGCCGACAAGTACGGCATGCAGGTCTTCTGCATGCGCATCGGCAACGTCAATCCCGCGCCGATCGACAAGCGGCGGCTGTCGATCCTGTTCACGCCGCGCGACCTCGCGCAGCTGGTGACGATCGGCATCGAGCATCCGGACATCCGCTTCGAGATCGTCTACGGCATTTCGCGCAACAAGCGCGCCTGGTACGACAACTCGAACGCCTACCGTCTCGGCTACAAACCGCAGGACGACTCCGAGGCCTGGGCGAAGGACATCCTCGCCAAGGGTGAACCGGCCGGCGACCCCGCGGCGGAGTTGCACCAGGGCGGCGTGTTCTGCGTGGCGGAAGAGATACCGAATCCGGCGCCGCTGCCGAAGAAAATTCGCCGATGACGACGATCCTCGGCATCGCCGGCAGCCTGCGGCAGGGCTCCTACAATGCGGCGCTGCTGCGGGAGGCTGCGCAGCTCGCCGCGGACGGCGCGCGCATCGAGATCGGCTCGATCAAGGGCATTCCGCTCTATGACGGCGACGTCGAGGCGGGGTCGGGGATTCCGGATGCCGTGAAGTCGCTGAAATCGCGGATCCTGGCGTCGCAGGGCCTGCTGCTGGTGACGCCGGAGTACAACAACGGCATACCGGGTGTCTTCAAGAACGCCATCGACTGGCTGTCACGGCCGGCGTCCGAAATCCCGCAGTTGTTCGGCGGCCGGCCGGTGGCGGTGATCGGCGCCTCGCCCGGCGGCTTCGGCACCATCCTGGCGCAGGATGCCTGGTTGCCGGTGTTGCGCACGCTGGGCACGCGCCCCTGGTTCGGCGGCCGGTTGATGGTGTCGCGGGCGCAGCAGGTCTTCGGCGCTTCCGGCGAGCTGGTGGACGAAAAGATACGCAACCAGCTGCGCGAATTCCTGCTCGGTTTCGCGGACTTCGTCCGCTCGGCGCCAGGCGGAGCATAATCGCGCGCATGGCGAAGACGATCCTTGTGGTCGAGGACGACCCTGACATGCGGGAGTTGATCGCATCTCATTTGCAGACCGCGGGATATGCCGTGCGCACCGCGGCCAACGGCCTGCACGCGGCGGCGGCCTGCGTGACGGCCAAGCCGGACCTGATCATCAGCGACGTCCACATGCCCCGCATGGGCGGGTTCGACATGATCAAGATCCTCAAGTCGGAAGAAGAGATGAAGGACATCCCGGTGATTTTCCTGACCGTAGACGAGGAAAAACGCGGCCGCGGCAACGAGCTGGGCGCCGTCGCCTACCTCACCAAGCCGATCCAGGTCGATGCCCTGATGAAGGCGGTACTGAATCATCTGCCCGCGAAAGGCTAGAACGGGCTAGGCAAGCCGGGGCGTGGAGACCGCGAGGTAGATCTCGCGCATGAACAACAGCAGGGACGCGATCAGCGCCACCATCGCCAGTACGAACAGGATGGCGACCGTGCGCGAAAGGTCGCTGGCGAGGAAAGCGCCGAGAAAGGCGACCGCGATCAGCAGGCAGACGAACAGGGCGCAGATCACGGCAGCGAAAATCGACAGGTAGACGACTTCGATGCGCCTGCCGATGCGGGCCAGTTCTCCGCGCGCCGCACCCGCATCAGCGGCCGGGAAGGCGGGGTCGCGCAACTTCTCCTCGAGGATGCGACGCCGATCGACGGCGCGGCCGAGGCGGACACTAAGGGCGTTAATCAGGGTGCCGACGGCGGTGAGCAGGAACACCGGCGCCACCACCAGCTGGATGACGCGGAGAATGTCCGGGACATGCGTTTCCATTCCGAGTCCGGTGCGGCGTCCGCTACTTCTTTTTTTCTTCTTTTTTCACGAGCAGGTCAGCCCGGTTTTTCAGGATGTCTTCCAGCTTCGACTTCGGTATCAGCACGATGTAATCCGCGAGCGCCCTCTCGCGCGCGAGGCGCTCGTCGAGCTTCTTCAGGCGTTCCGCGGCGTCCTTGCCCTCGGGCTTCGGTTCGCCGGCGACGCCGATGCTGGCGTAGTAGTTGTCGCCTTCGATCTTGCCCAGCTTGAGCGTATAGGTCAGGCCATCCAGCGTGGTTGCGGTGACGACCGAGGGCTTGGCCAGCCCTGCGTCCCCGGGCTTCAGGTCCTTGGGCGCAACGTCGGCCAGATCGATCTGTGAAAAGGTATAGGCGGCGGCATTCGCCTTGGTGACGTCGAGTTTCTCGTTCGCCCGGGCGCCGAGGAGCTTCCAGTCGGCATTGTCGCCGGATCGTTCGACTTTCCAGTCGGCGCCGGCAGGACCTTCGCCATGGCGCACTGCCACCGTGTTGACCTTTTCGACGCTGATGCCCGCCGTGCTGATCCAGTCCGCGGTCTTCGTGGAAGCCTGCGTGAGCGGATCCGAGACCACGTAGACGCGCTTTTCGTCGCCGGGCAGCGCGACGTAGCGCCCGTCGCCGATCGCCCGCTCGGGGTTTTCCGGTTCGGTCTTGAAGTACTTGCGGCCTGCGGTGAAGCGCGCGAGCGGCTTGCCGTCGGCACCGAGGAACTCGATCGCGGTGCCGCTCCCGTCGAGATTCAGGCGCGCGCGGTCCTTTTCACCGATCGGCTCGAGCTGGCCGATCTTGAGCGACAGCGCCAGGAGGACGAAACCGCGCACCTTGTCGAAATCGGCGGGAAAGCCGCCGCGCTCGGCGATCGTCCAGCGATCGTCCTTGCGCTGCAGGGTGATCGCTCCCTTGGGCTGCCGGATCGCGATGGAGGCCACGGCCGACGCCTGCAGGTCCTTCAGCAAGGGTTGCCCGAGGCTGGCGGCCTCGGCCGGCTTCTGCGACTCGGTCTGATGGCGGACCAGCAGCGCGCCGCCGCCGAGCACGGCGAGCAGAACCAGCAATATCGCTGCAAGGCGGGCGTTCATGCCTGGCTTGGCCGGCGGCGCTTGAAGAAATACACCGCCAGGCCGGCCAGCACCACCAGCAGCGGCATCAGCGCGATGTTGAGCAGCTTGGTCCAGAACACCAGCGCTTCGGCGTCCTGGCGCAGGTTCTTGCGCAGTTCCTTCAGTTCCATGCGCGTCTCGGTGACGTGCTTCTTGAAGTTTTCGATCTCCGCCTGCTGCTCGGGCGTCATGATCAGCGCGCCCTTGGCGGCGGCGCCGCCCGCCTTTTGCAGCTGCTGCAGCTTCTCGGTGGTCTTCTGCACCTCGTCCTCGAGCGACTTCAGGCGGCCGACGTATTGCGCCTGCGCGCGCGCCTGCATCTCGCGCACAACCGTGAGCGGCCGGAACGTATCGGCCCGGCTGCGCAGAGAAATCAGCGCGTCCCCGGAGGCGAGCTGCTCGACCATGCCCTGCGCGAACGCCAGGTTGCCGTTCGAGGGCACGACGACGCGCCGGCCGAACACTTCCTGCACGTCCACCGCGGCGCCGTCGTTCAGCAGGTCGGCGTCTGCCACCAGGATCACCGAATTGTCGGCCGCGGATTCCTTCAGGGAGGGCTCTTCCTGCTTCGGAGCGGCCTTCTTGTCGTCGGATTTCGGCCTGCCGCCGGGGAAGGCGGTCTTGAATTTGCCCGACAGGCGCAGCGCGAGCGGCCGCGACTTGTTCCCGGGCAGGAAGCCGTTCGTCGCTGCGTCGCCGGACACGGTTGCCACGGCGTTGTCGACCAGCATCGAATTCGTGGAGCTTTTCACAAGTTCCGTGACTGTCAGGCCCGCGGCGGGCTTGACGTCGAAGGCCCCGCCGAAGGGATACAGCAGCGTTTCGATCTGGCTGGTGACCACGTCGTCGCGGTTCAGCGCGGTGCGGTTCAGCGTCAGCACGGTCGGCGTGTAGCGCTGCCCGTTGCCCGAGGCATAGACCACGTCGGCCAGCACCTTGCCGGGATTCATTTCCACGCCCCAGGCCTTGAACAGCTTCGGCAGGGTCGAACTCGTCCCGCCGCCGCTCATGCCGGGCATCGGCCCGGGCTGCTGGTCGAAGTAGGCGTAGGGATCGACGAAGGCGATCAGCTTGCCGCCGCGCAGGACGTATTGGTCCAGCACGTACTCGGTTTGCTCGGATATGTCGCGCGGGTGGATCACCAGCAGCACCTTGATGTCGGGGTCGATGGACTCCGCGAACATGGAGACCTGCTTGACGGTGAAATCGCGCTTCAGCTCGGTCGCGATCGCCCAGGGCTCGGAGCTCTGGCGCGTCATCGGGTTGAACTTCTCGCCCAGCACCGGCAGCGCGCTCATCACGCCGATCACCGGGCGGTCGGCCGAGCTCACGCCCACGATCGCGCGCAGCAGGTCGTATTCCAGCAGGCGCTCGCGCTGCGGCGAGATCGCCGGGATCGCCTGCTTGCGGTCCAGCTGGCTCGCCGCCAACCCGAGATAGAACTGCTCGCCGGAGAACAGCTGCTGCGGCTCGATGCCGTCGAGCTGCGCCTGGTCCTCGTACTCGCCGTCGGGCTTGGGATCGAATTTCTCGACGATCAGCTTGTCGCCCGCGACGCTCTTGAATTCGCCCACCAGGTCTTCGACGCGCTGCGCGAAGCCGCGCAGCTGCACCGGCATCGCCTCGTCGCCGCGCGAAATGTAGAGCTTCAGCCGGACCGGCGCCTGCAGCCCGCGCAGCGCCTTCTTCGTGCCCTCGGAGAGCGTCAGGACCTTGCCTTCGGTCAAGTCGATCTTGCCCGGGGCGAACGACAGCAGGTAATTCGCCGCGACCAGGATCAGGAACAGCGCGGCCAGGCCGACCGCGGAATACAGCAGGCTCTCGTGCTTCTTCATCATCGGTTGCGCAGCACGACGTTGGTGGCGAACAGCGCGAAGCCGATCACCGACATGAAGTACAGCAGGTCGCGCGTATCGATGGCGCCCTTCTGGAAGCCGTCGAAATGGGTGACCACCGAGAACGCCGCCACCGTGTCGATCAGCGCCGGGCTCGCCCAGCGCGTCATCAGGTCGGTGACGGGATTGAAGCCGACCAGGATCAGGAACAGGCAGGCGACCACCGAAAGGATGAGCGCCACGACCTGGTTGCGGGTCATTGCCGAGGTCAGGCAGGTGATCGCGAGGTAAGCGCCGGCAAGAAGGAAGCTGCCGAGGTAGCCCGTGACGATCATCCCGTTGTCCGGGCTGCCGAGCACGTTGACGGTGACCACCACCGGGAAGGTGAGCGCCAGCGCAACCGCCAGGAAGGCCCAGGAAGCGAGGAACTTGCCCGCGATCGCCTGCCAGGGCGTGATCGGCATCGTCATCAGCAGTTCGATGGTGCCCGAGCGCCGCTCCTCGGCCCACAGGCGCATGCCGGCTGCCGGCACCAGCACCAGGTAGAGCCAGGGGTGCCAGCCGAAGAAGGCGCCGAGGCTCGCCTCGCCGCGCTCGAAGAACTGGCCCGCGGTAAAAGTGAAGAACCCGGTCAGCAGCAGGAAGATCACCAGGAACACATAGGCGACCGGCGACGAGAAGTAGCTGCCCATCTCGCGCTTGGCGATGATCCAGACGCTTTTCATCGCTTCACCGTATCGGCGGTCGTGAGGCGGCGGAATACCTCGTCCAGCGGCCGGCCCAGCTCGTCGGGCGTGCCCTGCGCGACCACGCGCCCGCGGTCGATGATGATGGCGCGCGTGCAGGCGGCGTCCACTTCCTCGAGGATGTGGGTCGAGAACACCACGGCCTTGGTCTTGCCGAGCTCGCGGATCAGGTTGCGCACTTCGTGCTTCTGGTTCGGGTCAAGGCCGTCCGTCGGCTCGTCGAGGATCAGCACCTCGGGGTCGTGGATCAGCGCCTGCGCGAGGCAGGTGCGGTGCCGGTAGCCCTTGGACAGGGTGTCGATCGACTGGTGCAGCACCGAGGAAAGAAAGCAGCGCTCGACGGCGCGCCCGATCGCCTGCTTCTTCGCCGTGCCGGCAAGGCCGCGCAGCTCCGCGCAGAAGGCGAGGAATCCCTGCACCGTCATGTCGGCGTACGCCGCGGCGTTCTCGGGCAGGTAGCCGATCAGCCGCTTCGCCTCCAGCGGCGATTCGACGACGTCGTGACCGCCGACGCTGACTTTGCCGGCCGAGGGCGCGTAGTAGCCGGTGATCATGCGCATGGTGGTGGATTTGCCCGAGCCGTTCGGCCCGAGGAAGCCGACCACTTCGCCGCGTTCGACCGTGAACGAAATGCCGTCCACGGCGCGCTTGGCGCCGAATTCTTTCACCAGGCTGTCGATGTTGATCATGTTCGGGCCGAATTGCGGGGGCGCATTATCGCCGAAAAATCCCCGGGGTTTAGAATGCGTTTCTTCCAGGAGGTTCCTTGAAAAATATCGCCTTGCTCGTCCTTGCGCTGTTCGGGTGCCGGCGTCAAGGCTAAATAAGCGGGACTACACGCCCGGCGCCAAGGGCGCGTTGGATGGCGTGCGGGTCCTCGACCTGTCGCGCCTGGTTGCCGGCAACACGCTTACGCAACTGCTGGGGGATTTCGGCGCCGAGGTGGTGAAGGTGGAGCCGCCCGCGGGCGACACGCTGCGCGGCTGGCAGACGCGCGGCGTGGCGACCGACTGGAAGCTCTACGCGCGCAACAAGAAGAGCCTCTGCCTGGACCTGCGCAAGCAGGAGGCGCGCGACGTGCTGATGAAGCTCGTGCCGTCCGCGGCGATTTTCGTCGAGAGCTTCCGCCCCGGCACGCTGGAGGCCATGGAACTCGCGCCGGAGAAGCTGTTGGCGGCGAATCCGAGACTGGTGGTGGTGCGCCTCTCCGGCTGGGGGCAGGACGGCCCGTACCGGCGGCGGCCGGGTTTCGGCACGCTGATCGAAGGCATGTCGGGTTTCGCGTCGATGAACGGTTTCGGCGACCGCGAGCCGGTTTTGCCGCCGATGTACCTCGCCGACACCGTAGCCGGGCTGAACGGCGCGGCGGCGACGCTGGTCGCCTTGCGCGCCGCCGAGCGCGGCGGCAAAGGGCAGGTGATCGACCTGCCGCTGCTCGACCCGCTTTTCGCCGTGCTCGGGCCGCAGGCGGCCAACTATCGCCTGACCGGAACGGTCAAGCCGCGCACGGGCAGCCGCTCCACCAATTCCGGGCCGCGCAACGCCTACCGCTGCAAGGACGGCAAGTACGTGGGCCTGTCCGCTTCGACGCAGAAGATGGCCGAGCGCGTATTCCGCTCGATCGGGCGGCCGGAGCTGATAGAAGATCCGCGCTACCGCACGAATGCGGAACGGGTGAAGCATGCGGAGCAGCTGGATGCCATCATCGGCGACTTCATCGCCGCGCGCACGCAGGTGGAGAACGTCGCCTTCTTCGAACAGGCGGAGGTCACCATCGGGCCGATCTACGACATCGCGCAGATCCTCGACGACCCGCACGTGATCGAACGCGAGCTGCTGGCCGACTATCCCGATGCCGACATGGGCAGCTTTCCGATGCACCACGTGGTGCCGCGCCTCTTGGGCACGCCGGGCAGCATCCGCACGCCCGCGCCGCGCCTGGGCGAGCACAACCGGGAATTGCTGGCCGAATTGGGCCTGGACCATGAAAAGCTGCTGAAGGCGGGAGTCATCGCCGAATGAAACCCGATCTCCCGGTATGGCGCTCCCTCATGTACGTGCCGGTCAACGTCGAGAAGTACGTCGACAAGGCGCACGCACGCGGCGCCGACTGCGTCCAGCTCGACCTGGAGGACAGCGTGCCCGCCTCGCAGAAGGACGCCGCGCGCAAGCTCGTGCCGGCGGCGGCGAAGCGGGTCCGGCGCGGCGGCGCCGACGTGGTGGTGCGCATCAACAGCCCGTTTGAAGTCACCGCAAGGGACCTGGATGCGTCGATCTGCGCGGAAGTCGACGGCATCGCGATCACCAAGGCGCAGAGCGCGGACCACGTGAAGCGCATCGACGACTTCATATCCGGTCTCGAGGCGAAGCGCGGGCTGCGCCCCGGGCATACCCGGCTGATTGCCATGATTGAAACTCCCGCCGCTTTTTTCCAGATGCCGGCCATCGCGCAGTCGAGCGCCCGGCTCGCGGCGATGAACATCGGCGGCGAGGATTTCGCGCTGGAAAACGGCATGGAGCCCACCGAGGAGACGCTGCTGATGCCCAAGCAGCAGATGATCTTCGCCGCGCGCTCGGCCGGCCTGATGCCGCTCGGTTTCATCGCCAGTGTGGCCGGGTTTTCCGACCTGGAGGCTTTCAGGCGCATGGTGCGGCGTTCGCGCCAGTTCGGCTTCATGGGCGCGGGCTGCATCCACCCGGGCCAGGTGCCGATCGTCAACCAGGAATACTCCCCGTCGGCCGAGGAGGCCGCCTATGCGCGCCGCGTCATCGAGGAGAACACCAGGGCCGAAGCCGCGGGCCGCGCTTCGTTCGCGATCGACGGCAAGATGATCGACGTGCCGGTGGTGGTGAGGGCGCGGCGCCTGCTCGATCGGCTGGCCGCGATCGAGGCGCGAGAGGTAAAAAAGCGCGCGGTCTCAGTGTAGAATTTTCTTTGCTATGGACAAATCCCTGTTGGCAAAAACCGCGGCCGCGATGGTCGCCAGAGGCAAGGGCGTGCTCGCCGCCGATGAATCCGCTGGCACCTGCGAAACGCGTTTCAAGACCATCAACACGCCCTGCACCGAAGAGAACCGCCGCGCGTACCGCGGGCTGCTGTTCGCCACGCCCGGCGTGGAGAAATTCATCTCCGGCGTGATCCTGTTCGACGAAACGACCCGGCAGAAGGCCGACGACGGCACCGTTTTCACGGACTACCTCGCGAAAAAAGGCATCCTGCCCGGCATCAAGGTCGATACCGGCGCGAAGAACCTGGCGCTCTGTCCGGGCGAGAAGGTGACCGAGGGCCTGGACGGCCTGCGCGAGCGCCTGGCCGGCTACTTCAAGGCGGGCGCGCGCTTCGCCAAGTGGCGAGCGGTCATCACGATCGGCGACGGCATCCCGAGCCATACCTGCCTTTATGCCAATGCCCATGCGCTCGCGCGCTACGCGGCGCTGTGCCAGGAAGCGTCCATCGTGCCGATGATCGAGCCCGAGGTGCTGCTCGACGGCGGCCACGGCATCGAGCGCTGCGAGGAAGTCACCGAGGCGACGCTGCGCGCAACCTATGCCGCGATGGCGGCGCACAACGTTTCCCTGGAACACCTGATCCTGAAAACCAGCATGGTGGTCTCGGGCAAGGCCAACGCGCGACAGGCGGGCGTCGACGAAGTCGCCGAGCGCACGATACGCGTGCTGAAACGCACGGTCCCCGCTGCGCAGCCGGGCATCGTGTTCCTCTCGGGCGGCCAGTCGGACGTCTCGGCGACGGCGCACCTGAACGCAATGGCCTCGATGAAGGGGCTGCCCTGGCCGCTGACATTCTCGTATTCGCGCGCGCTGCAGAATCCCGCGCTGAACGCCTGGAGAGGCCAGAGCGCCAACATCGGCGCGGCGCAGCGCGCTTTCCACCATCGCGCGCACATGAACGGGCTCGCCGCCGAAGGCAAGTGGAAGGCCGAACTGGAAAGGCAGGCCGCCTGATGGCACTGTACGAATCCAGCCTGAAAAGCCTCAAGCGGCTCGGCCGCGGCAAGGTGCGCGATATCTACGCGGTGGACGGCGACAAGATGATGATCGTGGTCTCCGACCGCCTGTCGGCCTTCGACGTAGTGCTGCCCGACCCGATTCCCGACAAGGGCCGCGTGCTCACCGAACTCGCGAACTTCTGGTTCTCGAAGCTCGGCCACGTGGTGCCGAACCACCTGACCGGCATCGACCCGGAGAGCGTGGTCAGGGGCGAGGAGGAAAAGATGCAGGTGCGCGGCCGCGCCATCGTCGTGAAGAAACTCAAGCCCCTGCCGGTCGAGGCGGTGGTGCGCGGCTACATCATCGGTTCGGGCTGGAAGGACTACCAGGCCACCGGCGCGATCTGCGGCATCCAGCTGCCGAAAGGCCTGAAACAGGCGCAGAAACTGCCCGAGCCGATCTTCACGCCCGCCACCAAGGCCGAGAGCGGCCATGACGAGAACATTTCCTTCGAGCGCATGTGCGAGATCGTCGGCAAGGACGTGGGAGAACGGGTCAAGGCGGTCAGCATCCGCCTTTACAAGGAGGCTTCGGATTTCGCGGCGACGAAGGGAATCATCATCGCCGACACCAAGTTCGAATTCGGCCTGGATGAAAAGGGCAACGTCGTGTTGATCGACGAAGTGCTCACCGCCGATTCATCGCGCTTCTGGCCGGCGGACCAGTACCAGGTCGGCATCTCGCCGCCGTCGTACGACAAGCAGTTCGTGCGCGACTACCTCGAAACCCTGGATTGGGACAAGACGCCGCCGGCGCCCAAGCTCCCCGCAGACGTGATCGCCCGCACCTCCGCAAAATACCGCGAGGCCCTCGAAAAAATCGCCGGAAAGAAGCTCGCATGAAGCCGCTCGTTGGAATCGTCATGGGCTCGGCCTCCGACTGGGAGACCATGAAGCCCGCCGCCAAGATCCTGGAGGAGTTCGGCGTCGCCTATGAAGCCAAGGCCATGTCCGCGCACCGCACGCCGGCCGCCGTCATGAAATGGACGGGAGAGGCGAAGCAGAACGGCATGAAGGTCATCATCGCCGCCGCCGGCGGCGCCGCGCATCTCGCGGGCGTGGTCGCCGCGCACACCACGCTGCCGGTGCTGGGCGTGCCCATGCCCTCCAAGCACCTCGGCGGCCTGGATTCGCTGCTGTCCACCGTGCAGATGCCGAAGGGCATCCCGGTCGCGACGCTCGCCATCGGCGAAGCTGGTTCGGCGAACGCAGGACTGTTCGCGGTCGCAATCCTTGCGCTGTCCGATGCCGCGATCGCGAAGAAGCTGGACGAATTCCGCGTCAAGCAGACCGAAGCGGTACTGAAGGCACCGCCGTTGAAGTTGTAGACCGAGTCGTGAACTCCGAAGTCCGTCACGCGGCGCAGGTCCTGCGGGCGGGCGGACTCGTCGCATTTCCCACGGAAACGGTTTACGGCCTGGGCGCGGACGCCTCCAGCGCCGAGGCGGTCGCGCGCCTTTACGCGGCGAAGGGCCGGCCCGTGGACCATCCGGTCATCGTTCATTTTTCTTCTCCCGAAAATGCATTTGAATGGGGGAGGGAGATTCCGCAGGCCGCCCGCGCGCTCGCCGCGCGCTTTTGGCCCGGCCCCCTGACGCTGATCCTCAAGCGCTCGCCGAAGGCGAAGGACTTCGTCACCGGCGGCCAGGACAGCGTCGGCCTGCGCGTACCCTCGCATCCGGTCGCACAGGCGCTGTTGCGCGAATTCGACGGCGGCGTGGCGGCGCCGTCCGCGAATCGCTTCGGCAACGTCAGCGCGACGACGGCGGCGCACGTGATCGAAGAGCTGGAAGTGGAGTACGTGCTGGACGGCGGCCCGTCGGAAGTGGGCATAGAGTCCACGATCGTCGACCTGACTTCGGGGATCGCGTTGCTTCGTCCCGGAAGAATTTCCCGCGAGGAAATCGAGAAAACGCTGGGCGCGAAGGTCAAGCAGGCCGATGCTTCGTCGCCGCGCCACTCGGGCGGGCTGGAGCGCCACTACGCACCCAGGACCCCCGCCCTGCTCGTGCCGCCGCACGAACTCGACCGGGAGATCGCCGGGCGAGGCGCCGCCGTGGCGGTGCTCGCGTTCTCCAAACCCGACGAGCGCGTGGACTACTGGATCCGCATGCCGAAGGACCCGCGCGCCTATGCGCAGAAGCTCTATGCGGCGCTGCGCGAGCTCGACGCGGCCGGGCGCGAGGCTATACTCGTCGAATCGCCGCCGGAGACTGCCGAATGGGACGCGGTACGAGATCGCCTTACACGCGCTGCCGGATAGCGGCGGGCATCGTCCCGGCGCTTTGCATTGCCGGTTGCAGCGCAGGTGCCTTCAACTTGGGCATGGTTGCCGGCCTGGCATATGATTCCGAACAGGGAACGCCATCGACCGCCGGCGTACTCGATCCCTCGCGCCGCGTGCGGGAGCAGGACTGCAGCAAGCCGATCGAGGACCCCTCCGCCAACCTGAAGTGCCGCTGAATCAGGCCTTCTGCGGCCCCGGTTTGCCGTCTTCGACCACGAAGCGCGCCAGCACCTCGGCGCGTGAGTCCGGTTTCTTGACCGATTCCAGGCCGATGAGTTCCGCGGTTAGTCTGTTCCCTGCGATGCTGGCGCGCACGTAGCCGCGCTCGCCGCTGGCGTATTTCATGTGCGGGTTTTCCGGCAGGAGCGCGTCGGCCGACTTCTGCGACGCGCCCTGCGACGTGATCGAAGTGCCGCAGAACTCGCTCGCGACCACGGGGGATTTCTCGTCGTTGAAGTCGGGTTTCAGGTCGGCGACCCAGTGCATGTGCACGTCGCCGCCGATCACCACCGGGTTGCTGACCTTCGTCGAACGCATTGACTCCAGCAGGCGCCTGCGCGCCGCCGGGTAGCCGTCCCAGCCGTCGGTCCAGTATTGCCGGCCCTCGCCGAGCTTGCGGTCGAGCTGCGCCATCAGCGTCTGCTGCGTCAGGATGTTCCAGCCAGCTTTCGAATTCGCAAACGCGCGATCCAGCCAGGCTTCCTGCCCGGCGCCGAGCATGGTGCGCGAAGCGTCGTCGATCGCGGTGCACCTTTCCGGATCGACGACCGTGGAGCCGCCCGGCTTCGACGGGCACACCTGCGGCGCGCGGTACTGGCGGTCGTCGATGACCAGGAAATTCGCCAGCCTGCCCCAGCCGAGCTGCGTGTAGATGCGCATATCGGGCCCGCTCGGCTGCATGGAAGACGGCAGCGGCATGTGCTCGTAGTAGGCGCGGTAGGCCGCCGCGCGGCGCGCGAGGAACAGTTCGCGCGGCATCCCGTCCTCGGGACGGTCGTTCGCATAGTCGTTGTCCACCTCGTGGTCGTCCCAGGTGAAGATCCAAGGGCAGGCCAGGTGAGCCTTCTGGAGATCCGGGTCGCCTTTGTACAGCGCGTAGCGGGAGCGGTATTCCGCGAGCGAGTAGGGCTCGCCCGCGTCGTGCTTGCGCACATGGTCCCGTCCCCAAGAGGATTCATATATGTAGTCGCCGACGAAAGCGACCAGGTCGAGATCGTCGCCCGCCATGTGCCGATAGGCGCAGAACCAGCCCTGTTCGTATTGCTGGCAGGAGGCGAAAGCGAAGCGCAGGCGCGCCGCGAGCGCGTCCAGCGCGGGCGCGGTGCGCGTGCGGCCGACCGGGCTTGCCGCATCGCCGGCGCGAAAGCGGTACCAGTACCAGCGGTCGGGCAACAGGCCGCGCGGCTCGGCGCGCACGGAGTGGGCCCAGTCCGGCTCCGCCTGCTCGACGCCCCTGGCGACCACGTTGCGCATCGATTCGTCGGAAGCCAGCTCCCAGTGCACGGGTACGGATGCCGGGCCGAGGTCCGCGACCAGCCGCGTCCACAGCACCATGCCATCCGGCCGCGGGTAGCCGGAAGCCACGCCGAGCTTGAAGGGGTCTCCGGCAAAGCGCGGAGTCGACGCCTGCGCGCAAGCGGCCACGGAATGCGAGATGCCCAGCGCGGCGAGCGCTTGCAGGAATCGGCGACGGTCGGACATGGCGGGAGGATACTGTAATGTGGAGCGCGGACGAAGAATGCCAATCGGAAAATTGACGGTCGGGTGTCTGCTCGCGGCAGCGGCGTTGGGTTCGTTGCTCCCCCTCACCACGGGCGCGGCAACCCAGGACGAGATCTCGCTCGACTACGGCGGGCGCACGCTGTACGTGCATTTGCCGTCCTCTCTTCCGCCTAAAGGTTCGCGCTCGCTCGTGGTCGTGCTGCACGGCGGCTTGGGAAATGCCGAGCACATCGTTGCGCAGCGTTCGGAACCGGGCCTGAACTTGGACGCGGCGGCCGACAAGTACGGCTTTGTCGTCGCCTACCTGAACGGCACCCCCGTCACGCGGATGCGGAGCGGCGACATGAAAGGCTGGAACGCAGGCGAATGCTGCGGAATGGCGTCCGCAGGCAATGTCGACGATGTCGGCTATATCCGCGGCGCGATTCGCGTTCTGGCGGGCAGCTACGGCGTCGATCCCGGCCGCGTCTACGGCGTGGGACATTCCAACGGAGCGATGATGGTGCTCCGCCTGATGTGCGAAACCGAACTCTTCGCCGCGGCCATGCCGATTTCGGGCGCGCTCGAGATCGAGGCGCGGTCCTGTCCCGCCGCGCGCGGGAAGAGCATCCTCGCCATCCGGGGCGCCGGCGACAGCAACGTGCCCATGGCCGGTGGAACCGGCAAGGGCCTGTCCCGGACGAATTTCAGGTCGCAGGAATACACCCGGCAGGTGTTCGTCGATTCGGGTGCCCGGTACTCGCTGCTGGTATTGCCGGGGGCGGAGCATAGGCTCGAGACCATAGAGGGCGCGCTGGAGCGGACCGAGGGTCTCGGCCTCGCGGAAAAAGCGGCCGCATTCTTCGGGCTGCGAAACACCCGCTGAACCGCCGCTGCCGGGGCGCTCGCGCCAGCTGCGCATGCGTCTAAAATACCGGCCCTAGCTCAAGAGGTCCTGAATGATCCATTTCGTCGTGCATGAGGAGGGCGATGGCGTCGGCGTCGTCGTGGTCGAGGGCGTGAAGGCGGGCCAGGAGCTGGTCGGCTGGATCATGGAAGACGACAAGGAGATCCGGATGACGGCGAAGAGCGACATCCCGATCGGCCACAAGCTGGCGCTGAAGGACTACCAGCCCGGCGACACGGTGATCAAGTACGGCGTCGACATCGGCAAGGTGGTGGCGCCGATCGCGCGCGGCGAGCACACGCACGTGCAGAACCTGAAGACCAAGCGGTGGTAGAGGGAAAATGAGCATGGATCTCTCGAAGGCAAGCTTCTGGGGCTACAAGCGCGAGAACGGCCGCGTCGGCGTGCGCAATCATGTGCTGATCCTGCCGGTCGACGACCTGTCGAACGCCGCCGCCGAAGCGGTGGCGAACAACATCAAGGGCACGGTCGCAGTTCCGCATCCCTACGGGCGCCTGCAGTTCGGCGCCGACCTGGATTTGCACTTCCGTACGCTCATCGGCACCGGCTGCAATCCGAACGTCGCAGCGGTCGTGGTGATCTGCATCGAGGACGGCTGGGCGAAGAAGGTGGCCGACGGCATCAAGGCGACTGGCAAGCCCGTGGCCTACTTCGGCATCGAGCAGCACGGCGACCACGACACCATCATGCGGGCGTCGAAAGCCGCCAAGGAGTACGTGCAATGGGCCTCCGAGCTGCGCCGCGAGGAACGGCCGCTCAAGGACCTGTGGGTGTCCACCAAGTGCGGCGAGTCGGACACGACTTCCGGCTGCGGCGCCAATCCCACCGTCGGCAACGCCTTCGACAAGCTCTATCCGCACAAGGTGACGCTGGCTTTCGGCGAGACCACCGAGCTCACGGGCGGCGAGCACCTCGTTGCAGCGCGCTGCCGCGACGACGAGGTCAGGAAGAAGTTCCAATTCATGTTCGACCGCTACCAGGCGATCATCGACAAGCACAAGACCAGCGACCTGTCGGACTCGCAGCCGACCAAGGGCAATATCGCGGGCGGCCTCACCACCATCGAGGAAAAGGCGCTCGGCAACATCCAGAAGATCGGCCGCAAGTGCGTGATCGACGGCGTGCTCGACAAGCATGAAGCGCCGACCGGACCCGGCTTATGGTTCATCGATTCGTCTTCCGCCGCCGCGGAAATGGTCACGCTGTGCGCGGCCGCGGGCTACACGGTGCACCTCTTCCCTACAGGACAGGGCAACGTCATCGGCAACCCGATCCTGCCGGTGATCAAGCTGTGCGCCAATCCGCGTACTGTGAGAACGATGGCGGAGCACGTCGATGTCGATGTTTCAGGTCTTTTAAGAAAAGAACTCAACCCGGATCAAGCTGGCGACAAGTTGCTGGAATGTATGTTCCGGACTGCCAACGGCCGGCTCACCGCCGCCGAGGCGCTCGGCCATCGCGAGTTCGTGCTGACGAGGCTTTACGAGTCGGCCTAGCGTTTTCGTGCTGGTGCACGGCGCCTGGCACGGCGGCTGGTGCTGGCGGCGCGTCGCGGACCTGCTGGCGGCGCAAGGGCATCGCGTTTTCTGCCCGACTCTCTCCGGCCTGGGCGAGCGCGCGCACCTGCTGACGCGGGAAGTGAACCTGAGCACGCACATTGCCGACGTCGTCGGCCTCCTCGAATCCGAGGAGCTGTCGGAGGTGGTGCTGGTCGGGCACAGCTACGGCGGCATTGTCATCACCGGCGTCGCCGCGCGCGCGAAGGCTCGGCTGCGCCAGCTTGTCTATCTCGACTCGGCCATCGTCGAAGATGGCGGCACCTGGGCAGGAGCCGCAGTGCCCGCCATCGTCGCGGAGCGCCGACGGCTGGCGCAGGAATCCAGCGGCGGGCTGTCGATGCCGGTGCCGAAAGCGGAGGTATTCGGCTTGCGCGATCCGAAAGATATCGAGTGGGTACAGCGCCGCATGACGCCGCATCCTTTCGCGCCCTACGACGAACGGATGAACTGGGGTGGGCCGGTCGGCAACGGCCTGCCGAAGGTCTACGTGGACTGCACGGATCCTGCCTATGCGGGACTTGCCGCAGCGAAGGAACGTATCCGCGGCAAGCCGGGGTGGCCGTTCATCGAGTTGAAGACCGGGCACGATGCGATGGTGAGCGCGCCGGGGGAAACCGCGAAACTGCTCTTGGAATTTTCTTGGACCCATTAAAAGTCCGGGTCTGGCGTGGAGGGGCGGAGGGATCCTTCCAGCACTTCGTGGTGCCGCGGCATGCCAGCCAGACCGTGCTCGACGTGGTCACCTACATCCAGCGCGTGCTCGATCCCACGCTCGCCTACCGTTTCGCCTGCCGCGTCGGCATGTGCGGCTCCTGCGCGATGACGGTCAACGGCGCGGCGCGCTGGACCTGCCGCACGCATGTGGACAAGGTCTACCAGAAGGAAAGCCTGGAACTCGCGCCGCTGCGCAATCTCCCGGTGGTCCGCGACCTGGTCACGGACATGCGCGAATTCTTCGACAAGTGGGCGCGGGCCAGGGGAAGTTTTCAGGGAACGAAAACCCGCGCGGATGATTTCGAGAAGATTTCCCCCGGGAGCGAAAAAAGAAAACAGGTGGATGCCGCCATCGAATGCATCGGCTGCGGCGTCTGCTACAGCTCCTGCGACGTGGTGGCGGCCAACCCGGATTACCTCGGGCCTGCTGCGCTCAACCGCGCCTGGACCCTGGTGAAGGATGAAAGGGACGTGGAAGGCGTCGAGAGGCTGCGCGCGGTCGCCGGCGACGCCGGCTGCCATTCCTGCCACACCCACATGAGCTGCACCGAGCGCTGTCCGAAGCAGCTTTCGCCCACGGCCGGGATTGCGGGGCTGAAGAGGGAAGTCTCCCTGGCTTTGTTGACAAGCGCTTTATGAGTGCGAAGGCCGAAACCCTGCTTTGGGTAATGCAGCGTGCGAGCGCCGCCGTGCTGGGCCTGTGCGTGCTCGTGCACCTAGGAACCATGATCTACGCGGTGCGCGGCGGACTGACGGCCGCCGAGATCCTGTCGCGTACCCGGGGCAGCGCCGCGTGGCTCGCGTTCTACACCGTGTTCGTGCTCGCGATTTCCTTGCACGTGCCGATCGGGCTGCGCACGGTGCTGGGCGAATGGCTCGGCTGGCGCGGTGCGGTGCGGAGCGGGCTGCTCTTCCTGTTCGCCCTCGCCATGGCGTTCACGGGGATGCGCGCGGTGATCGGAGTGTATTCGTGAGGAACCTTGCGCTGGTGCATCGCCTCTCAGGCCTTGCGCTGGCCGTGTTCCTGCCGCTCCACTTCTGGGCGCTCGGTCAGGCGCTGGATGGCGAGGCGCGGCTAGAATCTTTCCTGCGCTGGACCGACCAGCCGCTCGTCAAGGCGAGCGAATGGGCGGTCGTGCTGCTGCTTGCAATCCACCTTACCGGAGGCATGAGGATCCTTATGATCGAATTCCTACCCTGGCGTGACTGGCAGAAAACCCTCGCCGCTGTGGCGGCCGCGGCGGCGCTGGCGATCGGCCTGCTGTTCGCGCTTTCGTCGACGGCGCATGCGCAAGCCTGGCCGCATAAGCCTGTGCGCTTCGTGGTGCCGTTCCCGCCGGGCGGCGCGACCGACATTTCGGCGCGGCTGCTGGCGCAGAAACTA
Source organism: Burkholderiales bacterium (assembly GCA_035499575.1). Lineage (GTDB taxonomy): Bacteria > Pseudomonadota > Gammaproteobacteria > Burkholderiales > SG8-39 > RBG-16-66-20. Next base: position 11,576 of record DATJYN010000179.1, on the reverse strand, counting down.
AGCGAGATCTGGGGCCAGACGGTGGTGATTGACAATCGCGGCGGCGCAGGCGGCGGCGTCGGCGCGGTCGAAGCGGCGCATGCCGCGCCCGATGGCTATACGTTCTTCTTCCCGTCGGGCTCAGTGGTGACCGCGAACCAGCACATCTACGCCAAGCTCAACTACGACCCGGAAAAGGACTTCGTGCCGGTGACCAACGTGGTCTCCGGCCCGCAAGTGCTGGTGGTCGCTGCCAATTCGCCGTACAAGAGCGTCCAGCAGCTGATCGACGCGGCCAGGGCGCAGCCGGGCAGGCTGACCTTCGGCCACGCGGGCATCGGCTCCCAGACCCATCTCGCTGCGGAGAACTTCGTCAATGCGGCGAAGATCAACGCGGTCCAGGTTCCCTACAAGGGGGAGGGGCCCTCGCTGGTCGGCCTGATCGCCGGCGACACGACCTTCGCCGTGACCAATGTTGCTGCGGCAATGAGCCACATCCAGGGCGGCCGCCTGCGCGCGCTCGGCGTCACCAGCAAGGGCGAGTTCGCCCAGCTGCCCGGCGTGCCGCCGATCGCGAAAACGCTGCCCGGATTCGAGAACACGGGCTGGTTCGGCATCATGGCGCCCACGGGCACGCCTAAGGAGATCATCCAGAAGGTCTACCTGGACACCAAGAAGGCGCTCGAATCTTCCGAGATGAGGGCGCGCTTCTACGTGCTGGGCCTCGCGCCGGTGGGAAATTCACCGGAGGAGATGGGCGCCGCGATGAAGAAAGAGACCGCGCTCTGGGCCCGGGTGGTGAAGGAAAGAAAGATCAAAGTCGAGTGAAGGTCGATCTGCAACAGGTCGAGGAGGCCGCCAAGGAGCTCTATATCCGGGCGCTGAAGCTGCTGCCGCCCGACGTCAAGCAGGGCTTCGACCGGCTCGCCGCCGGCGAGACCGATGCCGGCGCCAGGCGCATGCTCGGCACCATGATCAAGAACATCACGGTGGCCGAGGCGAACGCCAACCTGCTGTGCCAGGACACCGGCATCCCGATCTACAACGTGCGCGTCGGCCGCAACGTCGAGGTGGACGGCGTCGGCCTCAAGGAGGCGATCCGGCGCGGTTGCGCGCGCTCGACGCGCGAGTACGCGTTCCGTTCCTCCATCGTGCATCCGACCACGCGCGTCAACGAGCAGACCTCCACTGGGCGCGGCGTGCCGGTGATCCATTTCGATTTTTCGGACAAGGAAGACGTCCTGGAGATCGAGATGATCCCCAAGGGCTCGGGTTCGGAAAACAATTCCTGGCTGCGGATGGCGATTCCTGCCGAGGGCGTCGACGCCATCAAGACTTTCGTCGTCGACTGCGTGCTGGAGGCGGGCGGCAAGACCTGCCCGCCGACCATCGTCGGCGTGGGCGTCGGCGGCACTGCCGACCTGTGCGTGCACCTGGCGAAAATCGCGGCGACGCGCGCGCTCGGCTCGCGCTGCGAGGATCCCGAGGGCGCCAAGCTCGAGGAGGCGCTGGCGAGCGCCGTCAACATGCTGGGTGTCGGGCCGCAGGGCCTGGGCGGCGATTCAACGGCGTTCGCGGTACATGTCGAGACCGCGGCGACGCACATCACCATGAACCCGGTGGCGGTGAACATGCAGTGCCACTCCGCGCGCCGCGCGCGCGCGACTTTCGGGCTCAAGGGGATTGAATATGGCTATTAGGATTTTGTTTTCATTTCTGATCGCCTGTTCCGCTTTCGGTGCGGAAGTCGCCGGCGTGAAATTGCCCGACGAAGATCAAAAGCTTCTGTTGAATGGGGCGGGGCTGCGCAAGCGGGCCTTCTTCCAGGTGTACGTGATCGGCCTTTACCTGCCGGAAAGGAAAACCGCGGCGGCGGATGCGATCGGCGCGGCGGGGCCGAAGCGCGTGCTGATCGAAATGCTGCGCGACGTGGATGCCGACCAGTTCAGCGATGCGCTGACCGACGGCATGAAGGACAACGTCGCGGAAGCGGAGATGAAGGCATTGCAGCCGCGCATCAAGCAGCTGACGGACATCATTGCTTCGATGAAGGAGGCAAAAAAGGGCATGCGTATCGCGCTCGACTGGGTTCCCGCGGCCGGCACGCTGGTGACGGTGGCAGGCAAAGCGGCGGGCGCGCCGATCCCGGGCGAGGATTTCTTCCGCGCGCTGCTGAAGATCTGGCTCGGCGAGCATCCGGTGCAGGACGACGTGAAAAGGGCGCTGTTGGGCGGGACGCGCGGGGAGAAACCCTAGCCGTGGCGCACCACGATCTTCGCCCGCCGGTCACGGACGCGCAGGTGCGCGCGCTGCGCGTCAATGACACGGTGACGATCGAGGGCGCGCTGTACGGCATCCGCGACGCGACGCAGATCCACATGTTCGACCGCGGGCGCAAGACGCGCTTCGACCTCGCCGGGCATGCGGTGATCCATACCGCGCCGAACGTGAAGAAGGTCGAAAGGAGCGCCGCGAATCCCGCCGGGTATGCGCCGTCCTGCATCGGCACCACGACCAGCGATCGCATGGAGCGCTTCACGCGCCCCCTGATGGAGCGGAACGGCGTACGGCTGGTGATCGGCAAGGGCGGACTGCGCGCCGGATCGCTGCAGGCATTCAACGAGATCGGCGGCGCCTACCTGGCGATCATCGGCGGCGCCGCGGCGCTGGAGACGACCTGGGTCGAGGCGATCGAGGACGTCGACCTGGACGACCTGCACCCGGAATCGCTGTGGAAATTCCGCGTGCGCGGCTTCGGGCCGCTGGTGGTGGCGATGGACAGCCACGGCGGCAGTCTGTACGCTCAGGTACAGAGCGATTCACGCAGTCGCCGAGCCCGGGCGCTGGAGAGCCTCGGCGTAAAGACCTGAAAAATCCGCTGTTCAAAAATCTGGAGGAGACATGAGATCGATGATTCGTTTTGCCGCGGCCGCGCTGCTGGCCCTGGCGGGCGCCGCGCAGGCGCAGAACATTTCCATCGCCACCGGCGGCACCGGCGGCGTGTACTACCCGATCGGCGGCGGCCTCGCCGCGGCGCTGTCGAAATACGTGCCCGGCATGCAGGCCACCGCCGAGGTGACCGGGGGCTCGGTGGACAACCTCAAGCTGGTCGGCAGCGGCAAGCCCTACATCGCGTTCTCGATGGCCGACGCGGCGCAGGATGCGCTCAAGGGCGAGGACAAGTTCAAGGGCAATGCGGTGCCGGTGCGCACGCTGATGGTGCTTTATCCAAACCGCATGCATGTCGTGACCGTCGAGGGTAGCGGCATCGTGAAGTTCTCCGACCTCAAGGGCAAGCGCGTGTCCACCGGCTCGCCCGGCAGCGCCACCGAGGTGATGGCCTTCCGCCTCATCGAGGCGGCGGGGCTGGACAAGGACAAGGACATGAAGCGCGAGCGGCTCGGCGCCGCCGAGTCCGTGAACGCGATCAAGGACCGCAAGATCGACGCCTTCTTCTGGGTCGGCGGCCTGCCCACGGCCGCGGTGACCGACCTCGCCAACACGCCCGGGCTGAAGATCAAGATGGTCGATCACGCCGACCTGGTGCCGGCGATGAACAAGAAGTACGGCAACCTCTATTACGCCGACGTCATCGAGAAGGCGGTCTACAAGGGGATGGACGCGGACAACCACATCGCCTCGGTGGCGAACATCCTGGTCGCCAGCCAGGCCATGCCGGACAAGGAGGTCTACAACGTTCTCAAGACCATCTTCGACCACAAGGCCGACCTTGTCGCCGTGCACAAGGAGTGCGAGAACTTCAAGCTCGAGAACCAGAAGCAGACGGCTTCGCCGCTGCCCTGGCACTCCGGCGCGGTGAAGTATTTCGGCGAAAAGGGCGTGAAACTCAATTGAGCGACGCCGCCGCCCCGGCCACATCTTCCAGCGACAGCGTCGACGTCGAAATCAGCGACGAGGCGCTGAAGAAGGCCGAGGAGTTCATCGAGGAGGAGGAGGGCGCCGCCAACCGGCTGAAAGGCTGGCTCGGCGCCTTCATCACCGCGGTCGCCGTGGCGATGTCGGTGTTCCACCTGTACGCCGCCTACGAGATCGTGCCGACGCAGACGCTGCGCCCGGTGCACGTCGCCTTCGTGCTGTTCCTGTGCTTCCTCGTGTTTCCGATCGCCAAGAAATTCCGCCATCGCGTGATGTGGTGGGACTGGCTCTCGGCGGCGCTGTCGATCGCGATCGTCGTCTACCTGATCCAGGGCGGCGACGACTTCCTGGACCGCAATACCTCGCCCAACCACTGGGACATCGTGTTCGGCGTCGCGCTGGTCATCCTCGTCATGGAGGCGATGCGCCGCACCAACGGCTGGGTGATGCCGGTCGTGACGTCGTTCTTCATCCTGTATGCGCTCTTCGGACCCTACCTGCCGCAGCCCTGGACCCACAAGGGCTACGAGGTCGGGCGCCTGGTGGGCCACCTTTACATGACGCTGGAAGGGATCTTCGGCACGGCGGTGGACGTATCCTCCTCGCTGATCATCCTGTTCACGATCTTCGGCGCCTTCCTGCAGTACTCGGGCGCCGGCAAGTTCTATATCGACTTCTCGTTCTCGGCGATGGGCGGGAAATCCACCGGCGCCGGCCGCACGGTGGTGCTCGCCTCGTTCCTGCTGGGCGGCCCTTCGGGCTCCGGGGTCGCCACCACGGTCACGCTCGGTTCGGTCGCCTGGCCGATGCTCGCCAAGGTCGGCTACGGCAAGGAGGCGGCCGGCGGCCTGCTCTCCGCGGGCGGGTTGGGCGCGATCATCTCGCCGCCGGTGCTTGGCGCCGCCGCGTTCCTGATTGCCGAGTTCCTGAAGATTTCGTACCTAGACGTGCTGCTGATGGCATGCATTCCGACGCTGCTCTTTTACCTCGCGTTGTTCCTGATGGTGGAGTTGGATGCGCGCAAGTTCGGCATGAAGGAGGCGAAGTTCGAGAACATCGAATCGGTGTGGGAGCTGACACGCAAGTACTGGTTCCACTTCCTGTCGCTGGTGTCGATCATCGCCTTCATGATGTACGGCTATTCGCCGGTGCTGTCGGTGTTCTGGGCGACCGTGGTGTCCTTCCTCACGAGCTTCCTGCACCCGGACTGCGCGCTGTTCTCCTACGACCTGTTCCGCGGCAAGCGGCCGCTGGCGCCGAAGATCTTCCAGTCCGGGTTCGTGAAGGCGATGGAGGGCGGCTCGATCGGCGTGCTGAGCGTGGCGGCGACCTGCGCGGGCGCCGGCATCATCGTTGGCGTGGTGACGCTGACCGGACTCGGCCTGAAGTTCAGTTCGATCATCCTCGACTACGCGGGTGGTTCGCTGCTGCTGACCGCGATCTACACCTCGCTCATCGTGTGGATCATCGGCCTGGCGGTGCCGGTCACGGCCTCCTACATCATCAGCGCGGTGATCGCGGCGCCGGCGCTGATCAAGCTCGGCGTGCCCGACTTCGCCGCGCATATGTTCATCTTCTACTACGCGGTTCTGTCCGAGGTTTCGCCGCCGACCGCGCTCTCGCCGTTCGCGGCTGCCGCGATCACCGGCGGCGATCCCTACAAGACCACGATGCAGTGCTGGAAGTACACGCTGCCCGCGTTCCTGGTGCCCTTCATGTTCGTGCTTGATCCGAGCGGGCAGGGGTTGCTGCTGATGGGCTCGACCAAGGCGCTCGCCGCCGCGAACTGGGGCTCGATTGCCGAGGTATGCATCACCGCCGTGATCGGCATCGCGGCGCTTGCTGGCGGCGTGCAGGGCTGGGCGCTCAAGCGCACGACGACGGCCGAGCGCGTGATGCTGATAGTTGCCGGCTTCGCGCTGGTCTACCCGGCTGCGGTCGCCGACATCGCGGGGATCGGACTGGTGGCGGCGGCGCTGACCATGCAATGGCTGCGCAAGAATGAAGTGGGCGCGGCGCCGGCCCGGCCCGCCTGATCGCAACGGCCATGGGAGCCCGGAAGGTTGCGGTCATCACCGGTGCCGGAACCGGCGTGGGCGCGGCGAGCGCGCTGATGCTGGCGCGCCGCGGCTACGACCTGCTGATCAACTACTCCAGGAGCGAGACGGAGGCGAAGGAGAGCGAGCGCGCCTGCCGGGCGGCGGGTGCCGATACCCTGCTCGCGCAGGGCGATGTCTCCAAGGACGCCGATTGCCGCCGCCTTGTCGATGCCGCGGTCGGACGCTGGAACAAGCTGGATGTGCTGGTCAACAACGCCGGCATCACGAGCTTCGTCGGCTCGGGAAACTGGGACGCGCTCGACGCGGAAGCCTTCCAGCGCATTTACGCGGTCAACCTGGTCGGCGCCTTCCAGATGGTGCGGGCGGCGGCGCCGTACCTGAAGGCCGCGCGCGGCGCGATCGTCAACGTCTCCTCCATCGCGGGCGCGCTCGGCATCGGCTCGTCGATCGCCTATATCGCTGCGAAGGGCGCGCTCAATTCGATGACGCTGCACCTCGCGCGCACGATGGCGCCGGACGTGCGCGTCAACGCCGTCTGTCCCGGCATGATCACCACGCGCTGGTTCAAGCAGGGCATCGGCGAGGAGAACGCGGGCAAGCTGCAGGCAGGCTACGAGGCCAGCGTGCCGCTCGGCACCTCGTGCAGCGCGGAGGACGTCGCCGAGGCGATCGTCTGGCTCGCCGACGGCGCGCGCACCGTCACCGGCGAGCTGGTGCTGCTCGATTCTGGCATCCACCTCGGCACCGCCATGCGCGCGGTGGTGCCGCCGCGCAGCTGACGCCGGCCGCATGCGCGAAATCTCCACCGACATCCTGATCCTCGGTTCGGGCGGGGCCGGGCTGTTTGCCGCGCTGCACGCCCACAAGGCGGACCCGTCGCTGTCGATCACCATCGCCGTGAAGGGGCTGCTCGGCAAATCCGGCTGCACGCGCATGGTGCAGGGCGGCTACAACGTGGCGCTGGCGAAGGAAGACTCGATCGAACGCCACTTCATGGACACCATAGAAGGTGGCAAGTGGCTGCCCGACCAGGAACTCGCCTGGAAGCTGGTGACGCTGGCCGTCGAAAGGATCCGCGAGCTCGAGAACGAACTCGGCTGTTTTTTCGACCGCAACCCGGACGGCACGGTGCACCAGAAAGCCTTCGCCGGCCAGACCTTCGACCGCACGGTGCACAAGGGCGACCTGACGGGCATCGAGATCATCAACCGGCTTGCCGAGCAGGTCTGGGCACGCAACATCGGGCGGCTCGAAGAGCATCGCGCCGTGGAGCTGATCAAGTCGAAAAGCGGAGATTCGATCGCCGGCGCCTTGTTCATCGACATGCGCACGGGCGACTACATCCTCGTTCGCGCCAAGGCGGTGCTGCTCGCCACCGGCGGCGGCCCGACCATGTACAAGTACCACACGCCCTCCGGCGACAAGAGCTGCGACGGCCTCGCGATGGCGCTGCGCGCGGGGCTTCCGCTGCGCGACATGGAGATGGTGCAGTTCCACCCGACCGGCCTGCTCGCCGGCACGCACACGCGCATGACCGGCACGGTGCTGGAGGAAGGCCTGCGCGGCGCTGGCGGCCATCTTCTGAACGGCGCCAGGGAACGCTTCATGCCGAGATACGACCCGAAGGCCGAGCGCGCGACGCGCGACTTCGTGTCGCGGGCCATGTACACCGAAATGCGGCTCGGCAATACCAGCCCGAACGGCGGGCTGTTCATTTCAATGAAGCACCTGGATCGAAAGATGGTGGAAAAGCAGTTCCGCGGGATGGTCGAGCGCTGCGCCGACTGCGGCTTCGATCTCGCCGGCGGGCTGGTGGAAGTGGTGCCGACCGCGCACTACATGATGGGCGGCGTCGAGTTCGCCGCCGATTGCAGCACCGAGCTGAAAGGCCTTTACGTCGCGGGCGAGGATGCCGGCGGCGTGCACGGCGCCAACCGGCTTGGCGGCAACGGCGTGGCGAACTCGACCGTTTTCGGCGCGGTGGCGGGCGATGTCATGGCCGATTGGGCCCGCAACCAGAAGCTCGAGGACCCGGACAGGCAAGCGATCGATCAAGCCGTCCGGTCCTGCGAGCCTAAAATCACCAGGAACCACGGCTCGCTCGAGCTCCTGCGCGAGCAGCTCTACGAGACCATGTGGCAGAAAGTCGGCATCATCCGCGGCGAAGGCGGGCTGCGGGCGGCGCTTCTAGAACTGGATTCCCTGGAACAGGAACTCGACCGCGCGGGCATCGCCGATGCCAACCGGGCATTCAACCTGACCTGGCACGACTGGCTGAACCTGAAGAACCTGGTGACGACCAGCCGCGTCATCGCCCAGGCAGCGCTGGCGCGCGGCGACTCGCGCGGTGCGCATTACCGGGAGGACTTCCCGCACGCCGGGCCGCTGGAAGCTTCCGCTTTTACGAGCTTGAAAATCGAGAATTCGAAATTGAAAATGAATCTGAAACCCGTATCGTTCACCCGCGTAAAACCGGGCGCTACGCTACTGGTCGGCGACCTTTAGCACCAGCTTGCCGAAGTTCCCGCCGCTGAAGAGCTTGTTCAGCGTGTCGGGAAAAGCCTCGATGCCGGCGACCACGTCCTCGCGCGAGACGAACTTGCCTTCCTTCATCCACTGCGCGATGTCCTTGATCGCCGTGCCGTAGCGGTCGGCGTAGTCGAAGACCACCATGCCCTGCATGCGCGCGCGGTTGACGAGCAGCGACAGGTAGTTGCTCGGCCCCTTCACGGGCGTGGTGTTGTTGTACTGCGAGATCGCGCCGCAGATGACGATGCGCGCGCCGCGGTTGATGCGCGTGAGCACGGTGTCGAGGATTTCGCCGCCGACGTTGTCGAAGTAGACGTCGACGCCTTTCGGGCAGTGCTGCTTCAGGCCGTCCCTCAGATCGCCGGATTTGTAGTCGATGCAGGCGTCGAACTTGAGGTCCTTGACCACGAAATCGCACTTCGCCTTGCCGCCGGCGATGCCCACAGTGCGGCAGCCCTTGATGCGTGCGACCTGGCCGACGGTCTGGCCGACGGCGCCGGCGGCGCCCGAGACCACCACCGTGTCGCCGGCCTTGGCCGCGCCTACGTCCAGCAGACCGAAGTAAGCGGTCATGCCGGGCATGCCGAGCGCGTTGAGCCACTGCGAGGGCGTACCCAGGCGCAGGTCGATCTTCGCCAGGCCGAAACGCGCGGCATCCTTGGCGTCGATCAGGCAATACTCCTGCACGCCGAAGCTGCCGTACACCACGTCGCCCGCCGCGAACTGCGGATTCTTCGAAGCGACCACCTTGCCGATGCCGCCCGCGCGCATCACTTCGCCGATGCCGACCGGCGGGATGTAGCTGCGGCCCTCGTTCATCCACCCGCGCATCGCCGGATCGAGCGATAGCTGCAGCACCTTCACCAGCAGCTGTCCGTCGGCGGGATCCGCAACCGGCTCGGTGGTGAAGTTCCAGTCGGTTTTCTTCGGCAGCCCGACCGGGCGCGCCGCGAGGCGGAACTGCCTGTTCTGGAGCGCCACGTTGTTCCCTAACCGAGATGCTTGTGGAAGAACTCGATGGTGCGTTCACGCGCGGTCTTGGCCGCCGACGCATTCCAGGAGCCGCGCTGGTCGCAATTGAAGCCGTGGCCGGCCGCGTAGTAGTGGGCGATGATTTCCGGGTGTGCGGCGGCGATCGCCTTTGCCTGCTCGACTGTCGGCCCCTGGTCCTGCTCGCCGAAATGGCACATCGTCGGGACTTTCGGTTTCTCGCCGATGAAGCCCGGCATGCCGCCGCCATAGTAGGGCACCGCGCAGGCGAGGCCCTTGGCCTGCGCAGACGCTACCCAGGACACCGTGCCGCCAAAGCAGTAGCCGACGATGCCGACCTTGCCGCCTTTCGCCGCCTCCGCGACCGCAGCGTTGACATCGAGGATCGCCTGCTTCCAGTCGAGCTTCTGCATGATCGCGACGCCGGCCTGGATCTCGGGCTGCGTGTAGCCGGTGTCGTAATTGCGCTGCACGCGGTCGAACATCGCGGGCGACACGGCGAGGTAGCCGTCGGCGGCATAGCCGTCGGTCACCTGCTTGATGTGGCTGTTGACGCCGAAAATCTCGGGGATTACCACCACGCCGCCGCGCGGCTTGCCCGCATTCGGCCCGCCGGGTTGCGCGACGTAGGCCGCGAATTTGTGGCCGTCGGATGCCTTCAGCTCGATGAACTTGCCCATGGGTGTTCCTCCTTTAGAATGAATATTATGAAGAAAAATGCGGGCGAATTGCTGCGCCTGGCGCGAAATGCCCTCGAAAAGGCCGGCGCCAACCCGGTGATGGCCGAAGCCGCGGCCAAGCACCTGGTGCGCGCGGAGGAGCACGGCCTGCCGACGCACGGCATGTCGCGCGTGCCGTTTTATTGCGGCTTCCTGAAGAACGGCCGCGCAGATGGTGCGGCGCGCCCGAAAATGGTGTCGGACCGCGCCGCGGTCTGCCTGATCGACAACCGCGACGGCCTGCCCTACGAATCCAGCGAGTGGGCGGTGAACGACGTCATCCAGCGCGCGCGCCGCAACGGCATCGGTTTCGCGGGCATTACCAACAGCGCGCACGTCGGCGTGCTCGGCATCCACCTGTTGCCGGTCGCGGCGGCGGGCATGGTGGGCGTCGCTTTCACCAATTCGCCGGCCGCGATCCCGGCCTGGGGCGGCAAGAAGGCGCTCTTCGGTACCAACCCGGTGGCCTTTGCGTTCCCGCGCAAGAAGGGCGATCCGCTCGTCATCGACCTCGCGCTCACCACCGTCGTGCGCGGCAAGATCATGCTGGCGATGCAGAAGGGCGAGAAGATTCCCGAAGGCTGGGCGCTCGACAGGAACGGCAAGCCCACCACGGATCCCAAGGAAGCCATCGAGCATGGCAGCCTGTTTCCCATCGGTGGTTCCAAGGGCGCGATGCTCGCGCTCGCCTTCGAGTTGATTTGCGCTGCGCTCACGGGCTCGGCGATCGGGCCGGAAGCGGATTCGTTCTTCGCCGACAAGGGCAACAAACCGAAGATCGGGCACGCCTTCCTGGCCATCGATCCCGGCGCGCTCGCCGGCGACGAGCGCTACTTCGCGCGCGTCGAAACCGTGATCGGCACGATGCTCGCCGACGAAGGCGTTCGCCTGCCCGGGTCGCGCCGCTTCGCGTCGGAGAAGATGCTGCGCGCCGGGGGCATCGACATCGCCGACGACCTGCTGAAGAAGATCGAGACGCTGGCGGCGTGATGCGCTGGGACGCGGTCGTCGAATTCCCGAAGATGAAAGTCGCGGTGGCGACGCGCGACGACCGGATCGCGGGCATCCGCTACTTGCCGCTGGCCGCGGACTCGAAGGATCCGCGGAACGCGCTGGCCGAGCGCGCGGTGCGGCAGCTCGAGCGCTACCGCGAAGACCCGGACGCGAAGTTCGACCTGCCGCTGCTGATCGAAGGCACCGAATTCCAGCGCCGCCTGTGGGACGCGCTGTGCGAGATTCCGCGCGGCCGCACGCTCACCTACGGCGAGATGGCGCGCAAGCTCGGCGGCGCCGATTTTGAGTCCGCGCGGCACGTGGGCCAGGCCTGCGGCGACAACCGGCTGCCGATCGTGATCCCGTGCCACCGCGTGGTGGCGGCCGACGGCATCGGCGGCTTCTCGCATACCACCGGGGGATTCCTGAT
>DATJYN010000178.1:0-2387 GCA_035499575.1 Burkholderiales bacterium | reverse complement strand
CGCCGCGCTGAACAGCGCGTGCTCGAGCACGCGCGACTGGGCGTTCGAGCGGTACAGCACGGCGACGTCGACCAGGCGCATGCCTTCGCGCTTTAGCGCGGCCACCTCCTCGGCGACGAAGCGCGCCTCGTCGGCGTCGCTCTCGCCCTCGAACACGCGCAGGGGATCGCCCTGCCCGGCCGCGGTCCACAGGTTCTTGCCCAGGCGCCTGGAATTGTTCGCGATCAGCGCGTTGGCCGCGTCGAGGATGTTGCCCTGCGAGCGGTAGTTCTGCTCCAGGCGGATCACCAGGCCCTTGGAGTATTCCTTCTCGAATTCGGCCAGGTTGCCGACGTTGGCGCCGCGGAAGCCGTAGATCGACTGGTCGTCGTCGCCCACCGCGAACAGGCGCGACTCGGGCCCGGCGAACATCTTCAGCCAGCGGTACTGCAGCCGGTTGGTGTCCTGGAACTCGTCCACCAGGATGTAGCGGAAGCGCGCGCGGTAGTGCTGCCGGAGCATTTCGTTCCTGCCCAGCAGTTCATAACTTCTCAAGAGCAATTCCGCGAAATCCGCGACGCCCTCCTTCTGGCACTGCGCGTCGTAGGCCGCGTAGAACTCGACCTGGCGGCGCGTAAGGTCGTCGCCCGCCGGCACGTCGCGCGCGCGCAGGCCTTCTTCCTTGTTGCCGTTGATGAAGCGCTGCAGGTCGCGCAGCGGCAGGCGGTCCTCGTCGATGTTCAGCGACCTCGCCAGGCGCTTCACCGCCGAGAGCTGGTCCTGAGTGTCGAGGATCTGGAATTCGCGCGGCAGCCCGGCTTCCTGGTGGTGCGCGCGCAAGAGGCGGTTCGACAGGCCGTGGAAAGTGCCGATCCACAGCCCGCGCGGGTTCACCGGCAGCATCGCCGTCAGGCGCGTGAGCATCTCGCGCGCCGCCTTGTTGGTGAAGGTGACCGCCAGCACGCCGCCCGGCGTGACGCGCCCGGACTGGATCAGCCAGGCGATGCGCGTGGTGAGCACGCGCGTCTTGCCGCTGCCGGCGCCGGCGAGCACGAGTGCGTGCCCCCCGCCGTTGCCGTCTTCCAGGGTAACTGCGGCGAGCTGTTCGGGATTTAGATGTTCGAGATGAAGCGACAAAGCGCGCGCATTATCTCACGCCGCTTTTGCCGGCTTATTCGAGCTTGATGTCCAGTTCGCGGATCAGGCGCGCATATTTGTCGTAGTCGCCGCGCAGCAGGCGCGCGAGGTCTGCCGGCGTGCCGCCCACGGGTTCCAGCGCCGCCTGCGCGTAGCGCTCGCGGATGCCGGGATCGGCCAGCGCCTTGCCGATTTCGGCGTTCAGGCGCGCCACGATGTCGGCAGGCGTGCCGGCCGGCATGAACACGGCGATCCACTGTTCGATCACCAGGCCCTGGTAGCCCGCCTCTTCGTAGGTCGGCACCTCGGGCAGGCTGGCGGCGCGCGTCGCCGTGGACTGCGCGAGCAGCTTCAGCCTGCCCGCCTTGTAGTACGGGATCAGCGGCGAGGAGCCCAGCGAGCCGACCAGGATCTGGCCCCCGACCAGGTCGGTGATCGCCTGGCCGCCGCCCTTGTAGGGCACGTGCGTGAGCTGGATGCCCGCGAGCTTCGCGAACCACGCCGCGGCCATGTGCTGCTGCGAGCCCGCGCCGGAGGTAGCGAAGCCGAGGCCCGGCTTCCGTTTCGCGGCGGCGACGAATTCCGCGACGCTGGAGACGCCGAGCGAGGGGTGGACCGCCAGCACCACGGGCTGGCGCGCGAGCTGGATCACCGGCACGAAATCGCGGAACGGGTCCCAGGAAATCTTGTACAGGTGCGGGTTGCTGGCCAGCGCGTCGACCGCGACCAGCACGGTATAGCCGTCGGGCGCGCTCTTCGCCGCCGCCTCGTAGCCGATGTTGCCGCCGGCGCCGGCGCGGTTCTCGACCAGGCCGGAATGGCCGCCGAGCGCCTGGCCGACGCGCTCCGCGAGCGGCCGCGTGGCGATGTCGGTCGAGCCGCCCGGCGGATACGGCACGATCCAGTGCAGCGGCTTCGCGGGCCAGCTCTGCGCCTGCGCCGCGTGGGCCGCGGCGAAGGCGAGCAGGAGGAAGAGTCGTTTCATGTAGCCCTTATAATCCGCCGCTTCGCCGAAGCCTTCGAGTATACGTTCACATGCAGGACCGCTACGACCCGCGCAGCATCGAAGCCGGCGCCCAGGAATTCTGGGCGTCGCGGCGCTCGTTCCGCGTCACCGAGGATCCGGCGCGCAGCAAATTCTACTGCCTGTCGATGTTCCCCTATCCCTCGGGCAAGCTGCACATGGGGCACGTGCGCAACTACACCATCGGCGACGTGATCACGCGGCACCACCGCATGCGCGGCATGAACGTGCTGCAGCCGATGGGCTG
>DATJYN010000177.1:0-7451 GCA_035499575.1 Burkholderiales bacterium | reverse complement strand
CGCGCGCCCGCGCCAGATTCTCGGCCGCGCGATCGTGTTCCCGGCTGACCTCGAGCGCCTCGGAATCCAGGCGCGTGCGGCGCAGGCGGGCCTCCTCGAGCCGCGCCTTCATCGCCTCGAGCTGGCCGCGCAGTTCGGCGTGCTGGGCGTGCGCCGCCTGGATGCGGCCCTGCACCTGGTCGCGGTCGCGCTCCGCGTCCACCACGGCCTGGCGCAGGTTCTGGATCTCCTGCGTGGCTTCGGCCACCTTGCGCTCGGCGTCTGCGACGCCCCGGCGCAGCAGTTTGATGCGTCCTTCGCGCTCGATGACACCGCTGTGGCCGTCGCCGCCCCGGCTGACGCGCAGCCAGTGCCGGCCCACCCATTCCCCGGTGCGCGTGATGACGGACTCGCCCGCGCCGAGGCCGGCGCGGCGCTGCAGCGCCTCCGCCAGCGAGTCGCAGGCCTGGACACCCGCGAGCAGGTTGACGATGGCCGCCGGTCCGTCGACCTGCGCAGCCAGACTCTGCCCGCGCGCCGCCTCGGGGCGCGCGCCGCCTGCAGCGGATGCGTCGACCGCACCGCGCTCCACGAACGCGAGCGACCCGCCGGTCAGGCGTTGCAGGGCATCCTGCAGCGGGTCCAGCCCCTCGACGCACACGGCCTCGAGATAGTCGCCCAGCGCGGTTTCCACCGCGCGCTCCCAGCCGGCCGCCACGCTGAGCGTCTCGGCCAGCCGCGTGAGTTTGCCGGCGCCCAGCGAATCGAGCCACTGGCTGGCCTGCTGGTTCTTCTCGCCCAGCGCCGCCTGTTGCAGCGCCTCGAGCGACATCAGCTCGGCACCCGCGCGTTCGCGCTCACGCCGCCGCTGCTCGAGCCGCGCCTCGCTCTCGTGCTGCTGGTGGCGCAGCTTCTGCACCTGGGTCAGCGCGCCCTGCAACGCCTGGCCCAGCTCGTCCACCAGGTTGCGCGCGCCGGCTTCCTGGTCGCTGAGATCGGTGAGCGGCGCCGCCGCTTCCTGCTCGCCGAGCGCAGCGCGCTCCACTTCGATGCGGTCGGCCTGCATCTGCAGGCGGCGCAGCTGTTCCTCGAGCTGCTCGCTGCGCGCCGATTCCACCTGTGCGCTCTGGTTGGCGCCGCCGAGGTCGCGGTTCAACGCCTCCCAGCGTTGCTGCCAGTCGGCGAGGCTCGCCTCGGCCTGCTGCAGCAGGGTCTGCAGTTCGCCCTCGGACTGCTGGTGCCGGGCCACTTCCGGCTCGAGCCGGGCGAGCTCGGCGCGCAGCTCCTCGAGCTGCTGTTCGTCGCGCGCGATCTGTTCGGTGGTGCGCGTCAGCGTGGCGCCGATCTGCTGCAATTCGTTGCGCTGGCGTTCGCGCAATTCGCGCGTGTAGCGGATGCTCTCTTCAGTGCGGGTCACTTCGGCGCCGATCTCGTAGTAGCGCCCCTGGACGGCCGCGGCGGACGCGCCGAGCTCGGCGTGGAAATCGCGCTGCCGCTCGATGCCCGCTTCCGCGGCGCGCTGCTCGGCCAGCGCCTGCTGCATGGCGAGCTCCCGCTCGCGCACCGCGCCATCCTGCACCTCCACGCCGCTGTCGAGCTCGCGCAGCCGCAGCGCGAGCAGCTCGGCGCTGAGCTGGCGCTCCTGCGCCTTCAGGTCCTGGTAGCGCCGCGCCGTGCTCGCCTGGCGCTGCAGGTGGCGGATCTGCTTGTCGACCTCATCGCGCAGGTCCTGCAGCCGTGCCAGGTTCTCGCGCGTGTCGGCCATGCGCGATTCGGTCTCCTTGCGGCGCTCCTTGTAGAGCGAGATGCCCGCCGCCTCTTCGAGGAAGGCGCGCAGGTCCTCGGGCTTGGCCTCGATGACGCGCGAGATCATGCCCTGTTCGATGATGGCGTAGCTGCGCGAGCCCAGTCCCGTCCCGAGGAACAGCTGAGTGATGTCACGGCGGCGGCAGCGGCCGCCATTGATGAAGTAGCTGGAAGTGCCGTCGCGCGAGACCTGCCGCTTGAGCGAGACTTCGGCGAAGGCCGCATAGGGACCGGAGATCTTGCCGTCCGAGTTGTCGAACACCAGTTCCACGGAGGCGCTGCCCACCGGCTTGCGGGCGCTCGAGCCGTTGAAGATCACATCCGCCATCGAATCGCCGCGCAGGTGGCGCGCCGAGAGTTCGCCCATGACCCAGCGCACCGCGTCGATGATGTTGGACTTGCCGCAGCCGTTCGGGCCCACCACGCCCGTCAGGTTGCCGGGCAGGAGCACCGTGGTCGGATCGACGAAAGACTTGAATCCGGCAATCTTGATCTTGTTGAGCCGCATGCCATTCCGGTACTCGTGGGGGTGCGGTAGTGTAGATTATCCGATTCGCGCTTTCGAACCGGATTGGAGATTCCGCCCCGATGCCATCCTCGCCCGGCACCACGCTGGAGACGTTTCCGAATCCGTCGCCGGACGGCGACTACACGATCCGCATGAGCATCCCGGAGTTCACCTGCCTGTGCCCGAAGACTGGCCAACCCGATTTCGCCACGCTGGAACTGGAGTACGTGCCCGGTCCGCGCTGCGTCGAGCTGAAGTCGCTGAAGCTGTATATCTGGGCGTTTCGCGAGCGCGGCGCGTTCCACGAGGCCGTGACCAACGAGATCGCCGACCAGCTTGCCGCGGCCACGGACCCGCGCTTCCTGCGGCTCACCGCGCGCTTCAACGTGCGCGGCGGCATCACCACGACCGTGGTTGCGGAGCGGCGAAATCCGGCCTGGCGAGCGCCGGAAACGGTGCGGTTGCCCTAGGGGCGCGCGTCGGTATAATCGCGCGTCCCCAAGGAGGAGCTGAAGATGCCGGGCAGGAAATCCGCATCCAAGTCTGCCAAGTCCCACAAGGGCGCCGAGGCCAAGCGCGCTGCCGTGAAGCACGCGGCCCCGGCGCGGGCCGCTGGAAAAAAGGCGGCTGCATCCAGGACTGGCAAGGGCAGCGCTTCCAGGGACGACGCCAGGCCGCGCGCCAGCAAGGCCGCGCCGGCGCTCCCGAAGGCCACCACTGCAGAGAAAATGCCGAAATCAGTCAAAGCGAAGCTCGAACCCGTCAAAGCCGAGCCGGCCAAGGCCGAGCCGACCCGGACTGATCCGGCGAAGAAGGCCGCCGCAGCCAGGACGCCCGCCACCGCGGCCAGGCCCGCGGCCCGCACTGCCGTTGCCGCGCCGGTGGCTCGCGCCATGCCGCGCAGCGCGGACGCCGAGGAGGCCGAAGGTGGCGACCACAGCCTGCTGGCCGGTCCCCGCAACGTCAAACCCTACGTCGCCAAGCGCGGCGAGCAGTACATGGGTCGGCAGCAGCTGGAGCACTTCCGCACCATCCTGCAGAGCTGGAAGCGCGACCTGATGGTCGAGGTGGATCGCACCGTCACGCACATGAAGGACGAAGCGGCCAATTTTCCCGACCCGAATGACCGCGCCACCCAGGAAGAGGAATTCAGCCTCGAGCTGCGCACGCGCGATCGCGAGCGCAAGCTGATCCGCAAGATCGACGAAGCGCTGAAGCGCATCGACGATGGCAGCTACGGCTACTGCCTCGAGACCGGGGAGGAAATCGGCATCAAGCGCCTCGAAGCGCGTCCGGTGGCCACCTTGAGCATCGAAGCCCAGGAGCGCCGGGAGCGCCGCGAACGCCAGTACGGCGACCGGGACGATCGCTACCGCTAGCCTGCTTTGACCGACCCCCGCGCGCCCTACGTCGGTCGTTTCGCGCCCACGCCCAGCGGACCGCTGCACCTCGGCTCGCTGGTCACCGCCACCGCCAGTTACCTCGACGCCCGCAGCGCGGGCGGACGCTGGCTGCTGCGCATCGAAGATCTCGATCCGGCCCGATCCCGACCGGCCTTCACGGACGCCATCCTCGGCACGCTCGAGGCCTTCGGTTTCGAGTGGGACGGCGTGCCCTGGCGCCAGAGCGGACGGGGCGCGGCCTATGCGGCGAGCCTCGAGAGTTTGCGAACGCTCGACCGGCTGTTTCCATGCTTCTGCACGCGCAGGGTCCGCTCCGCAGCCGACAATGACGGCGATTGCGCCGGGAACTGCCGCAACCTGCCGTGGCCGCCGGGACCTTCGTCCAGGTGGCCACCCCATGGCTGGCGCCTGAAGCGGCTCGAAGGCGGGCAGCCGACCTGGGAGGAACGGCTGCCGCAGGCCGTCGGCGCCAGCGCCGAGCGCGGTCCACTCGAACCCTTGCTCCAGCGGCGGGACGGCGTATGGGCCTACCAGCTCGCGGTGGTGGTCGACGATGCCGCCCAGGACATCACCCACATCGTGCGTGGCGCGGACCTGCGCAGCTCGACGCCGGCGCAGCGCTTGCTGCAGCAGGCGCTGGGCTGCGCGGCTCCCCTCTACCTGCACCTGCCACTGGTGACCGAAGCCGACGGCGCGAAGCTGTCCAAATCGACCCATGCGCTGCCGGTCGATGCACTGGGCGGCAGCCACGGCCTCTGGGAAGCCCTGCGGCTGCTGCGTCAGAATCCGCCTACCGGGCTTCGCGGCGCTCCAGTTCAGGAGTTGTGGCAGTGGGGAGTTAAGGTGTGGGATGTGCAGCGGCTCGCAGGCATCGGGGCGTTGCCGGCAGGCCGCTGAGGCCAAATTTGGGCCCGAGGGCCAGTCTGTACTATGTTAGAGCCGTACTTGCAGCGGATGGCCGCCTAACGCACGCAGGAGCTTCGCCATGGCCGAACCCCGGATCATCAAGAAGTATCCCAACCGCCGTCTTTACGACACGACGGAGAGCCGCTACATCACCCTCGAAGACGTGCGCCGCCTGGTGGCCGAAGGCAAGGGATTCACGGTGGTCGAGCAGCGCACCGGCCGCAACATCACGCGCCTCGTGCTGCTGCAGGTGATCAGCGAACTGGAACAGGAAAGCGCCCGCATCCTGAGCGAACCCATGCTCATGATGCTGGTGCAGAGCTACAACAACCCGGACAACATCCAGCTCGTGACCGAGCTGGAGACGACGCTGCGCCGCTCGCGCAACGCACCGCAGGCCTGAACCAGGCCCGGCAAGGCCGGCGCGCGAGTGCGCGCGGCGTTGCGGGCAGGTTGTCGGACCGGAGGCGGCTCAGGCCGCCTCTTCGCCATCCACGTTGCGCATCGACAGGCGCACGCGCCCCTGGCGGTCGACTTCCAGCACCTTCACGCGGATCACATCGCCTTCCTTGAGCTTGTCGCTGACGCGCTCGACGCGCTCGTCGGAGATCTGCGAGATATGCACCAGGCCGTCGCGGCCCGGCAGGATGGTCACGAAGGCGCCGAAGTCCATGAGCTTCGCGACCTTGCCCTCGTACACGCGACCCACTTCGACGTCGGCCGTGATCAGCTCGATGCGGCGCAGGGCCTCGCGACCCGCGGCGCCGGCCACCGAGGCGATCTTCACCGTGCCGTCGTTCTCGATGTCGATGGTGGTGCCAGTCTCTTCGGTGATCTGGCGGATCACCGCACCGCCCTTGCCGATCACGTCGCGGATCTTCTCGGGATCGATCTTGATGGTGATGATGGACGGCGCCCACTCGCTCATCTTCTCGCGCGGCGTCTTCAGCACCTTCGCCATTTCGCCGAGGATGTGCAGGCGGCCTTCGCGCGCCTGGGACAGCGCGACCTTCATGATCTCCGGCGTGATGCCCTCGACCTTGATGTCCATCTGCAGCGCCGTGATGCCATCGGCGGTGCCGGCCACTTTGAAGTCCATGTCGCCGAGGTGATCTTCGTCACCCAGGATGTCGGACAGCACCTGGAAGCGGTCGCCTTCGAGCACCAGGCCCATGGCCACGCCCGCCACCGGCGCCTTGATCGGCACGCCCGCGTCCATGAGCGACAGCGAAGTGCCGCACACGCTGGCCATCGAGCTCGAGCCGTTGGACTCGAGGATCTCCGAGACCACGCGAATCACGTACGGGAACGTGGTCATGTCGGGCATCACGGCCGCGACGCCGCGGCGCGCGAGGTTGCCATGGCCGATCTCGCGGCGCTTGGGGCTGCCCATCATGCCGGTCTCGCCGACCGAGAACGGCGGGAAATTGTAGTGGAGCATGAACGGCTCGCGACGTTCGCCTTCCAGCGCATCGATGATCTGCGCGTCGCGACCGGTGCCGAGCGTGGTGGTGACCAGCGCCTGCGTCTCGCCGCGCGTGAACAGCGCCGAACCGTGCGCCCGCGGAATCGTGCCCGCCTTCACGGTGATCGGACGGATGGTCTTCGTGTCGCGGCCGTCGATGCGCGGCTTGCCATCGAGGATGTTGCTGCGGACGATGCGGCTCTCGAGGTTGAAGAATTCGCCGACCACCTGCTCCTTCGTGAACGCGGGCGCATCGCCCGTGGTCAGCGCGGCGACGGCGGCGGCCTTGATCTCGCCGATGCGCGCATAGCGGTCCTGCTTGACGGTGATCAGGTAGGCATCGCGCAGCGCCTGCTCGGCGTGGTCGGCGACGGCCTTGACCAGCGCCGAGTTGTCGGCGGCGGCGGCCAGCACCCAGGCGGGCTTGCCGGCTTCGGCAGCCAGTTCGCGGATGGCCTTGATCGCCACCTGCATCTGCTGGTGGCCGAACACCACCGAGCCCAGCATCACTTCCTCGGACAGGCCCGCGGCTTCGGATTCCACCATCAGCACCGCGGCTTCAGTGCCCGCGACCACGAGGTCGAGCTGCGAACCCTCGCGCTCGCTGCGCGTCGGGTTCAGCAGGTACTGGCCGTTCTTGTAACCGACGCGCGCGGCGCCGATCGGGCCCTTGAACGGCACGCCGGCGATGCACAGCGCGGCGGAGGCGCCCAGCAGCGACGGGATGTCCGCATCGATGTCCGGATTGAGCGAGACGACGGTGGCCACCACCTGGATCTCGTTGTAGAAACCGTCCGGGAACAGCGGGCGGATCGGACGGTCGATCAGGCGCGAGGTCAGCGTCTCGCGCTCCGAAGGACGGCCTTCGCGCTTGAAGAAGCCGCCGGGAATGCGGCCCGCCGCGTAGGTCTTCTCGATGTAGTTGACGGTCAGCGGGAAGAAGTCGCGGCCCGGCACGGCTTCCCTGCGCGCGCAGGCGGTGACCAGCACCACGGTCTCGCCCATGGTGACGACGACCGCACCATCTGCCTGGCGAGCCAGCTCGCCGGTCTCGAGGGTGACGGTTTGCGATCCGAACTGGAATGATTTCTTGTGGACGGCCACGCTTGAAGTCCTTGCGTAATATTTTTGACGGTGAATTTAAGCGAGAAGGCCGCTGTCTTTGGGACGGCGGCCTTCTGAATGAGTCTTAGCGGCGGAGCCCAAGGCGCTCGACGATCTCGTGGTACTTCGCGGGATTGCTGGACTTGAGGTAATCCAGCAGCTTGCGGCGCTGGTTCACGAGGCTCACGAGGCCGCGACGCGAGGAGTGGTCGGCCTTGTGGGTGCTGAAGTGTTCGCCGAGGCCGTTGATGCGCTCGGAGATCAGTGCGATCTGCACTTC
>DATJYN010000176.1:0-6730 GCA_035499575.1 Burkholderiales bacterium | reverse complement strand
GCGGGCTGTTCGAGCGCCTCGCGCAGGGCCTCGCCGCCGGCATCACCGTGGTCACGCCCAACCGCCGCCTGGCGCAGGCGCTGAAGGCCGAATTCGATTCGTTCCAGTCGGATAAAAAACTTTCCGTCTGGGAAGACGCCGACATCCTGCCGTTCGGCGCGTTCGTGCAGCGGCTCTACGAGGATGCGCTGTATGCCGACGCCTCCAGGGACCTTCCGCAGCTCCTGACGCCCGCGCAGGAGCGCCAGTTGTGGGAATCGGTGCTGAAGGGCGCCGCACTGCTGTCGGTCGCGGAAACGGCCGCCGACTGCGCCGCCGCCTGGAAGCTCGCGCATGCCTGGCGCATCGACGGCGCGCTGGACAAGTTTCCCGGCAACCAGGACGCGCAGGCCTTCGCGGGCTGGGCCCGCGAATACAAAAAGCGCTGCGACAAGGAGGGTTTCATCGACGCCGCGCGGTTGCCGGATCTTGAATTCAAGACAAAAAAAGTAGTTGCCTACGGCTTCGACATCCTGCCGCCGCAGGTCCGGGACTTTTTGGGCGCCGGGGTCCTTGCCTGCCGCCCTGAAAGGAAAAAATCAACCAGCCGCAAAACCTCGTTCCCCTCCGCCCGCCACGAACTGGAAGCCGCCGCCGGTTGGGCGCGCGCGCGGCTGGAGGAGGGCAGCAAGAGGATCGGCGTGGTGATCCCGGACCTCGAGCAGCGGCGCAGGGTGGTGCAACGCGTGTTCGCACGCGCGATGAATCCCGGCCACGCGCTGCCGGACGGCGGGCGCGTGGCGCCGCCGTTCAATCTCTCGCTCGGCGAGCCGCTGGACCGCTATCCGCTCGTCGCCTGCGCGCTCGGCGTCCTCGAGCTCGCCTTCTTCGAAAGACCCTTCGAGGAAGCGAGCCGTCTCCTGCGCTCGCCCTTCATCGGCGGCGCGGAAACGGAAATGCTCGCGCGCGCGCGGCTGGACGCGGAATTGCGCAAGGAATTGGGGCCGCGGGTCTCCTTGGCAAAGCTGTTGTCTTTCGCCGGGCCCTGTCCGGTTCTCAGGAAAATTCTGGAGAATCTTTTCGAAAAATCGAAAAAAAAGGAAAATCGTCCGCCCCACGACTGGGCGCAGCTGTTCACCGAGCTGCTGCAGGCCGCCGGCTTCCCGGGCGAGCGCACGCCTGATTCGGACGAGCACCAGGCGCGCCTCAAGTTCGACGAGGCGCTGGGGGAATTCGCGAAGCTGGGGCTCCTGCCGGGCAACCTGTCCGCGCCGGAAGCGCTGCGGCAGCTGCGCCGCGTCTGCGCCGACACGGTGTTCCAGCCCGAATCTGCCGATGCGCCGGTGCAGGTGGTCGGCATCCTGGAATCCGCCGGCATGGAGTTCGACTGCCTGTGGGTGAGCGGCCTGAAGGAGGAGTCCTGGCCGCTCAAGGCGCGCCCGCATGCCTTCCTGCCGGTGGCGCTGCAGAAGAAGGCCGGCATCCCCGAGGCCACCGCCGAGACTTCGCTCGCGCTCGACCGGCGCATCACCGAAGGCTGGCTCGGCGCGGCGGAGGAGGTGGTGTTCTCCTGGCCCGAGAAGGATGAGGATCGGGATTTGCTGCCGAGCCCGTTGATTGCGGAAGTGCCCGCAGAGAATGTGGTTTTGCCTCCGTTCGTTTCTTACCGGGAATTGCTTTTTTCGGCCCGGAAGATTGAAAGCATTTCAGACGGTAAGGCTCCACCAATAAAGGATAAAACCATCCGCGGCGGCACGCGCGTGCTCACCGACCAGGCCGCCTGCCCGTTCCGCGCCTTCGCGCGCCACCGCCTGGGCGCGGAAGGGCTCGACGCGCCTTCCGAGGGGCCTGATGCGATGGACCGGGGGATTCTGCTGCACACGCTGATGGCGGCGATATGGAAGGAATTGGGTTCCAGCCTTTCACTTGCAAAG
This sequence comes from Burkholderiales bacterium, assembly GCA_035499575.1. Taxonomy (GTDB): domain Bacteria; phylum Pseudomonadota; class Gammaproteobacteria; order Burkholderiales; family SG8-39; genus RBG-16-66-20. The sequence continues at coordinate 4,817 of DATJYN010000176.1, read as the reverse complement.
GATTTAAAGCCCATCATGGAAAGGGCGGCAAAAAAAGCCGTTCAGGACCTCGGCATCGAAGGCCGCTTCGCCGAGCTGGAGCAGAAGCGCCTGGAACGGCTGGCGGCGGAGTGGCTGGAGGTCGAGAAAGGCCGCGCCGCATTTGAAGTCGTGCAGGTGGAAGAAAAGCGCAGCCTCGCTATTGCCGGGCTGGAGCTCACCGGCCGCATCGACCGCATGGACAGGCTCGCCGACGGCACGCATGCGCTCATCGATTACAAGACCGGCAGCCGGGTCACGCCGAACGACTGGCTCGGCCCGCGGCCCGACGAGCCGCAGTTGCCGCTCTACGCCGTCACCGCGAAGGAACACATCTCGGCCGTGGTGTTCGGCAAGCTGCGGCGCGGCGACATGAAGATGGCCGGCTTCTCCATCCGCGAGAAGGAATTCCCCGGCGTGAAGCAGGCGCTGTCGTGGGACGGGCTGATGCAGGGCTGGAAGGCGGAGATGGAGAAGCTGGCGACGGGATTCGCCGGGGGCTCGGCGCAGGTGGACCCGAAGAAGGGGCTCGCGACCTGCCGCAACTGCGACCTGCAGCCGCTCTGCCGCGTGCACGAGCGCCTGAGCGCCCTCGAGGAAGAACCCGAGGACTACGAATGAATCTAGGCCGATCCGCCTTTAATCGGCCTTCAGGCCGATCCGCCTTTAATCGGCCTTCAGGCCGATCCTCTAGGTTCGGGCAGGCCCTTCGCCACGAAGTTGTCCACTGCGGTCAGGATTTCGGCGATGTGCACGCGCGCGAAGGGCGTGGACTGGATCCAGGCCGCGTAGAGCTCGCCCTCGGGCTTGACCAGCAGCACCGCCGGCTCGGCGAACAGCATGGATTCCTTCAGGCCGGAGGCCGGATTGAGGCCGCGGCCCTCGGAAATGTAGAGGCCGGCGCGGCGCGCGTCCTCGACGTCGAGCTTGTAGCCGATGCGCAGGTTCTTCAGGCCCCATTCGGCGGCCGCCTTCTCGGCGCCTTCCTTCCTGTCGCAGGAAAGCGCAATCACCGAAACGCCGCGCTTCTCGAATTCGGGGACGAGGCGGTCGAGGTCGGCGAGCCAGACGCGGCAGATCGGGCAGAAGATGCCGCGGTAGAAGGCGAGCAGCGCGAGCTTCTCCGGCTTCTCGCGCGCGAGCGCCCATTTGCCTGCCGCGGCGCCCTTTACGACCAGGCGCGCATCGATCGCCGGCATGGTGTCGCCGGGAATGACTCTCATGGGTAACTCCTCCGCCCCCATGATAGCCGACGCGCAGCAGCGCGAACGCGCGCTCGACCCCGCGCAATCGTTCATCGTCCAGGCGCCGGCGGGATCGGGAAAGACCACGCTGCTGGTGGGCCGTTACCTGAAACTCCTGTCGCTGACCGAGCGGCCGGAGGAAATCCTCGCCATCACCTTCACGCGCAAGGCTGCCGCCGAAATGCGCAAGCGCGTTCTCGAGAAGTTGCCGAATGCGGGGGAAATCGCCCACCGCCTGCGCATCCTTACCATCGACGCCTTCTGCGCCTCGCTCACGCGCCAGGTGCCGGTGCTCGCGAGTTTCGGCGCGCAGCCGGAAATCGTCGACGATGCCGCCGGGCTTTACCGGGACGCCGCGTTTGCGGCCTTGGCCGATCTTGAGGATCCCAACGTCGTGCGGCTGCTCTCGCACCTCGACAACAACGTCTCCGCCGCCGCGGCGCTGCTCGCCACCATGCTCGCCAAGCGCGACCAGTGGCTGCGCAACGCCGGCCATCCCCCGACGCGCAGAGAACTTGAATCCGTCCTGTCTTCTGAAAGAGAAAAACATTTACAGAAGGCGAAAAGACTCATACCCGGTGCCAGCGAGCACATGGCGGCCGAGCTGCTGACCAAGAAGGGCGCCTGGCGCGTCAAGAACAAGACCGCGCAGGTGCTCGCCTCGCGCCCCGACGGCGAGCAGGTCCGCCTCGCCCTGGTCGCGCTCACGGGCCTGCCGCCCGCCGCCTACGGCGCCGCGCAATGGGAGGCGCTCGAAGCCATCCTGGCGCTGCTGCTGCCCGCGGTGAAGCAGCTGTTCCTGGAATTCACCAGGAAAAACTCCGTCGATTTTGCCGAGATCGCCCAAGGCGCCGTGCACGCCCTCGGCGCCGCCGAGGATCCCACCGACCTGCTGTTGAGCCTGGATTCGAGGATTGCCCACGTCCTGGTCGATGAATTCCAGGACACCTCGCAGTCGCAGTGGGAGCTGCTCGGCCTGCTGACCTCTGGCTGGCAGGCGGGCGACGGCCGCACGGCCTTCCTCGTCGGCGACCCGATGCAGTCCATCTACCGCTTCCGCGAGGCCGAGGTGGGCCTCTTCCTGCGCGCGCGGCGCGAGGGCCTCGGCAGCGTGAAGCTGGAACCGCTCACCCTCACGACGAATTTTCGCTCGCAAGCCGATCTCGTCTCGTGGTTCAACGGGACATTCCCGAGAGTATTGCCGGCGGCCGAAGACGAAACGGCCGGCGCCGTCCCCTATTCACCCTCGACCCCGCACCATCCCGCGCTGCCCGGGGATGCGGTCAGCTGGCACGGCTTCTTTGACCGCGACCTCGAATCCCGAAAAATAATTTCCCTGATAAAGGACGCCAGGGGAAAAGTCGCCATCCTCGTGCGCAACCGCTCGCACCTCGACGGCATCGTGCCCGCGCTCAAGGCTGCGGGCATCCGCTTCCGCGCGGTGGAGATCGACGCGCTGGGCGAGAAGCAGATCGTGCAGGATCTCTATGCCCTCGCGCGCGCGCTCACGCACCCGGCCGACCGCGTCGCCTGGCTGGCGATCCTGAGAGCGCCATGGGCTGGCCTGTCGCTCGAGGAATTGTCCTCATATTTTGAAAACAGGAAGCAAACGGTCTGGGAGCTTGTGCAGAGCGTTGCCAAACTCGAACGCTTCCGCTCCGTGATGCGCCCCGCGCTGGAGAACCGCCTGCGCGGCACGCTGCGCGACCGCGTCGAGGGCGCCTGGCTCGCGCTCGGCGGCCCGGCCTGCGTCGAGGACGCCACCGACCTCGAAGACGCCGGCGTCTTCCTCGACGAGCTGGAGCAGCTGGAAGAAGCGGGCGAGCTGCCCGACCTCGCCGTGCTCGAAGACAAGCTCGAGAAGCTCTACGCGCTGCCCGACGTCGACGCCGGCCCGGATGCGGTGGAGATCATGACCATTCACAAGGCCAAGGGCCTCGAGTTCGACACCGTCATCGTGCCCGGCCTCGATCGCTCGCCGCGCTCCGGCGAGCGCCAGCTGTTCGCCTGGAAGCAAACGGGCGGTTCGATCCTGCTTGCGCCGATCAACGAAACCGGCAGCGACAAGGACCCGATCTACGAATACGTGCGCGAGCTCGGCAAGGAAGCCGAGGACATCGAAGCAGGGCGCCTCTTCTACGTCGCCGCCACCCGCGCTATCTCGCGCCTGCACCTGCTCGGCTGCGCGAAGGCGAACGAAAAAGGCGAAGCCAAGCCGCCCAACAAGCGCTCCCTGCTCGCCAAGGCCTGGTTCGCCGCCGCCGGGCACTTTCCGAAAGCGGATGTTGCGGGTTCGATTCCTGAAGTTATTGATCGAAAATCGCCCGAAGGCGCAAAACTTCGCCGCCTGCCCGCGAACTTCAAGCTTCCGGCGCCGCCCGCGCCCGCCCGGTGGGCCGCGCCGCCCGAAGGCCGCGAGGAGGAGCGGATCGAATTCTCCTGGGCCGGCGAAACCGCCCGCCACGTCGGCACCGTCGTCCACCGCTGGCTGCAGCGCATCGCCGAGGACGAACTCAAGGGCTGGGACGCCAGGCGCGTCGAATCACTCCGCTCCCACTTCGAGCGCGACCTTTACCGCCGCGGCGTCCAAGCGCCCGGACCTGCCGCAGAGCTTGTGCTTGCGGCGCTGAAGAACACGCTCGCCGATGAGCGCGGACGCTGGCTGCTGGGGCCGCATCCCGAAGCGAAGAGCGAGTACAGAATTCGAACGCCGGAGCGGAGCTACATCGTGGATCGATTGATCCGGGAATCCGACGGCATGAGGTGGGTGGTGGACTACAAGACCAGCCCCCAGGAAGGCGGCGGGCCCGAGGCGTTTCTTGACCGGCAGCGCGAGCGCTACCGGGCGCAGCTCGATGCCTACGCCGGCGCTCTGGGCGGCACCGCCGCGGGCCTCTATTTCCCCTTGCAGTCCGGCTGGCGCGCCTGGAAACCCGGTTGATGCCGCGTCACGTACGGATGGCCGGATGCTATTCTTGATTCATTCCCAAGGAGGACAAACCCAGTGCTGACACTGTTCTACGGCCCCGGCGCCTGCTCGATGGCGCCCCACATCGTGATGGAAGAAGGCGGCGAGAAATATACGCCCAGGAAGATGGACCTCTCCAAGGGCGAGCACCGTACGCCCGACTACATGAAGATCCACCCGCTTGCGCGCGTGCCCTCGCTCCTGCTCGACGACGGCTCGCCCCTCACCGAGAACACCGCGATCCTTCCCTTTCTCGGCAAGCGCTTCGGCCTCTGGCCCACCGACCCCGTGAAGGAGGCGAAAGCGCTCTCCATCATCGGCTACTTCGCTGCCACCGTTCATCCCGCCAACGGCCACATCGCCCGCACCGAGCGCTATACCGACGAAAAGGCCGCCTTTCCAGGCATTCAGGCGAAGGCGAAGCAGAGCTATGCCGAGTACATGATGCAGATCGACGCCATGTACGCCGGCCGCGAGTGGCTCTCCGATCAGTACTCCGTGCTCGATCCCTATGCCTTCATCTTCTACTTCTGGCACCACCGCCGCGGCGAACCCGTGGCGGAGCTGAAGAACTACACCGCCATGAA
>DATJYN010000175.1:0-5328 GCA_035499575.1 Burkholderiales bacterium | reverse complement strand
AAAAGCGGCCTCCATCTTCGGCCCCCTCACCTATGGCGCCGTCACCTGGATCTTCGAAGGCAACCACCGCCTCGGCATCCTCGCCGTCGGCGCCTATTTCGTGGTCGGATTGATCCTTCTCATCGGCATCGATGTCGAGCGCGGAAGGCGCGCGGCACTTCAAGCCACATGACTTCGACGCGCAATCGCCTTTACGCCATTAGCCTTGGAATCCTGTTCATCGGCCTGTGCAGCGCGTCCGCAATCTATTTTCTGGCCGACGACAATCCGGACGAAGGCGACGGCTACGTCATCATCGACGGCAAGATCTATCCGGGAAGCGCGTACCAATCCAAGGGCTACGTGCGCGAGCTGGAGCGTTACGGCGGAAAAATGAACGTGCTGATGGACGAATTCAACCGCTGGTTCGGATCGCTGTGGCATGGCAAGAAGCTCGGCGTCACGGTGGGCTGGCTAAGCGCCGGCACGGCGCTCGGGCTTTTCTTGCTCGCACGGTTCCTCTATCCCGAGCATGAACCGCCCGACCCCGAGTGATATTGCGCTGACTCCGCTAATTGGCAGCGATGCCGTCCAGGATTTGCGCCAGCGTTTCGGGCGCAGTGACGTTCGGGCTGTGGCTGGCGTCGATGTCGATGCATTTCCAGCCCTTCTCGGTACTCGCGCGATCGCGGAACTGGCGGAAGACGTCGCCGGGGCGCGAGATCTTGCAGTAGATATAGGTGCGCGGCAGTTTGTCGACGGCGCCGGTGAGCCTGATTTTCTGCTCGAATGTCTTCAACGGCTGCGGCATGCGATGCGCGCTGACCCAGGCCAGGTCCTCCGGACTCGTGTCGGGCGGCGTCGGGTTGGGCGGGATGCGCCAGCCGCCGCCTTCCTTCCTTGCGCCCTCGCGCACGCGCTGGCGGTTTTCCTCGGTTTGCAGGTCGAGCAGCGACTGGCCGTCGCGCGGCGCGAAGGCGTCGAGGTAGACGAGTTGCGCGATGCGGTCGCCGGCCCGGTCGGCGACGCCGGTGGCGACCATGCCGCCGTAGCTGTGGCCCAGCAGGATCACGTTGCGCAGGTCTTCGAACTTCAACAGCCCGATGACGTCGGCGATGTGAGTGTCGAGATCGATGTCCTCGTGCGCCAGATGCGAACGCTCTCCCATGCCGGTGTAGGTCGGCGTGAAGAACTCGTGCCCGCGTGCGCGCATCAGGGGCCGCATCTTTTTCCAGGCCCAGCCCGCCGACCACGCTCCGTGCGCCACCACAAATGTCGCCACGCTCGCCTCCCTTCGAGTTGTCTCCGGGAAATCTTACTGCGGTATCATCCCTTTCCCCTGCCAGAACCCTACTAAGGAGAAGGATTTATGACGATCAAGGCCGGCGACAAGCTGCCCGACGGCAAGCTGATGGAGTCCCTGGAATTCGATTCGACGACGCAATGCGCGATGCCGCCGAAGGAAGTGACGGTGTCGGACGCGGTCAAGGGCAAGAAGATCGCGATTTTCGGCCTGCCGGGCGCGTATACCCCGACCTGTTCCGCGAAGCACGTGCCGAGCTACCTGCAGAACCTGGACGCGCTGAAGAAAAAGGGCGTGAACGAGGTCTGGTGCGTCGCGGTGAACGACGCGTTCGTGATGGCGCACTGGGGCAGGGACCAGAAGGCGATCGGCAAGATCCGCTTCCTCGCCGACGGCAGCGCGGCCTGGGCCAAGGCGATGGGCCTGGAACTGGACCTGACGGCACGCGGCATGGGCATGCGCATGAACCGCTTCTCGCTGCTGGTGGACAACGGCGTGGTTAAGAACGTCAACCTCGAAGGTCCCGGCAAGTTCGAGGTCTCCGACGGCGCCACCATGCTGAAGCAAGCTGGCTGACAGTTACAGACTGATACAAATCCTCACAGCGTGCTGCAGCGCGCGTCGATAGGCTTGCCTCGTCTGAACCTAACGAGGAGTGCCAGGATGAACCGCTTTCTACCCGCTGTAGCCGCTGCCTGTTTTTCGCTGGCGGCGTTTTCGGCCTTCGCGCAGGCCCCCGCCGGCGACGCGGGCAAGGGCCCGATGGGCGGGCACCGGATGATGAAGCCCTGCAGCCAGGAAGCCGATCCGGCGAAGTGCGAGGCCGACCGCAAGCAGATGCGCGAGAACTTCAAGGCCGCGCGCGAAGCCTGCAAGGACAGCCAGGACAAGCGCGGCTGCATGACCCAGCAGATGTGCTCGAAGGCGAAAGACCCGGCCAAGTGCCAGGAGCGCGCCAAGGAACATCAGGCGAAGATGAGCAAGCGCATGGACGCGCACCAGGCGGCCGCGGAAGCCTGCACCGGCAAGCGCGGCGACGAACTGCAGAAGTGCATGATGGCGCAGCGCGAGAAAATGCACGCCGGCACCGACAAGAAGCAGTAAGCAAGCCGCAGTCGCCCGCGAGCGCCGCTGCCCGCACGGCAGCGGCGTTTCTCGTTATGCAGTGAGATAGGATAGCCCGCATGCGCAATTGCCTGATCGCCGCCCTGCTCTTCGCGTTCCTGCCGGCCGCAGCGCTGTCCGCGCCGCAGAAAGTCGCCAGCATCGAGGGCGTCACGGAGTACCGCCTCGACAACGGCCTGCGCGTGCTGATGGTGCCCGACCCGAGCGCGAGCAATTTCACCGTGCACATCAGCTATTTCGTCGGCTCGCGCAACGAGGGCTACGGCGAGAAGGGCATGGCGCACCTGCTCGAGCACATGCTGTTCAAGGGCGCCAGCCGCCACGCCAGCATCAAGGAAGAACTGAACAAGCGCGGCGCGCGCTTCAACGGCACCACCGCCAACGACCGCACCAACTATTTCGAGACGCTCACCGCCACCGGCGACAACCTCGACTGGGCGCTCGGGCTGGAAGCCGACCGCATGGTGAACTCGTTCGTGAAGAAGTCCGATCTTGACAGCGAGATGACCGTCGTGCGCAACGAGTTCGAGCGCGGCGAGAACGAGCCGGGCAACGTGCTCGCCGAGCGCATGCAGCGCCTCTCCTTCGCCGCGCACAACTACGGCAACCCGGTGATCGGCTTCCGCACCGACATCGAGCAGGTGCCGATCGAGCGCCTGCAGGCCTTCTACCGGACCTGGTACCAGCCCGACAACGCTTTCCTGATCGTCGGCGGCAAGATCGACGAGGCCGCCGCGCTGGCGCTGGTGGAAAAGCACTTCGCGCCGATCCCGCGCCCGGCGCGCGCGCTGCCTGCGCTCTACACGGTGGAGGCGACGCAGGATGGCGAGCGCTCGGTGACGTTGCGCCGCGCCGGCGACGTGCAGATCGTGAGCGCGCAATACCGCGTCCCCGCAGGCAGCCATCCCGACTACCCGGCGATCGACATCCTCGCACTCGCCTACGGCTCCGCGCCCACCGGCCGCCTGCACCGCGCTTTGGTGCAGACCGGCCTGGCGACATCGGCCTGGGGCTACGAGCGCATGCTGCACGATCCGGGCTGGGCGAATTTCGGCGCGATATTGCCGAAGGACGCGGCGCTGGAACCGGCACGCGATGCGCTGCTGAAGGCGCTCGAAGGGCCCGGCCGCGAGCCGGTCACCGACGCCGAAGTGGAGCGGGCGCGCACCACGCTGCTGAACGACATGGAAAAGGCGCCGCTCGATTCGGCCGGCTATGTGCGCTACCTGGGCGAATTCGCCTCGATGGGCGACTGGCGCCTGTTCTTCATCTACCGCGAAAGGGTGCGCAAGGTCACCACGGCCGACGTGCAGCGCGCGCTGGACGCCTATTTCAAGCCCGCCAACCGGGTGCTCGGCGTCTTCGTGCCGACCGCCAAACCGGACCGCGCCGACATCCCGCCGACGCCGGACCTCGCGAAGGCGCTGGCCGGTTTGAAGAGCGATGAGACGGTGCAGGCCGGCGAGGTCTTCGATCCGACCCCGGCCAACATCGAGGCGCGCGTGATCCGCAGGACGCTGGCTAACGGAATCAAGGTCGCGCTGCTGCCGAAGAAAACGCGCGGCGGCACGGTGATTGCGCAGCTGTCGCTCTACTGGGGCGACGCGCAGAGCAAGCGGAACCGCGCTCGCGCCTGCAGCTTCGCCGACGACATGCTGATGCGCGGCTCGCAGAAGCACACGCGCGCCGAACTGCGCGACGCCTTCGACAAGCTAAATGCGAATGTCTCGGTCGGCATCGGCGGTGCCTCCATCGACGTGCGCCGCCCTCAGCTGGACGGCGCGCTGCGCCTGGTTGCCGAGGTGCTGCGCGAGCCCGCCTTCCCACCTGCCGAATTCGAGGAGTTGCGGCGCGCGGCGCTGACGGGCGCCGAAGCGCAGCGCGGCGACCCTGCGGCCATCGCGGGCGTGCGCCTCGCCCGGCACCTGAGCCCCTACCCGCGCGGCGACTGGAACTACGTCGAAACCCTGGACGAGCGCGTCGCCGACATGAAATCGGCGACGCTCGAGGAAGCCAGGCGCTGCTACGCCGACCTGGTCGGAGCGACCGGCGCCGAGTTCGTCGCCGTGGGCGACTTCGACCCGGAGGCGCTGATGAAACTCCTGGCGGAACTGTTCGGCGGCTGGAAGAGCCCGGCGTCCTACGCCCGCATCCCGGCGCGCTATTTCGACGTCGTGCCGATCGAGGAAACGGTGGCGACTCCCGACAAGGCCAACGCGGTGCTGCGTGCAGGCATGAACCTGCCGCTGCGCGACGACAACCCCGACTTCCCTGCGCTGGTGCTCGGCAACTACCTGCTCGGCGGCAGCTCCAGCGCGCGCCTTGCCCTGCGCGTGCGCGAGAAGGAAGGGCTTTCCTACAGCACCTACAGCGGGATCAGCGCGAGTCCGCAGGACATGGCCGGCAGCTTCGGCGTCTCGGCAATCTATGCGCCGCAGAACCGCGAGCGGGTCGAGCGCGCGATCCGCGAGGAGCTCGAGCGCGCGCTCGCGCAGGGCTTCGACGCCGCCGAATTCGAGGCCGCCAAGAAAGGCCTGCTGGAGGCGCGCCGCGTGCAGCGCGGGCAGGACGGCGCCCTCGCGGGCCGCCTCGCCAACTACCTGTTCATCGGCCGCACCTTCGCCTGGGACATCGAATTCGAGAAGCGCCTCGCCGAACTGAAACCGGACGAAGTGCGCGATGCGCTGCGCCGGCACCTCGACCTGAAGAAACTTTCGTTCCTGGAGGCCGGCGATTTCAAGTAAAGACTAGCGCCTGCCATCCATCAGCACGAAAGCGATGCGCGCGGTTTTACCGGAACGGTTCGCCCAGGCGTGGTTGGTGCCGCGCTGGATGAGCACGTCGCCGGCATGCATCAGCGTCTCGCCCTCGTCCATTACCGCCCAGATTTCACCCTCGAGCAGGATCGCGTAGTCCACGGT
>DATJYN010000174.1:0-59043 GCA_035499575.1 Burkholderiales bacterium | reverse complement strand
CAGCATCGCGATGGCCACGCAGTTCACGATCAGGCCCGAGCCGCCGAAACTCATCAGCGGCAGCGTGAGGCCCTTGGTGGGCAGCAGGCCCATGTTCACGCCCATGTTGATGAGCGACTGGAAGCCAATCCAGATGCCGATTCCCTGCGCCACCAGCGCGTGGAAATGGCGCTCGCGCATGGCCGCCTGGCGGCCGATGGCGAAGGCGCGCAGTACGATCCACAGGAACAGCGCGATCACCACGACTACGCCCGCGAGCCCCAGCTCCTCGGCGATCACGGCGAGCAGGAAGTCGGTATGCGCTTCGGGCAGGTAGTGCAGCTTCTCGACGCTCGCGCCCAGGCCCACGCCCAGCCACTCGCCGCGGCCGAAGGCGATGAGGCATGCGACAACTGGTAGCCCTTGCCGTAGGCGTCGGACCAGGGATCCATGAAGCCGAAGATGCGCTGCATTCGGTAAGGCGAAGACAGCACCAGCCCTGCGAAACCCAGGGCGAGCATGCCCACCAGCGCCGTGAAATGCCGGCCATTCATGCCGCCGAGGAACAGCAGGCCAAAGGCGGTCACCGCGACCACCACGAAGGCGCCGAAATCCGGCTCGCGCAGCAGCAGCCAGGCCACCGCGAGCATCACGCCCAGCATCGGCAGCAGGCCGCGCTTGAAGCTTTTCAGCACCGCGTGCTTGCGCACGGTGTAGTCCGCGGCGTAGAGCACCGTCGCGAGCTTCATCAGCTCGGAGGGCTGCACCGTGGCCACCATCAGGTTCAGCCAGCGTCGCGCGCCGTTGACCTCGCGGCCGATGCCGGGGACCAGCACCAGCACCAGCAGCACGAAGCTCGCGGCAAAGATCCAGGGCGCGCCCCTCTGCCACCAGCGCACCGGCACCAGGAACACAGCCGTCGCCGCCGCGAGCGAAATCGCAAGGAAGGCGGCGTGCCGGATCAGGAAATACGCCGGGTTCTGGCCCGTATAGCGGCCTGCCTCGGCGGTGGCGATCGAGGCCGAGTACACCATCACCAGGCCGAGCGCGACCAGCAGCAGCGCCGCCCAGGCGAGCGAGCGGTCGTATTCGGGCGCCGGCGCGCCCGCTGTCCGCACTCCGCCCTGGCCGAAAGTGAGGCTGGCCATCAGGCGCCCAGGCCTTCCACTGCAGCGGTGAAAACTTCGCCGCGATGCCTGTAATCGCGGAACATGTCGAAGCTCGCGCAGGCCGGCGACAGCAGCACGACGTCACCCGGAACCGCAACCGCCGCGGCGCGCGCCACCGCAGCCTCGAGCGAATCGCATCGCTCAACCGGGACGCCCGCGCCGGCAATCGCCTTGTCGATCAGTTTGGCGTCGCGCCCGATCAGCAGTACCCGTTTCGCGCGCGCACGGACCGCCGGCGCGAGCGGCGCGAAATTCTGTCCCTTGCCCTCGCCGCCGAGGATCAGGATGGCCTTCCGGGCCAGCCCGTTCAGCGCCGCGACGGTCGCGCCGACGTTGGTGCCCTTCGAATCATCCAGCCACTCGACACCGCCGCGCAGCGCAATTCGCTGCATGCGGTGCGGCAAACCTCCGAAGCTGCGCAGGCCCGCGGCGAGCGCCGCCAACGGCACACCGGCGGCATGGGTGAGCGCGCAGGCCGCCAGCGCGTTCGACGCGTTATGCATACCCGAAAGCGGCAGTTCGGCGACCGGAAAGATGCGTTCTTGCCCTCGCACCATCCAGCCATCCTTGACACCGAAATCTTCCGGCATGTCCGGCGCGTCAAGACCAAAAGTCACTTGCGGACGCCCGGGTAGCGCAAGAGCCATCGACGCCGAGTCGCAGCGGTTCAGCACCTGCACGCCCGTGCCCCGGAAAATCCGCGCCTTCGCCGCGGCGTAGTCCGCCAGTCCGGCGTAGCGATCCAGGTGGTCTTCCGAAAGATTGAGCATCGCCGCCGCATCCGGCGCGAGCGACCAGGTCGTTTCCAGCTGGTAGCTCGAAAGCTCGAGCACCCAGGCGGCGGGCGGAGTTTTCCTGCGCAGCAGCGCGTCGAGCGCGGGCGGTGATATGTTGCCCGCGACCTCGGCATCGACGCCGGCCGACCTGAGCAGGTGCCCGGTCAGCGCGGTCACGGTGGACTTGCCGTTCGTGCCAGTGACGGCGAGGCGCAGGCCCCGCGCCTTCCACGCGAACAGCTCGATGTCGCCGAGCACGGGAATGCCCTTCGCGATCGCCGCCTGCACGATCTCTTCCGTGAGCGCAAGCCCCGGGCTTAGGCAGACGAGGTCCACGTCCTTGAGCAGCGAAACCTTGAACTTGCCGGTATGCAGCTCGCCTTTCAGGTCCGCCATGCGCGGAGGTGCCTTGCGCGAATCGGCGACGCGCGCCTCGCCGCCCTGCGCTGCCACCCAGCGCGCCGCCGACAGGCCCGTGTCGCCCAGGCCTAGGACGAGGACCCGCTTGCCGCGCAGTTCCATCGCCGCGGGCGCCTTGAGCATCGAGTGGGCCGGATCGCGCATCATCTGAGCTTCAGCGTCGAGAGGCCAAACAGCACCAGCATCATGGTGATGATCCAGAAGCGCACCACCACCTGCGATTCCTTCCAGCCTTCCAGCTCGTAGTGGTGGTGCAGCGGCGCCATGCGGAAGATGCGCTTGCCGCCGCTCGCCTTGAAATAGATCACCTGGATCATCACCGACAGCGTCTCGGCGACGAACACGCCGCCCATGATGAACAGCACGATCTCCTGGCGCACGATCACCGCGATGGTGCCGAGCGCGGCGCCGAGCGCCAGCGCGCCGACATCGCCCATGAACACCTCCGCCGGATAGGCGTTGAACCACAGGAAGCCGAGGCCCGCGCCGACCAGCGCGCCGCAGAATACGGCCAGTTCCCCCGCGCCGGCGATGTAGGGCAGGCCGAGATATTTGGAAAACACGGCGTTGCCGGCGACATAGGCGAAGATGCCGAGCGCGCCGCCGACCATCACGGTCGGCATGATGGCGAGGCCGTCCAGGCCGTCGGTGAGGTTGACCGCGTTGGAGGTGCCGACAATCACGAAGTAGGTCAGCACCACGAAGCCGATGGCACCGAGCGGGTAGGCGGCGAATTTGAAGAACGGCACGATGAGCTGGTCGAGCGCCGGCGTGGTCTGCGCCAGCCGGCCGAGGTAGATCGCGGCGAGCAGGCCGAAGAGCGACTGCCAGAACAGCTTCGCGCGCGCCGACAGTCCCTTCGGGTTCTTGCGCACCACCTTGCGGTAGTCGTCGATCCAGCCGATCGCGCCGAAGGCGAGCGTCACCAGCAGCACCACCCAGAGAAAGCGGTTCGCCAGGTCGCCCCAGAGCAGCGTGGTGATGGCGATCGACAGCAGGATCAGCGCGCCGCCCATGGTCGGCGTGCCGGCCTTGGTCAGGTGCGACTTGGGCCCATCGTCGCGCACCGCCTGGCCGATCTTGAACGCGGTCAGCTTGCGGATCACGTAGGGCCCGAGGATCAGCGAGATCGCCAGCGCGGTCAGGCAGGCCAGCACCGCGCGCAGGGTGATGTAGTTGAAGACGTTGAACAGGCGCACGTCTTTCGCCAACCACTGGGCGAGTTCGAGCAGCATCAGTGCGCCGCGCCCTTCTCGCCGGTCAGGGCTGCGACGACCCGCTCCATCTTCATGAAGCGGGAGCCTTTGACCAGCAGCGTTTTCGCGCCTGCCGTCTTTTCGACCAGATCTTCCATCCGGTCAAAATGCCGCGCGCCTGTACCGAATGCCTTCACGGTGCCAGGTGTCGCCACTCCCAGCGCCAGCAGCGTGTCGATCCCCTTCTCCTTCGCGTACCTGCCCACCTCGGCATGGAACGCCGGGCCCTGCTCGCCCACTTCGCCCATGTCGCCGAGCACCAGCGCGGTCGGGCCGGGACAGGACGCGAGCACGTCGATCGCCGCACGCACCGAATCGGGGTTGGCGTTGTAGCTGTCGTCGATCAGCGTCGCGCCGGCGGCGGTGGTCTTGACCTGCAGTCGGCCGGTGTAGGGACGGAAGGCGGCGAGGCCGGCGCCGATGGCCTGCGCGGGAATGCCGGCGGCGTGCGCGCACGCCGCGGCCGCAAGCGCATTGCGGACGTTGTGCAGGCCCGGGATCGCGAGCGTCGCCCGCGCCTCGCCCGCGGGCGTCCGCACGACGATATCGCTGCCCAGCGGCCGCAGCGTGAAACCGCCGACGACATCGCCCGCCTGCAGGCCGAATTCGACGCGCCGGCGCGTGCCCGCCTTGCGCCGGAACACGCCGGCCATCGCGTCGTCGGCATTCAGCACAGCGGCGCCGTCCGCGGGCAGCGCTTCGAACACACTGGCGTTCTCCTCCGCGACCGCTTCCACCGACTCCATGAATTCCAAGTGCTCGCGCTGCGCGTTGTTGACGAGCGCCACCGTCGGTTGCGCGATTTCCGCCAGCATCGCGATCTCGCCGGGATGGTTCATGCCGAGCTCGATCGCGCAATAGCGGTGGCCGGCGTTGAGCCCGAGCAGCGTGAGCGGCACGCCGATATCGGTGTTCAGGTTGCCGCGCGTGGCGAGCGTGGCCGCCTCGCCCGCATGCGCGCGCAGGATCGAGGCGAGCATTTCCTTGGTGGTGGTCTTGCCGTTCGAGCCGGTGATCGCGACCAGCGCCGGCGCGAAGCGCAATCGCCAATGCCGGCCCAGCCGGCCCAGCGCGCGCCTCGTGTCGTCGACGATCGCGACTGGCAGGGGGGCATGTCCCGGATATCCCTTTTCATCCACCAGCGCGGCAGCGGCATTCTGCGAGCGCGCCGTATCCAGAAACCTGTGCCCGTCGAAGCGATCGCCGCGGATCGCCACGAATAATTCGTTCCTCTTCAAGGTGCGCGTGTCCGTGGAAATGCCCGTGAACCGGACATCGCCGCCCACCGCGCGGCCGCCCATCACTTCGGAGGCTTCATGCAGACCCATCATTGCGCCCCCCGGCGGCCAAGTGACGCTTCGGCCACCTTCGCGTCGGAAAACGGCAGCCGCCGGCCGGCGATCTCCTGGAAATTTTCATGGCCCTTGCCTGCGATCAGGATCACGTCGGCGTCGTCCGCCGCCGCGATCGCGCCTTCGATCGCCTTGGCGCGATCCGGTTCGATGATGCATTCGCCCGCGATACCCGCGCGCACCGCCGCGATGATGGCCAGCGGCTCTTCGCTGCGCGGATTGTCCGAGGTGAGCACGATGCGGTCGGCGCGCCTGGCGACCGCCAGGCCCATCTGCGGCCGTTTTGCCGCGTCGCGCCCGCCGCCGGCGCCGAACACGGCGACCAGGCGCCCGCCGCGCGCCAGCGCGAGCGGCTTCAGCGCCGCGAGCACCTTGTCGAGGGCATCCGGCGTATGCGCGTAGTCGACCACCACCAGCGGTCGTTTGCCCACCTGCTGCATGCGACCCGGCACCGGCGGCAGCCGCTCGAGCAGCGCGGCGCCTTCCGCGAACGGGATTCCCTTCGCGACCAGGCACCCCAGCACGGCGAGCGCATTGGCGACATTGAAGCGACCCAGCCGCGGAATCGCCACATTCGCGTCCCCCCAGCTGGAATGGATCTTCACGCGCTCGCCGTCGACGCCTTCCGCGCAAACGAACTCCGCCATCGCCGGCCGCGAAAATCCGTAGCCGATCGTGCGCGCGCCGCGCGCGGCCAGGCGCTCGGCAAGCTGCGCCCCGAACGCGTCGTCCATGTTGAGCACCGCTGCGCCGAGGCCCGGCACGTCGAACAGGCGCGCCTTGGCCTGCGCGTAGGCGGCCATGGTGCCGTGGTAGTCGAGGTGATCGTGCGTCAGGTTGGTGAGCAGCGCGCAATCGAAGGCGACGCCGTTGACGCGTCCCTGGTCGAGGCCGTGCGAGGAAACTTCCATCGCCACCGCGCGCGCGCCGCCGGATTTGAATGCCGCGAGCATGGCGTGCAGATCGAGCGCGTCCGGCGTCGTGTGCCCCGTGGACTCCAGCTCCGGGAGAAAACCCGCCCCGAGGGTGCCGATCACTGCCGTTTTCTCGTCCCGGCCCGACAGCAGCGCGGCGAGCCACTGCGAGCAGGATGTCTTGCCGTTGGTACCCGTGACGCCGCAGACCCACATCGACTCCGAAGGCCGGCCGTAGAATTCGTGCGCGATGAAGCCGGCCTGCGCCCTGAGTCCGTGGACCGGCGCGTTCGGCACCTGCCAGCGGCTGTCCCAGGAAAAGCCGTCGCTCTCCCAGAGCACGGCCGCGCAGCCGCGCTCGATCGCTTGGGCGATGTGGCGGCGGCCGTCGCCTGCGGCGCCCGGCCAGGCGAAGAACGCCGTGCCGGGCGCGGCGCGCCGGCTGTCGGAGGTCAGGCGCTCGATCGCGGCCCCCTGGCGGGAAAGTTGCGCGAACAGGTCGCCAATCAGGTGCTCTCCTTCGCGTCGTCGCCCTCGCCCGGCATCTCGACCGGCACCAGCGGCGCGTCGTAGGGCACGCCCATCATCCGCAGCGCGCCCTGCATGACCTGCGAGAACACCGGCGCGGCGACCAAGCCGCCGTAGTATTGGCCCGCAGAGGGTTCATCCAGCATCACGGCAATCACCAGGCGCGGCTCGGACACCGGCGCGAAGCCGACGAACGAGGATACGTACTTGTTGGCGGCGTAGCCGCCGTTCTCCTCCTTGTGCGCGGTGCCGGTCTTGCCGCCGACGCGCCAGCCCATGATGCGGGCGCGCGGCGCCGTGCCGCCGGGTTGCACCGCGGATTCGAGCATGGCACGCAGCGCGCGCGCCGTTTCCGGCGAAAACACGCGCTCGCCCGGCACCGGGGCCGCATCGGTCTTCACCAGGGACAGAGGCGCGAGCTCGCCGTCGCGCGCGAACACGGTGTAGGCGCGCGCAAGCTGGATCAGGCTCACCGAGATGCCGTGACCGTAGGCCATCGTCGCCTGCTCGATAGGCCGCCAGGTCTTCGCCGCGCGCAGCTTGCCCGTGGCTTCGCCCGGAAAGCCCAGCCGCGGCGCGGCGCCGAAGCCGACGCGCCGGAACAGGTCGTGCATTTCCTCGCGCGGCAGCGACAGCGCGATCTTGGCTGCGCCGACATTGGAGGATTTCTGGATCACCTGCGCCACGGTCATCGCGCCGCCCGGGTGCGCGTCGTGGATGGTGTAGTTGGCGATGGTGAGCGAACCCGGCGCGGTCTGGATCACCGTCTGAGGCGTGATCTTGCCGGTCTCCAGCGCCAGGCCGATGGTGAACGGCTTGAGCGTCGAGCCGGGTTCGAAGCTGTCCGTCATCACGCGGTTGCGCAGCTGCGCGCCGGTGAGCTTGGCGCGGTTGTTCGGGTTGTAGGTCGGCAGGTTGGCCAGCGCGAGCACTTCGCCGGTGCGCACATCGAGCACCACGATCGCGCCGGCCTTGGCGCGGTTTGCCTCGACGGCGGACTTGAGCGCTCCGAAAGCAAGGTTCTGGATCTTGCTGTCGAGCGCAAGCGTCAGGTCGCGGCCGTCCTGCGCGGCGCGGATCGATTCCACGTCCTCGACGATCTGGCCGAGCCGATCCTTGATCACGCGCCGGCTGCCGGCGGCGCCGGCGAGCAGCGGCTGGTGCGCGAGCTCGATGCCTTCCTGGCCCGCGTCGTCGACGCCCGTGAAACCGATCACCTGCGCCATGGTCTCGCCGCCCGGGTAGTAGCGCCGGTACTCCTTCTGCTGGTGGATGCCCGGGATGCCGAGCGCAGCGGCGCGTGCCGCGACCTCGGGCGGGATCTGTCGCTTCAGGTAGACGAAGTCGCGGTCGGCGTCGGACAGCTTGCGCGCCAGCTCGCGCGGGGCCATCTGCAGCAATGCGGCGAGCGCTTTCAGTTGCGCTGCGTCCGCCTTCACGTCCTCCGGGATCGCCCAGATCGACTTCACCGGCGTCGAGATCGCCAGCGCCTCGCCGTTGCGGTCGAGGATGCGGCCGCGCGTGGCCGGCACTTCGAGCACGCGTGAGTAGCGCGCCTCGCCCTTCTCCTGCAGGAAACCGGTCTTTATCGACTGCAGGTAGACCGAGCGGCCGGCGAGCACGAAAAAGGCGGCGAGCAGCAGCGCCAATGTCAGGCGCGCGCGCCCGGCGGGCAGCCGCACCATCACCGGCACGCTGGCGGCGGCGGTCAAGGATGAATCCCTTCGGCACTCATGGCGTTGGTGCTTCCGTTTTCGGCTCGACCATGCGCACGCGCCGCGGATCGGGCGCGCGCATGCCGAGCGCGCCGGTGGCGATCTTCTCGACGCGCGAATGCAGGCCCCAGGTGCTGGCCTCCAGCTGCAGCTGGCCGTACTCGACTTCGAGCGCGCGCGCGCGCTCCTGCTCGTGGTCGAGCTCGGCGAACAGCTTGCGCGACTTGTGCTGCGAAGTGACGAGCCCGAGCGCGCAGGCGACGAGAACCAGGAGGAGGAGGAGGTTCAGCTTCGCCACGGCTCGGGCCCGATGCTGTGCAGGATCGATTCATTGAATGCCGCGCCGGTTCGCTCGGCCACGCGCAAGGTCGCGCTGCGGGCGCGCGGGTTGGCCGCGATTTCGGCCGCCGACGCGCGCTGCGCCTTGCCGACGATTCTGAGCGGCGCTTGTGGCAAATCGCGGGCGCGAATCGGCAAATCCGATGGCAGCCGATCTTCGCTGCAGGCGCGCAGGAAGCGCTTGACCAGGCGGTCTTCCAGCGAATGGAAGGCGATCACCGCCAGCCGCCCTCCCGGCGCCAGCCGCCGGATCGCCTGGGGCAGCATCAGCGCGACCTCCTCAAGCTCCCGATTGACGAGAATCCGTAGAGCTTGAAAGGTACGCGTCGCCGGATTCTGGCCGACCTCGCGCCGTGTTTCCCGTTTCCTGACCGCCGCAGCCACGACAGCGGCAAGTTGCTCGGTGCGGACGAGCGGCTCGCGTGCCCTAGCATCAACAATCGCCTTTGCAACCTGTTTAGCAAACCGTTCTTCGCCATAGCCGCCGATTGCCTCCCGGATTTGTTGTTCTGTTGCCGTGGCCAGCCAGTCCGCGGCCGAAACGCCGCGGGTCGGATCCATGCGCATGTCGAGCGGCCCGTCCGCCCTGAAGGAAAATCCCCGCGACGCGTCTTCCAGCTGCGGCGAGGAAACGCCGAGGTCCGCGAGCAGGCCCTGCAACTGCCCGCCCCTGCCGGCGAGATGCGTGTCGAGCACCCGCTCCAGTCCGCTGAAGGGTGCGTGCTCGATGACGAAGCGCGGGTCCTTGATTTCGCGGGCCGCCGCCACCGCCTGCGGATCGCGGTCGAGCGCGATCAGCCGACCCGAGGGCCCGAGCCGCTGCAGGATGGCTCGGCTGTGGCCGCCGCGCCCGAAGGTGGCGTCCAGGTAGCTGCCTTCCGGACGGATGGCAAGGGCGGCGACCGCTTCCTCGAGCAGGACCGCGCGATGAGCAAAGGCAGGTTCGCTCATCGTCCGCGCCCGCCATCACAGCGAGAAATCCTCCATGCCCGGAGGCGGGGTGCCGGCAGAAGCCAGTGCGCCGGCGAGTTTCGCGCTCCAGACGGCCGAATCCCAGAGTTCGAAGTAGTGGCCCTGGCCGACCAGCATGGCCTCGCGCTCGAGCCTCGCGTGCAGCCGCAGGCCGCTGGAGATGAGCACGCGTCCCGAGGCATCGGGCGCCACGTGTTCCTCGAAGCCGAGCAGCAGGCGCTTCCACCAGCTGGCCTGCGGATGGAAAGCCGGGAATTTCTCCGCCTGCTCGCGCACGCGCTGCCAGTCCGATTCCGGGTAGAGGAGCGCGCAGCCGTCGGGGTGCGCGCTGAGCACGAGCGTCCTGCTCGCGGCGACCAGCGCGTCGCGGTGCCGCGTGGGAATGGCGAGACGGCCCTTGGCGTCCAGGGTGAGGACGGTTGCGCCGTGGAACGTACTGCCCGTGCCGGCCATCTTTTTTCGTCTCCTCCACTTGGATCTGTCAAAACCCAGGACGCGGCATAGCTGTAGGCCAGTTCAGCCACTTTTTTCTACGTTTTCCCACTTTAATCCGAAAGACAGAGGGAGGTCAAGTTGAACAAAGGGGATTTCTTCAGCCGAGACAATCACTTAGCTGAACTATTGCAGATCGATTCTTGAAATCAATCTTATATATTTATCAAATACATACAAAACTCATTGAATGTGGCTTCTCATTTGTTAGTAACCGCTTACAGGAAGGGGTGGGAAAACCCTTTGAGGCGATAATTTGCGGCTCCCATGATCGACAAATTCTTTCCCACCGCCGAAGCCGCGCTGGCCGACGTGCCCGACGGGGCAACGGTGATGATCGGCGGCTTCGGCAACGCCGGCATGCCGGCGGAGCTGATCGACTGCCTGATCGCGCAGGGCGCGAAAGAGCTCACGGTGGTCAACAACAACGCCGGCAACGCCGATGCCGGGCTCGCCGCGCTGATCGGCGCCGGGCGCGTGCGCAAGATCCTCTGCTCGTTTCCGCGCCAGGCGGATTCCTGGCACTTCGACAAGCTCTACCGCGCCGGCAAGCTGGAACTGGAACTGGTGCCGCAGGGCACGCTTGCCGAACGCATCCGCGCCGCGGGCGCCGGCATCGGCGCCTTCTTCACGCCGACGGCCTACGGCACCCGGCTCGCGGAGGGCAAGGAGACGCGCCGCATCGGCGACCGCGACTACGTGCTCGAATACCCGATCCACGCCGACTACGCACTCATCAAAGCCGATCGCGCGGACCGCTGGGGCAACCTCAGCTACCGCATGACCGCGCGCAACTTCGGCCCGATCATGGCGGCGGCGGCAAAATGCACTGTCGCGCAGGTACGCGAAACCGTGGAACTGGGTCAGCTCGATCCGGAAGCGGTCGTGACGCCCGGAATTTTCGTGAAGCGCGTGGTGCGCCTGTCGAAACGCAGTGCAACCGCCGAGAAGGCCGCATGATAAAACTCGACCGCAATCAGATCGCGGCGCGCGTGGCGCGCGACATTCCGAACGGCGCCTACGTGAACCTCGGCATCGGGCTGCCGACGCTCGTCGCCAACCATGTGCCGGCGGATCGCGAGATCGTGCTGCATAGCGAGAACGGCATCCTCGGACTCGGACCCAAGCCTGCGCCCGGCGCCGAAGACGAGGACCTCATCGACGCCGGCAAGAACCCCGCGACCGCGCTGCCCGGTGCGTCCTATTTCCACCATGCCGACTCTTTCGCCATGATCCGCGGCGGCCACATCGACATCTGCGTGCTCGGCGCCTTCCAGGTCTCGGCCGCGGGCGACATCGCGAACTGGCACACGGGCGAGCCGGACGCCATTCCCGCAGTGGGCGGCGCGATGGATCTTGCCGCCGGCGCGAAGCAAGTCTTCGTCACCATGGAGCACCTCACCAAGAAAGGTAAGTCGAAAATCGTGGAACGCTGCAGCTACCCGCTTACCGGGCTGCGCTGCGTGACCCGCGTTTACACCGACCTCGCGGTCATCGACGTGAAAGCCGACGGCCTGCACCTGGTGGAGATCTGCGCCGAGGGGCTCTCCTTCGACGAGCTGCAGCGCCTGAACGGCGTGCCGCTCAAGTACCGCGCCGCAGCCTGAAGACCGCCTGCGGCGCGCAATGCGCGCGTCTGAGGACGGATCCGGCTGCCAGGCGGCGAGTTCGCGCCAAAATCAGTCATGCGTTCGGCGTCCGGGTGCTCGCGCAATTGCGGTTTGGTGTAAAGTCGGACAGGTGAAGCTGCGTTCCTTGCCGGAAATATGGCGCTTGCTGCTGGTCGCGGCGTCGCTCCTGTTCGGACAGCAGGGCGCGGCGCTGCACGCCCTCGGCCACGCGATGCACGACGTGGCGGTCGCGACGCAAGGCGAAGGACGCGCGCCGCCGCTCGATCACCGCAGGGCCGAATGCGTTGCATTCTGCGCGCTCGACTGCACGATCAGCAATCAGGCGAACGTTCCGGTCGTGCTCACCACGCGTTTGTTCGCTCTTGTGCCGACGCCTTCGAGCGCGCTGCTTCTGGCCCGGGCGGTCTTCGACTCGCGCGCTCCTCCTCCCTCCGTTTGAGTCACTGAGACGTTTCTGGTCGGGCGCGGTGCGCCCGGCTTGTGCGCGTTCTTGACGGAGGGAGTGCCAATGCAATGTATTGCAGGCATGCTGTGTGCTGGATTGCTCGCAGCTGCGCCGCTTGTCGCGCCGGCTCGCGAACCGGCCCCCCACCAGCACGGCGTCGCGAGGCTGGAAGTCGCGGTGGACGGGCCCGTGCTGTCTTTTTTTCTTGACTGCCCGCTCGACAATCTGCTGGGCTTCGAGCACTACCCGCGGAACGAGTCGGAGAGGGCGGCGGTCCGCGCGCTCGGGGACCGCCTGCGCGCGGCACAAACCGTGTTCGCGACCCCGCCGGCCGCGCGTTGCGCGCCCGCCTCGGTCCGGCTCAATTCGCCGGTCTTCGAGTCAAAGCCGCCCGCCGCGAGCGCCGGCGGCCACGCCGATCTCGAAGCGGAGTTCGTGTTCCATTGCGAGGCGCCCGAGCACTTGCGCAGCGTCGACGTCCGGCTCTTTGCCGGATTCCCGAACATGCGGCGGATCGACGTGCAGCTGGCCGCGCGCGCAGGGCAGGTCGGGACGAAGCTCGACGCCGCAAGCGAGACGCTAAGGTGGTAGCGCCATGAGCGCGGCTCGGGTCGTGGCGCTGCGAGACCTGATATTTCGCTGGACGCCGCGCGACGAGCCCTGCGTCGACATCACCCACCTCGAGATCGGCGCCGGAGAGCGGGTCTTCCTGCACGGGCCGAGCGGCAGCGGCAAGAGCACGCTGCTCGGCCTGCTCGGCGGAGTGCTCGCGCCCGAGCGCGGCAGCATCCGCTTTCTCGATGCCGAGCTGACGCAGCTGGGAGCGCGCGCGCGCGACCGCTTCCGCGCCGATCACGTGGGATTCATCTTTCAGCAGTTCAACCTGATCCCGTATCTTTCGGCGATAGAGAATGTGCTGCTGCCCTGCCGGTTCTCGACACGTCGTGGGCGCCGCGCGGCGGTACGGAGCCGAACCTGGCTCGGCGAGGCCGCGCGCCTGCTCCGCCAGCTCGATCTCGAACCCGGGCTCGATCGGAGGCCCGCGATGCGCCTCAGCGTCGGCCAGCAGCAGCGCGTCGCCGCAGCGCGGGCGCTAATCGGTCAGCCGGAGTTCGTGATCGCGGATGAGCCCACCTCGGCTCTCGACGCCGAGCGGCAGCAGGCGTTCCTCGCGCTGCTGCTGCGCGAATGCAGCGACGCGGGCGCGGCGCTTCTCTTCGTCAGCCACGATCGGCGCCTGGCAGGCGCCTTCGACCGGGAACTCGCCATGCCGTCCCTGAACCGGGCCGACGCGGCGCGGGAGGCCGCCTGATGCAGTGGCTTGCGCTAGCCGCGCGCAGCGCATGGAACCGGCGTCTCACGCTCGGCCTCACCCTCGCTGCAGTCGCCTTGAGCGTCACGCTGCTGCTCGGCATCGAGCGCGTGCGCCGCGACGCGCGCGCGAGCTTCGCGAATTCCATATCCGGCACCGATCTCGTGGTCGGCGCGCGCACCGGCCCCGTTCAACTCGTGCTCTACGCGGTTTTCCGCATCGGCGCAGCAACCAACAACATCCGCTGGGACGCGTTTCGCGCGATCGCCGACGATCCTGCCGTCGCCTGGTCGATTCCGCTCTCCCTCGGCGACTCGCACCGCGGCTTCCCCGTGCTCGGCACCACGCCCGCCTACTTCGAGCACTTCCGCTATGGCGATCGGCGGGCACTGGAATTCTCCGCCGGTGCGCCGTTTCACGGCCTGTTCGACGCGGTGCTCGGTGCCGAAGTTGCCGATCGGCTCGGCTACCGGCGCGGGGATCGAATCATACTCAGCCACGGCATCGGCGGCGCCGGACTGCCCGAGCATGCCGACAAACCGTTCACCGTGGTCGGCATCCTCGCTCCCACCGGAACGCCCGTGGACCGCACGGTGCATGTCAGCCTCGAGGCGATCACCGCGATCCACCTCGATTGGCAAGGCGGCGCACCGGTGCCAGGGTTTTCTATCCCGCCCCAATATGTACGCAAGTTCGACCTTTCCCCCAAGGAAATCACCGCGGCGCTCGTAGGGCTGAAGAGCCGCGCTGCCGTATTCCGCATGCAGCGCCGCATCGATGACTACGCGGGCGAGCCTCTGCTCGCGGTGCTGCCCGGCGTGGCGCTCGACCAGCTCTGGGAGGTCGTCGGCACCGTGGAGCGCACGCTGCTTGCGGTCTCGGCGATGGTGGTCGCCGTCGGACTCGCCGGGCTCGTCGCGGTGATCCTCGCTGGATTGAACGAGCGGCGCCGCGAGCTGGCGATCCTGCGCTCGGTTGGAGCGCGGCCCGGCGACATCTTCCTGCTGCTCACGGTCGACGGACTGATCGTCACCGTGCTCGGCTGCGCAGTGGGCGTGCTGATGCTCGCTGCCCTCACCGCAGCCGTGCGCCCGTTCGCGCAATCGCACTACGGGCTCGGGATCCATTTGCAACTGCTTTCCCTGCCCGAGCTGCGCCTGTTGGGCGCAGTCGTGCTTGTCGGGCTCGTGGCGAGTCTCGTCCCCGGCTACCGCGCCTACCGGCTGTCGCTCGCCGACGGCCTCACGCCTCGCCTATGAGGAAAATCATGCGCCTTTCGACCCTATTGATTGCGCTGGCGCTCGCCGTCGCAGGCGTCGCTGCCCTCCCCGCCGAGCCGCCCAAGCACCGGGTCGGCGACCGCCTCAAGCAGTCCAAGGGGGGCGCAAAGTCCGGCCACAACTACCAGGAGATCGGCTGGAACGCGCTCATCCCGACCGGCTGGGACCCGGCGGCGCCGTTCCGCAACATGAACTTGGGGGTTCTGAGCGACGCCGACGTACGTGCAAACAATGCGCTCGAACTGATGCGCAAGGCCTGGGATGAGGCGCCGGTGGAGGCGGGCTGGAACGGGCAGCGCGTCCGTATCCCGGGATTCGTCGTTCCGCTCGAGCGACGTGACGAGCGCGTGACCGAGTTCCTGCTGGTGCCCTACTTCGGCGCCTGCATCCATGTGCCGCCGCCGCCCGCCAACCAGATCATTGACGTGTTCCCGAACGAGCCGGTACCGAACATGCGGACAATGGACGCGGTGTGGGTGATCGGCCCGATCGAGGCGCGCCGCTCCGAGCCCAAGACCTCCTCTGACCGCCGCATGGGGATGGGCACGGCCGGATACCGGATGAAGGCCGAGCTGATCGAGCCGTACAAGGATCGTTGATGCGTGTCGGCAGGCGCATCATGGCACCCGCGCGCTTGCTCGGCGCTGCTGCCGCGCTCGTCAGCTGCTGCGCGATGGCAGGCGAAGCTCGCTGCGTCAGCGGCGAGGAGCATGCCCGGCTACAGCGCGTCTACGACGGCTACCGGGAACGCTACGGCCTGGCGGTAGTGGCGCAGCAGCTGCTTGACTTCGACAACGCGCAGCGCGCGCTCGAGCAACGGCTCGCCACCTGCCGCAGGTCGGCGTCGTCCACCCAGCCCGCGCGCTGCGAGGCACTCGCCAGGCAGATCGAGGCGCGCCGCGGCGAGCAGGAAGCGCTCGCCGAGCGCTTCGAAGCGGCGATGGGCCTGCAGTCGTACCTGGCGACGCTCGAGCTGCGCCTGGAACGACCGCTCTGCGGGACCGGCGATCACGCGAGATGAGCGCTCCGTTTGTGCTGTCGCTCGCAACATTTGCTTCAACCCTGGCCGGGGGCCTGTTCGCGCTCAGGATTCGCGGCAGGACGCATTTCATACTCGCGTTCACGGCGGGTGCGTTGCTGGGCGTGGTCGGCTTCGACATTCTCCCCGAGATCTTCTCCCTTGCCCGCGAGCATGGAATCGACGCTGGCGGCGCGAGCGTCGCTCTGGTGGTCGGGTTCCTGCTGTTCCACAGTCTGGAGAAGTTCGTACTGGTTCACCACGGCCACGAGACGAACTACGCGGACCATCGCCACCCGCAAGTCGGCATCCTGTCGGGCTTGGCGCTGATCGGCCACAGCTTCATGGACGGCGTCGCGATTGGCATCGGCTTTCATGTCTCGGAGTCGGTCGGCGTTACGGTGGCCATCGCCGTGATAGCCCACGATTTCTGCGACGGCATCAACACCGTCAGCCTGATGCTGGTAAACAAGAACAGCAGGCTGCGTTCCAAGGTAATGCTGCTGCTCGACGCCGGTGCTCCGGTTCTGGGCGCGGCCTCAACGCTGACCTTCGACGTCCGCCCGAATGCCCTGGTGCTCTACCTGGGCTTTTTCGCGGGATTTCTGCTTTATATCAGCGCTGCCGATATCCTTCCAGAGGCCCACTCCCGGGCCGGCCCGAAAACGGCTGTCGGCCTGATTGCGCTCACCGCTCTTGGAGCGGCGCTCATGTATGTCGCGGGTCGTCTGGCGCAATAGCGCGCAATCGCCGCTATCGTCTCTGGCTGGAGTATCGGCCGTAGTAGCGCACCATGTGCTCGTACATGGCGATGCCGCAGCCAACCCGAGCGGTGGCGCGAACGTTCAAAGAGGGATCGGGTCCGGCGAACAGGATCGACGGCTACGGTTTCAGGCTTTTCCGGAAACCAGCGCGATGCGGCGCCGGATGCGTTCCAGCGCTTCGCGGTCGCCCGCCGCTTCGGCGCGCCTCTCCTGCACGCCCAGCCAGGCCAGCAGCGGACGGCGCCATCCCTCCGCCGAGGCTATGTCGATCGCCGAGGAAATCTCGGGCGGCGCGATCTTGCCGCCCTTCAGTTTCACCCCGAAGGACACCAGCCTGGAAAGCGAATCGTCCCCGGCCGCCCTCTCCGCCCGTCCGTCGAGATATTCCGCGTAGGCAATCTCCTCGGCGCCAGCGTCCGCACGCAGTTTCTCGAAGCCGGGGCAGTCGTCGAATTCCAGGCTGGCGGCACGCACCGCGCAGCGGATCAGCTCGGCGCGCGCTACGAGCGCGGGGTTGCCCGTGCTCGCCAGCTCGGACCTCGCCTTGTCGAACTCGACGCTCGCGACGCGCGTGTTGCCGGTCAGATAGGCCTGCTTGAAGGATTCGAGCGAGCCATACGAATTCAGCTGCCAGTCGGCCGGCACCGGGCCGCCGGCGCAACCCGCGAGGACGAGGACGGCCGGCAGGAACCGCGGCGCCTTCACGGCAGCTTGACGTTCGTGTCGCGGGCGAACGGCCATTTCCGGTTGATTTCGTCGATCAGCGCGCCGACCTTGCGAAGGCTGGCCTCGACCTCTGCCCGCAGCGCACCGAGGTCGGTGGTGGCGGCCTTGGTGTTGCTCGCCGTCACCTGCATATCAGCGAGGATCGCGTCGAAGCGCTTCAGGCTCTCGCGCACATCCCCGAGGATGGCATTCGCCTGCGCCACCGCCTTTTTCGTTTCGCTGGCGATGCCGTCCTGGCTGAACAACTGCTGGTCGGCATTCGCCAGCACGCCCTCGAGCCTGGCGAGTGCCTTGTTCGCCTGTTCGATGGCGGCGATGATCTTCTTCGCGTTCTCTTCGCTGCCGAGCACGCCGCCCAGCACGCCGTACTTGCCGGCCATTCGTTCGGTGACGGCGCGCGCGTTGTTGATGCTCTGCGCGAGGCTCGAGCTAGCCTCGGTCATCTGGTCGATGTTCTCCAGGACGCTGCGCAGCGAAGCGACCATTTTCGGGATCTCCTGCGCAGTGTCGCCGCGCAGCACCGGCCGCACCGCGTTGTCCGGCAGCGGCGGATCCTGCAGGTTGGCGGTGTAGGCGCGCAGTTTCGCGCCGCCCACCAGGCCCACCTCGAGCACGAAGACGGTCGTGCTGCGCAGCCAGCGCGTGTCCTCCACCGGTACGCGCACATGGATGCGCCCCTTGCCGTCGTCGCTAAGCGACAGCCGCCGCACGCGGCCGACCGGGAACCCGGCGAAGGTCAGGTCCATGCCGGCGCTCACGCCATCCACGTTGTCGGCGATCAGCGTCAGTCGCTGCGTCTGCTCGAATACGCCGCGCGCGGACAGCACGTAGATCACCAGCGACACCGCGACCGTGATCGTGAACGCAAGCAGCATGCCGACCTTGACGCCCAGGTTGCGCGGCAGGAGGGAAAACTTGTTCCGCTGTTCGGATTGCTCGGGCATGCTCAGACGTATTTGACCACCAAAGACAGGATTTCGATAAGGCCGATCACGAAGAACAGCTTCACCAGGCCGGCGACCACGGTGAACGGCACCGAACGCACGTTGCCGTTCTCCGCCTCGAGACCGGTGGCGAGCGGGATCAGCGCGACCGCCAGGCCGAATACCATGCATTTCACCCAGAAGCCGATCAGGATCGGCAGGTCGAAGACGTGGCCGACGACCCGCGTGAATACGTAGAAGCCCGATACCGAGGTACCGAAGAAGGAGGCGTAAGCGATGTACAGCGTGAGAGCGCTGGCCAGCGTGGTGAGCGCGAACACCGACAATGCCGAGGCAACGACGCGCGGCGCGAGTTCGTGGTGCAGAGGGCTCGCGCCCGCCTCTTCCTGGTCCTCGAGTGCGCCGCTCACGCGCATCAGCGCAATCTCGGCGCCGACCGCCGAGCCCGAACGCAGCGCGACGAATATCGCCGTGATGAACGGTATCAATTCGAGCACCAGCACGCGCAGCACCAGCTCCAGCGCATAGTCGGTGAGGCCGTAGTCTTTCGCGGCATTGTTGACGACCTCGATCAGCACCAGGCTGAGCAGCGCCGAAAATGCCAGGTACCCGGGCAGCACCCTCCAGGCCGTGTGGTAGATCTGGGCCACCGCTATTTCGCGCGCCGCGCGCGTATAGCTCGCGGGCGACAGCGCCGCCACGGTGGCGAAGCCCGCAAAGCGCGCCAGCCGCCGCCAGCTGCGGGGCCGCAGGATGAACTCGCCGCCGAAGGCCATTCCCGGAGTTTACAATCCTCCTTCACCCGAGGAGGCGCCGTGAAGAAAAAGAAACCCGAAGAGCTGCGTTCGCACCGCTGGTTCGGCGTGAAGGACATGCGCTCCTTCGGGCACCGCTCGCGCACCGCGCAGATGGGCTACGACCGCACGGATTACGCAGGCAAGCCGGTCATCGCGATCATCAACACCTGGTCGGATATCAACCATTGCCACACGCACTTCCGCCAGCGCGCCGAGGAGGTGAAGCGCGGCATCTGGCAGGCGGGCGGATTCCCGCTGGAAATGCCGGCGATGGCGCTTGCCGAGACGATGCAGAAGCCGACCACCATGATGTACCGCAATTTCCTCGCCATGGAAACCGAAGAGCTCATGCGCAGCTACCCGGTGGACGGCGCGGTGCTGATGGGCGGCTGCGACAAGACCACGCCCGCGCTTATCATGGGCGCGACCAGCATGAACCTGCCGGCGATCTACCTGCCCGCCGGGCCGATGCTGAACAGCCACTGGCGCGACCAGACGCTGGGCTCCGGTTCCGACACCTGGAAATACTGGGACGAACTGCGCGCCGGACGCATCACCGAGAAGGACTGGCAGGACATCGAGGACACCATCGCGCGCTCGCCCGGCACCTGCATGACCATGGGCACCGCGGCGACGATGATGTCGCTCGCCGAGGCGCTCGGCTTCACCCTGCCCGGCTACTCATCGATCCCGGCGCCCGACTCGAACCACGCGCGCATGGCCACGCTGACCGGCAAGCGCATCGTGGAAATGGTTTGGGAAGACCTCAAGCCGAGGGATATCCTTTCGCGCGGCTCCTTCGACAACGCCATCACCACGCTGATGGCGATGGGCGGCTCGACCAACGCCATCGTGCACCTGGTGGCGATGGCCGGGCGCGCCGGCCTCGCATTCCCGCTGACGCGCTACAACGAGATCTCGGCGAAAGTCCCGGTGATCGCCAACGTGCGGCCCTCCGGCAACAAGTACCTTATGGAGGATTTCTTCTACGCCGGGGGCCTGCGCGCTCTGCTGTATTCGCTGAAGGATCTGCTCGATTTGTCTGCGAAGACCGTGAATGGCCGCACGCTCGGGGAAAACATCGAAGGCGCCAAGGTCTGGAATCCGGACGTGATCCTGCCGCGCGACAAGCCGTTGAAGAAATCCGGCGGCATCGTCATGCTGCACGGCAGCCTCGCGCCCGACGGCGCGGTGCTGAAGACCAGCGCCGCGGACCCGAAGCTGATGCAGCACGTCGGCAGGGCGGTCGTCTTCGAGGACTACAACGACATGGCGGCGCGCATCGACCGCGACGATCTCGACGTGGACGCGGACAGCGTGCTGGTGCTTAAGAACGCCGGCCCGCTCGGCGGCCCGGGCTTCCCCGAGTGGGGCATGCTGCCGATGCCGAAGAAGCTCATCAAGCAGGGCGTGAAGGACATGGTGCGATTGTCGGATGGCCGCATGAGCGGCACCAGCTACGGCACCTGCATCCTGCACGTCGCCCCGGAAGCCTACGTCGGCGGGCCGCTTGCGCTTGTCCGCACCGGTGACCTGATTGAATTGGATGTCGAAAAAAAGGTTTTGAATTTAAAAATAAGCGAAACCGAATTCAAAACCCGTAAAGCAGCCTGGAAACGTCCCCCGATCAAGTACGAGCGCAGCTACGGCGCGATCTTCTCGCGCCACGTGAAGCAGGCGAACGAGGGCTGCGACTTCGATTTCCTCGAGGGCACCGCGCCGACCGCGGACCCGGAGATCCACTAGTCCTGCAGGGCTTCAACCCGGTAGCCGGCCGCAACCCACGCGTCCAGGCCGCCATGCAGCGGGCGCACGCGCGTAAAGCCGCTGTTCATCAGCAGCTTGGCGGCCTCGGCGGCCGAGATCTCGTTCGGGCAGGTACAGTAAAGGATGATCTCGCGGTCGCGCGGAAGGTCCGCGGCGTGCTGGTCTACGGCCCGCAGCGGCACGTGCCGCGCGCCGGGAATGCGCCGCGGGTTGAGCGCCCTCGCGGTCTGCGAACGCACGTCGACGACGACGGGGGCCGCGCCCGCATCCATCAGGCGGTAGAGTTCGTCGACGCTGATCCGCGCCATGCGCAGCTTCGTGAAGAAGCGGTGCCGTTCCCACCACTTCCAGGCCAGGTAGGCGGCGCAGAGAGCAGCCAGGACCAGGACCGCCACCGATCCCGTGCGCTCAAGCAGCGCCAGGAGCTCCTTGATCTGCTCCTTGAAAACCATGCCGACGCCCACTCCCGCGCCTACCCACAGGAATGCGCCCAGGGTGCTGTAGAACAGGAAGCGCGGCCAGCCCACGTGCGTTGCGCCCGCCAGCGGCGGCGCAACGGTGGCGAAGCCCGGGATGAAATTCGCGACCAGGAGCGATTTCAGGCCCCAGCGCTCGAACAGCGTCTGGGTCTGGTTGACGCAATAGTCGGGCGTCAGGGATACGCGGCAAAGTGCTTTCATGATGTGGTTGCCGTATCGCCTGCCGGCGGCATACCAGGCGGAATCCGCTATCAGCGTCGCGGCGACGGCTACGCCGAACAGATCCAGCGGAGCAAGCTTGCCGCCTGCCGCGAGCGCGCCCGCCACCATCAGCGCAGGAATCGCCGGGATCGGCAACCCCAGCTGGTCCAGCAGCACGTTCGCAAAGACCAGCGCAAGCCCGTACTGAGCGATCAGCAGCTCGGCATCATGCATGGCACCGCGATCCCCGCCGGATCAGCGTCCGGGCGCGTCGCCCTTGCGGCTTGCTTCGAACAGATACCAGACGCGGTTCTCGGCCTCGTCGATCCAGACTTCCAGCATGCTCGCGGTGGCAACGTCGTTGTACTCGTCGCACACGGCGTGCGCGGCGCGCATGTGCGCGGCGAGCTGCTGGTTGTCCTCGCGCAGCTCGGCCAGCATGTCGAGTGGCGAGACGTAGTCGGCGTCGTTGTCGAGCACGCGTTGCAGCTTGCCGATGTGGCCAATCGAGCGAATCGTCGAGCCGCCGACCTTGCGCACGCGCTCGGCGACCGGGTCGGCGATGGCGTAGATCTGGTCGGCCTGCCCGTCCAGCAGCAGGTGGTAGTCGCGGAAATGCGGCCCGGACACGTACCAGTGGAAATTCTTCGTCTTGAAGTAGAGGGCGTACAGGTCGGCGAGCAGCAGGTTCAGCGCGCCGGAAATGTCGCGCGTCGCCTTCGCGCCGAGGTCCGACGGGGTCTTGAGGGGCGCCTTGCGCAGCGATTTTGCGGATTCAATGGACATGTGATTTCTCCCGGTCGAAAATTAATTCTGGAGGAACTTCAGAAGTAGCGGCAATACCTGGCCCGGCGCTTCATCGACCAGCCAATGGCCCGAACCCTTGATGACTACGCCCTCGACGTTGTCCGCAACCAGGCGGCCTTGCGCAATCAGGAATTCGCCGGACGCCTTCTCTCCCGTGAGCACCAGCATCGGCATCTTCAACTTCGTCGTCGCAAAGCCGGCGAAATCCTTGGAGTCTTGCTCGAAGTTCCGGAATACCTCGAAGCCCGCGCGCATGCCGCCCGGCCGCGCATATTCGGCCGCGTAGAAGCGCCGGTCCTTCTCCGAGACGGAATGCTTCGGGTCCGCCGCGAAGTCGTTCCAGAAATGCTCGAAATAGATGCGCTCGCGGCCCTTGACCAGCGCGAGCGGGGTCTTGCCGTAGAAGTGGAAATGCCACAGGTCCCGTAGCAGCCAGACTTTCGTCCAGTCGCCGACGCCCGGCAGGAACGCGTCCAGCAGGGCGATGCGGTCCACCTCCGCCGGATACTGGGCCGCGTAGGCATAGGCAACCATCAGGCCTATGTCGTGGCCGACGACCGACGCCCGCTTCACGCCGAGCGAGACTGCGAGCGCGTGCACGTCCTGCGCCATCGTCTTCTTGTCGTAGCCGCCTTCCGGCTTGGCCGACTGCCCGAAGCCGCGCAAGTCCGGCGCGATCACCAGGCGCGTCTTCGCCAACTCCGCCATCAGCGGCCGCCACATGTGGCTAGTCTGGGCGTAGCCGTGCAGGAGCAGCACCGGCTCCCCTTGGCCGGCGATCAGGTAGTGCAGCTTGACCCCGTTGGCCTCGGCGAAGCGGCCCTTGATCGCGATCGGCGAGTCCGCCATCGCGGGCGTGGCCGACAGGATCGCGGCGGCGAAAGTCGCGAACCATCGGAGGAATACCCGCACAACTCTGTTCGTGTTCATTCCGCCTTTCCCGGAGCCGGATAAAACGAACCTATCATGGGGCTGCCTTTTTCGGGTACGGACAATCGGGCGTGGGCTCGGTGGGCTCGATGTCATGAAAGCGGCCCAAGTCGAGCAGCAGGACGCTGTTCGTGATCTCGCTGATCACATCCGCGAGCCGCGCTCCCCATACGATGTCCCTGGCGTAATAGCGGTGGCTCGCGTGCACGGATTGCATGGCGACGTCGTCCAGGCCGATCACCATCACCTGCAGTTCGATCTCCCTGTCGACCAGCGTCTCCGGCGTCTCGCCGAACAGCGGACTCGCCTCGTCGATCGTGTGTACCACGGTAAACGACCGGGAAAGCGACAACGTCTCGGAGCGCGCCAGCTCGAGGTCGAACATGGGATAGAACGCTTTCCCTTCGCCCGTGCGTTCGGTGCGCAGGTAAACGGCGCGGATCTTCGCGTCGACGATCTGGTTGCCGCGCTCGTTGCCGATGCGGAACATCAGCGAAGTCGCCCCGTTGAACGGCGAGATTACCGCGTGGCGCGAGAACAGCACGCGCGCGGTCGACCGCGAGAATTTGGCGAACACGAGGCCGGTCGACAGCGCGGTCAGCAGGAGGCTCGCGATCGCTTCAACGACCACCACCGCGTTGGCCGCGGTCGACACCGGGTACATCGCGCCGTAGCCGATCGTTCCCATGGTCTGAACGCTGAAGAAAAAGGCATCGAGGAAGGATCCGCGCGCGGCGTGCTCCACACCGCCCACGAGCAGGTACACCTCGGCGAAGAGGGCGTTGGCGACGAGGAACGCGCCGCTGATCACGGCGATGGTGGCCGACCAGGACAGTTCGAGCAGCAAATGATAGAAATCGCGCAGCGGCGTGCGCCGATGGCCAACGACGCGAATCTCGTAGTCGGCCTGCGGATAGCGAATCGTGACCGGTCTGCGTGGCATGGCTGCAATGTTCTGCCCGAGGCGCGCTGCCTAATCGATCGGCCAGGGCATTGCCTTCGGCAACATGCCTGCCTCGGGCGTATCGGGTTCCGGTTTGCGCCCCGTAGCGTTTGCAACGGTGTCGACGGCACGCCACCAGGGCTCGACGCTCTCCGCTTGCGCCGGCTCGACCGGCTGTCCGAGGCGGGGCATGACGAGTTGCGCACCCGCTTTCGAGCCCAGCCTCAGCAAGGTTTCCGCAGGCTGGTCCCAGGCGTGCATCGCCAGGCAGAAGGTGCCCCAGTGGACGGGAAGAAAGGCGCCGCCGCCAAGCAGCGCCAGCGCCTTGAGCGCATTTTCCGGGCCCAGATGGATGTCGCCCCAGGCGGGATGGAAGGCGCCCACTTCCAGCATTACGAGGTCGAAGGGCCCGAGCCGCTCGCGGATCTCCTCGTACTGCGTCGTGAGGCCGGTATCGCCGCTGAAGAACGTCGCGTGGCGTTCAGTGCGGATAACCATCGAGGACCACAGGGTCGCATTGCGGTCCTTCAGGCCGCGCCCGGAAAAGTGCTGCGAAGGCGCGGCGGTCACCGTGAGCCCGGTGTTCGGCAACCGGTGCGTTTCCCACCAGTCGAGCTCGGTTATGCGCTCCGGCTGCACGCCCCAGGCTTCGAGATGCGCGCCCACCCCGAGCGAAGTCACGAACGGTACATCGAGCTTCGCGAGCTCGCGGATGGTCGGGTAGTCGAGATGGTCGTAGTGGTCATGCGACACGATCACGAGGTCCACCGGCGGCAACGCGCGAAGAGCAACGGGCACGGGCTGGAAACGCTTTGGCCCGGCGAGCCGCGAAGGCGAAGCACGCGGCCCCCAGACCGGATCGGTGAGGACGCGCAGGCCGTCGATCTCGATCAGCAGCGTGGAATGGCCGAGCCAGGTAGCGCGCAGCCCGCTCTCCGGCAATTTGCCCCAGGCTTCGAGCGGGCTCATCGAAGGTAGCGGCCCGCGCGGCACGCGCCGCTCTCCGCCGCAAAGAAAATCTTTCAGCGTCGGCATCGACGCGTTCGGATCCCGCAGCCCCGGGATCGCCGGATGCAGGTTGCGAAACCGCTCTCCCGCCCAGAGCGGCGAAGCCCTGACCCGCTCGAGTCGTGCGCCTTCGGCCCTGCTGCCCAGTGATTTCATGCTGCGAACCGCATGAGCACTTTACGCGACATCCCGCAAGGTGCGGTGCACGAACTGGATGCAGATCGAGCCTTCGCCGACCGCGGAAGCAACGCGCTTGACGCTGCCGGCGCGCACGTCGCCGACTGCGAACACGCCCGGGATGCTGGTCTCCGAAAGATAGGGGGCACGCGCCA
Organism: Burkholderiales bacterium; assembly: GCA_035499575.1. Classification (GTDB taxonomy): domain Bacteria; phylum Pseudomonadota; class Gammaproteobacteria; order Burkholderiales; family SG8-39; genus RBG-16-66-20. The sequence continues at coordinate 33,747 of DATJYN010000174.1, read as the reverse complement.
GCGGCCAGCCCGCGGCGGCGAGCTCGCCCCCGTTGAAGTCCGAAGCAGTCCGTACGAAACCCTTTTCATCCAGCAGCAGGCAGCCGTCCAGCCATTTGGTGTTCGGCAGCGCGCCGGTCATCAGGAAGACGTGGCCGATGTCGCGCCGCTCCGGCACCGGGCCGTCTTTTGTTTGCCAGGCAATGCGCTCGAGCCGGTCGCTGCCTTCGAGCGCGGTCAGCTGCGTGTGCGGATGCAGGGTGATGGCCGGGCTTTCCTCGATGCGACGGACCAAATAGCGCGACATGGTGTCGGCCAGACCGGCCGAGCGCACCAGCACGTGCACGTGCCGGCAGCTGCCCGCCAGGAAGACCGCCGCCTGACCCGCCGAGTTGCCGCCGCCGACGATGACGATCTCCTCGCCTTGGCAAAGCTTCGATTCCATGTGGGTGGCGGCGTAGTAGACGCCGTTGCCGACGAAACGCGACAGGTTCTCGATCGGCAGCTCGCGGTACTGCGCGCCGGAAGCGATGACGATGGCACCCGCCTTCACCGTGCGTCCGTCCGATAGCTCGACCGCGTAGGGCCGGCGCTCGCAGCGCAGGCGCACGGCGCTGCACGCAACGCTGACGCTGGCGCCGAATTTCTGCGCCTGCACGAAAGCACGCCCGGCCAGCGCCTGGCCCGAGATGCCGGTCGGAAAACCCAGGTAGTTCTCAATCTTGGAACTCGTAGCGGCCTGGCCGCCGGAGGCGATCGCCTCGACCACCAGCACATCCAGGCCTTCGGAGGCGGCATACACGGCCGCGGCCAGCCCCGCGGGCCCGGCACCGACCACGACCAGGTCGTGGACCTTCGATTCGTCGATCGCCGGGTTCATCTGCAGGTACTCGGCGATGTCGCGGATGCCCGGGTTGCGGAACACGCGGCCGCAGTGGCCGATGACGATGGGCACGTCTTTCACGCCGACGCCGAAGCGATCGAGCAGCGCCTGCACGTCCGGATCGCCGTCCAGGTCGACATTGACGTAGGGATGGGAATTGCGCGTGAGGAATTCGCGCAGCCGGAGCGTGCCCGCGGAATGCCGCGAGCCGAGCAGCATCACCTCGCCCTCGCCCGAATTCATCAGCGCGACGCGGCGCAGGATGAACGCCCGCATCATGAGCTCGCTCAGTTCGGCGTCGGTCTGGACGATGTCGCGCAGTTTGCGTTCTTCGATCGCTAGCACGGCGCCGGCCTCGCGCACCCGCAAGCGCGCGAACCCGGCGACGCCGCGCAAGGTGCTCAGCTCCCCCGAGAAGTCGCCCGGCGCATATACGGTGATCAATGCATCACCCCGGTGGCCGGGCATGATGGCTTCCACGCTGCCAGCCAATACGACATAGAGGTTCTGGTGCGGCGTGCCGGGCTCGACCAGCACATGGCCCGCACGCGTGGCGAGCCGCGTGCCATACGGTTCAAGACGCGCAATTTGCTGCGCGGTCAGCTTCGGGAAAGCCTGGTCGCGGCGCTTTTCGAGTACCTCGCTCTGCAACTGCGTCACTTCAATTCCATGTCCACTTCATCGACGAAACACCAGCTCCAGTACTCGCCCGGCTCAAGCGAGGTGATGATCGGATGCCCGGTGGCATGGAAGTGCTTGGTAGCGTGCTTGTTCTTCGAATCATCGCAGCAGCCGACGTGCCCGCAGGTCCGGCACAGCCGCAGGTGCACCCAGGTGTCGCCCATGGCGAGGCATTCCAGGCAACCGGCGCTGTTCGGGCGGTCCGTTTCGACCAGATGCAGGTGCGTGCAGCGCACGGCCATGTTCAGCTTTTCAGCACCGCCTCGACGCCCTCGGCCAGGCGCTGCAATCCGTAGGAGATATCGTGGAACCTGCCATTGACGAAAAACGTCGGCGTCGAACGCACGCCGCAGCGGTTGGCGCCCTCGACGTCCTCGCGCACGCGCTGCCAGTACACCTCGTCCCGCATCTCGTAGTCGTAGCGCTTCATGTCGAGTTCCAGCTTCTCCGCGTAAGTCCGCAATTGGTGCGGCTTCAGGTGATTCTGGTTCTCGAACAGCAGGTCGTGCATCTGCCAGAACTTTCCCTGCGCGCCCGCGGCCTCCGCGGCCAGGGCCGCGGCGAACGCATGCGGATGCACCTCTTCGAGCGGAAAATGCCGGTAGGCGATGCGCAGGCGGCCTGCGTGCCTCTCGAGCAGGTGCTTCACCGCAGGCGCCGCCTGCTTGCAGTTGGGGCATTCGAAATCACCGTACTCGACAATTGTTACGGCCGCGTGCGAGCCGCCGAGAACGTGCTCGGCTGCGCCGACCGGCACTTTCAGTTCAATAGCCACGGATTTGCCTCATCGAAGGGTGTTTCATTCTCAGAGTACCACCGGAGCGTCCTGCAGTTCGTTCGGATTGACCCCGGGATTCGCAGGGAAATGCCTCGCCAGCAGGTCGCTGATCGACGCAAGACCGCTCAGCACGCCCGCTTCGTAGCGTCCCGCCGCGAACTCCTGCTGCATTACACCGCAGATCGTCTCCCAGGCGGTGTCGCCGACGACCTCGTGGATACCGCGGTCGGCGACGATCTCGACGCGCCGGTCGGCGAGCAGCAGGTAGACCAGCACGCCGGCCTTGTCGACGGTGTCCCAGACGCGCAGGCGCGCAAACTGCTCTAGCGCGCGCTCGCGCGCACTGCGCCCGGCGAGCAGCGCCGGCAACGGCAACCCGCCCTCAATCGCCACGCGCAGCTCGCCGCGATGGCGCTTTTCCTGCTCGGCGACCGCGCGCCCGATCGCATCGAGCGTCGCGCGCGGGAACGCACGCTTTAGCTTGAAGTGATCGAGGAACAGGTGATGGAGCCAGCGCATGCTCTACCAGCGCCCCGAAGCGCCGCCGCCGCCGAAACCGCCGCCGCCTCCCCCGCCCCAGCTCGACGACGAGGAGGACCCGCCCGAATACCCGCCGCCGCTAACCCAGCCGCCGCCGCGGCCGACATTCGCGATCGACAGGATGAATCCAAGGATGGCCGCGAGCGCGGAAACGGCAAGCCCGAAGAGGAACCAGGCGATCGCGCCCAGTACCAGGCCGGTGACGAGCGATCCGGGGAAGCGTCCGAGCATGGCCTTGAAAATCGAACCGACCACGACGATGAAAATGATCGCCGGAAACAGGTACTGCGTCGCATCCGTCTCGCCTGAATGGCCGCCGCTGCCCGCCGGGGGCGGCGGTAGCTTCTCGCCCTCGGCCAGGCGGATCAGCTGGTCCACGCCATCGCGCACGCCGCCGTAGAAGTCGCCGGCGCGAAAACGCGGCACGATGCGCTCGTCGATCACGCGCCTGGCCATCGAATCCGGGATCACGCCCTCCAGGCCGTAGCCGACTTCGATGCGCAGCGTCCGGTCGTCCTTGGCGACAACAAGGATCAAGCCGTCGTCCACTTTCTTGCGGCCGATCTTCCAGGCCTCGGCGACGCGGATCGAGTACTGCTCGATTTCCTCGGGCTTGGTGGTCGGCAGCATCAGCACGGCCATCTGGCTGCCGCGCTTCGTTTCGTAGGCCGCGATGCGCGCTTCCAACTCATCGCGCTGCGCCGCGCTAAACGTGCCGGTGAGATCGGTCACGCGCGCCTTGAGCGGCGGCACCGGCACCTCGGCGCGCGCCGTCCCGAAGCAGAATCCGAAGGCAATCAGTGCGGCGAGAACTAGCCGCATTCAGAATGCCCCGGCTACTTGCCCGCAGGCTTGCTGAAATCCACCTTTGGCGGCACGGCGATCGCCTTCTCGTTCTCGACAGTGAAATTGGCTTTCGGCTTGTAGCCGAAAATCATCGCCGTGACGTTGGTCGGGAACTGGCGCGCGAGAATGTTGTACGCCTCCACCGACTTGATGTAGCGCCCGCGCGCGACCGCGATCCGGTTCTCCGCGCCCGCCAGCTCGACGCGCAGCTCGCCGAATTCCTTGGTCGCGGTGAGCTGCGGATAGTTTTCCGCCACCGCCATCAGCCGGGACAGCGCACTGGTCATCTGGCCCTGCGCGGCCTGGAACTTCGCGAAAGCTTCCGGATCATTGACCAGTTCCGGGGTCGCCTTGATCGAGCCGACCGAGGCACGCGCATTGGTGAGCTCCACCAGCGTGCTTTTCTCGAAGTCCGCCGCGCCCTGCACGGTAGCGACCAGGTTGGGGATCAGGTCCGCGCGGCGCTGATAGTTGTTCAGCACCTCGGACCAGGCGGCCTTCACCCCTTCATCGAGCGTCTGGAACTCGTTGTATCCGCAGCCCGAAAGCGACAGGGCGGCGATCAGGGCGAGCAGGTATTTGCGCATGTCCGGTCCTCCGACACAGGTGATGGTGGCGCTGATGTGGGGCCGCCGGCCCGCATTGCAAGGGCCCGCGTTCAGTTGAAAGTCACCGCCCAGTTAAGGTCGAGGCGCAGATCGTTGCTGCGGTCGATCCGCGTGCCGTAGTCCTCGCTCACGGTAGCCCAGCGCAGCCGTACCCTCGTGTTCGGCATCACGAAATCCTTCGAGAAGCGGTAGACCAGGTCGGTATCGTATTCGCGCCATTTCGGCTGGAACGCGCCGGTCGGCGTATTGGGCGGGTGGCTGGTGTCGGCAGAAATGTTCATGTCGAAACTGAGGCCGTTCAGCCCGAGCGGCGCCAGACTGAAAGTGGAGCCGAGCATCGCCGCGTCCTCGCCGGCGCGGTTGAAATTCTTGATGCGCTGGGAGATGTAGAACGGGCCGAAGCTGTAGGGCGTGCGGATCTGCTGGCCGTTGCCGGTGGCGCCATAGGAGGCGTACAGAGTGAGCCAGTTCCAGCCGTACTCCCCGTACACGGCGCCGTTCCAGGTCCTGAAATAGCTGCCGGTGAGCAGGTTCGCCCCATCGGAGCGCTGGTCCGTGTACTGGGAGGCGAAGCGGTAGTAGCTGTCCTTCGAAATCCGGTTTACCCAGTCCACGTCGGTGTAGGCGATGCGCAGCGTGTCCGCGACCGAGTAATAGAAGCCCTGCACCCATAGATCCTTCCTCGGCTGCCACTGCAAACCGCCGGTCCACAGGCCCGCATCCTTGTTGACGCCCGCGAAGCGCGCCATGCTGACGAAATGCTCCGAGTTCTGGTCCTTGACGCCGTCGACATATCCCGCCTGGTAGCGCAGCGTATCGGTGATCTTGCCGTTGAACATGGCCGCCTCGTAGGTGTAAGGCGTCATGCGGATGTCGTGTGAGCCCAGGTAATTGAGGTCGGTCTGCAGGCTGCGCACGCCCTGGGCCGTTTGCGGATTGACGCCGAGCGTCTGCCGGTAGAACGTAGCCGTCTGCTCGCCGTACTTCAAGCGCGCGTAGGCCTCGCCCAGCACGCCATAGCCGTTCTGCCCGGGCTTGAGCAGGCCCGCGCCTTCCTTGTTCTGGGGATCTGCCAGCGGCAGCGAAGTGTAGAACGTGCCGCCGAACTGCAGGAAATCGCGCCAGTAGCCGGTGCGGCCCCAGAGCCAGCCGCCGATCGCCGCGGACTCCTGTGTGACATTCGCCGGCAAGTCGCGCTGGAAATACAGCGAGCGCAGTTGAGCGCCGGCCTTGGCGTCATCGAGGAACGGTTCGCTCTGCGCAAACGCTCCTGCCCACGGCAGCGCCGCTGCGGCGCCGGCCAGCAGCAAGTAGGCGAGGCCCGCCCCCTTGCGTGCATGCTCCCACCCAGTTCTCGTCGCACTCATTGGCCTCCCCTTTTCCCAGGATTTCCGCCGTCATCAGCCATTCTGGGCCGATTTCTTTCCAGAACGTCAGATCGAATGCTACTCCGCGCCGTTGCGGGCAGGTTTTATCCGGCCGTCGCATTCCGGTAACAACAAGGCAGTACTCGGGGGGTTGTTCTCTGCGCCTACCGCCTGGGCTATAGTTCTCGTCCTACCGCAAAACCATCCCCTATGCGGTCAGCAATACCCTGTTCATGATCCGGGGCACCGTCATCGTCATCACGCAACTGGAGTCCGCCATGCCCATGTCGCTCAAGACCAGCCGCACCGAACAGCGGACGCTGCGCAAGCTCTCGCCGTTCGAGCTCAAGGACAACCTGATCTCGCTGTCCAAGGAGGCGACGCGCTCAAGCTCGATGCAGATGCTGAACGCGGGCCGTGGCAACCCGAACTGGGTCGCCACCGAGCCGCGCGAAGCCTTCTTCCTGCTCGGCAAGTTCGCGATCGGCGAGTGCCGGCGCGTACGCGACGACAAGATCCTCGCCGGCATGCCCGCCAAGCAGGGCATCGGGCAACGCTTCGAGCTGTTCCTCGACATGAACGCCAAGGAGGCAGGTGCCACGTTCCTGCGCGGCGTGCTCGACTACGGCGTGAAGACCAAGGGCTTCGACAAGGACGCCTGGATCCATGAGCTCACCGACGCTATCGTCGGCGACATGTACCCGGTTCCCGACCGCATGCTGGTGCTGGTCGAGCAGGTGGTACGCGACTACCTCTACAAGGAGATGTGCGACAACCGCCCGCCGAAGGGCAGCCACGACCTGTTCGCGGTCGAGGGCGGCACCGCGGCCATGTGCTACATCTTCGACTCGCTGATGCAGAACGGACTGCTGAAGAAGGGCGACACCGTCGCCCTGTTCCTGCCCACCTTCACCCCCTACATCGAGATCTGCCACCTCGAGCGCTTCAGCTTCAAGATCGTGCCCATCCAGGCGGACGACATGCACGAGGACGGCACGCACAGCTGGCACTTCACCGACAAGGAACTGAACAAGCTCGCCAACAAGAAAATCAAGCTGGTGGCCGTGGTGAACCCGAGCAATCCGCCCTCGGTGGCGCTGTCGCCGGAGGAGATGAAGAAGATCGTCGGCGTGGTGAAAAAGAAGAATCCGAACCTGATGGTCATCACCGACGACGTGTACGGCACCTTCGTGCCCGGGTTCCGTTCGCTGATGGCCGAGCTGCCGCAGAACACGATCACCGTCTACTCGTTCTCGAAGAATTTCGGCTGCACCGGCTGGCGCCTCGGCGTCATCGGCCTGCACGAGAACAACATCTACGACAAGGCGATCGCCAAGCTGCCGGAAGCCGCCAAGAAGAAGCTCGACCAGCGCTACGGGCCGCTGACGCTGGAACCGCGCAAGATCAAGTTCATCGACCGCATGGTGGCCGACAGCCGCTGCGTGGCGTTGAACCACACCGCCGGGCTGTCGCTGCCGCAGCAGGTGCAGATGTGCTTTTTCTCGCTCACGCACCTGATGGACGATACCGACGCCTACAAGCACCTGTGCATGGAAATCTGCCACAAGCGGCGCGACCTGCTGTGGAAAGGCCTCGGGCTAACGGGGTCGCCGCGCCACGATCCCATGCGCGCCTGGTACTACGTCGAGATCGATTTCATGGTCTTTGCGAAGAACGCCTTCGGCCAGGAATTCGCCGACTACATGGTGAAGAACTACGAGCCGGTCGACTTCCTGTTCCGCCTTGCCGAACAGACGGGCGTGGTGCTGATGGACGGCGGCGGCTTCGGCGGCCCGCCCTGGTCCGTGCGCGTCTCGCTCGCCAACCTGAACGACGAAGACTACGCGCAGATCGGCAACTACATGCGCAAGGCCGCCGCGCAATACGTCGAACACTGGAAGGCCGGGAAAAAGAAGTCCTGACTCAGGGCGTATTCATCAGCAAGATGATCACGGTGCCCCAGAGCGCGAGCAGGACGTTGCCCACCGCATAGGTCACGCCGTAGCCCAGCGTGGGAATCTTGCTCTTCGCGGCTTCCTGGACCGCCGCGAGCGAGGGCGCCGAAGTGCCGGCCCCGCAACACACGCCGAGCAGGATGCCCGGGTGCATCCTGAAGATGAAACGGCCGGCGAGCAGCGTAACCAGCTGCGGGACCAGCACCATGGCCAGGCCCGCGATCACCAGGCTGACGCCGGACTTCTGCAGGCCCTGCACGAAATCCGGCCCCGCGGCGAGCGCGGTAACCGCGAGGAAAGCGGTAAGCCCCACCGAATCGAACAGCCATAGCGCGGCTTCCGGCAGGCGCGGAAAGCGCCGGTCAATGGAGCGCAACCAGCCGAGCACGAGACCTCCCAGCAGCACGCCCACGCTCTGGCTCAAGCCGATTTCCAGCTTGCCGATCAGCAGCGCCGGGATGCCGATCATCCCGCCGAGGAACACCGCTGCACCGACCGCGACCATGTCGGTGACCGAGCCCGGCCGGTCGGCATAGCCGAGCCGTGCCGCCACGCGCTCGAGATCCCGCGGCAGCCCGACCAGCGTCACCACATCGCCACGCGAGACCACGGTCTTCAGCGTCCAGGGCAGCTCGACGCCGGCGCGCGTGATCCCCCGCAGACCGACGCCACGCGCCAGGTCCTCGGCATCCCGGTCCATGAGTTCGCCGATGCTGCGACCGGCTACCTCCTTGCTCGTGACCACCACCTCCAGCGTTTCGACCGGGAAATCGAGGAGCACCTTGTCGTCCATTTCGGGTCCGACGGCGATGCCGTCGTCCACCACGAACGCGCGCCGGCCCGCGAGCACGATGGTGTCACCGCGAGTGAGGCGCAGATCCGGCGTCGCCTCGAGCAGCTCCTCGCCGCGGCGCAGGCGCACGATCATCATGCGGCGACGCTTCTCGATTTGCGCGCGCTCGATCTCGCCGACGGTCCTGCCGGCCCAGTCCCCGCTTTCCACGCGGTAGGCGCGCACCAGGAACGACCGGTAAGCGCTCGCGGCGTGCTCCTCGCCGATCACGCCCATCTCCTTTTCCAGGGCTTTGCATTCGGCCTGCAGGTCCACGCCGAGAATGCGCGGCGCCACGCGCGAAAGGAACGTGAGCGTGGTGACCACGCCGAGGAAGTAGGTCACTGCGAAGGCGACGGCAAGGTTGGAGATCAGCTGCTGCTTTGCAGGGGCGTCGATGGCAAGCCGGTTGATGGCGTCAGTCGCCGTGCCCACCGTCGCCGACTCGGTGACTCCACCGGCGATCAGCCCGGCGGCAGTGCCGGCGTCATAGCCGAAAGCGCGCGCCAGCGCGTAGCCGACCGCGAGCGCGGTGCCGGCGAAAATCGCGGTCAGGGCGAGCTGCGGCCCGCCGCTCGCCCGCAGTCCGCTGAAGAACTGCGGGCCGGTGCGGTAACCGATGGAAAACAGGAACAGCAGGAAAAACGCGGTCTTCAGGTCGTTCGATACCTTGACGCCGAGCTGGCCGATGACCACGCCCGCAATCAGCACGCCGACCACCGCGCCCAGCGTCACGCCGCCGACGCGCAGCCTGCCGATCAGGTAGCCCAGCGCCAGCGTGAGGAATAGCGCCATCTCGGGATGATGGCGCAGCGTTTCTACGAACCAGTTACTGGCCATGGCGCGGCCCTCCTTGCTGGACTACCGCCGCCTCGGCGACATATGCAACCAGCGCAGTTGGAATCCTAGCGCGACCAGGAACAGTAGAACCAGCGTCCAGAGAATGTACGGGAACAAGAAGGCGTTTCCCGCCGTAATGAGCGGCGCGCCCGGCGGCAGGCGAGTGACGGTTTCTGCGGTCCCGGTGATCATGTGCAGCAGCATCGTCGACGAAAAGCATACTGCCTGGACATAGCGCGATGCGCGGCGGAAAACTGTCGTCGCCGACGCAAGCGCGCCGATCGCGACGATCATCAGGGTCAGGACCGCGAACAGGTGGCCGATACGGAAGCCGCCGTGCTGGTAGATCCCGAGCGCCGTGGCGGCGGTGAGCACGGTTGCCGCGAGATACAGCTGGCCGAGGCGGTTCGCCGGCACGATCTCCTTGTCCCGGGCGAAGGCCCAGACACCGGAAACCAGGGCAACCAGGCTGATCGCGGTATGGATGGCGCCGAGCGTCGTGAGGCCGAGCATGCCGGCCCCTCAGGCCCCCGCGGCAAGCTTGTCGAGCGTCTCGCGCGCGAGCTTGAGTTTCGCTCCCGCGGCGAGGATTTCTTCCCAGGTGTTCTGGTCCACCGAGATGCCGTCGCGCTCGCGCTTGGCGCGCGTTTCCCGCTCCGGCTCGCCAGCGATGCGCAGCTTGTCGACGCCGGGCGCGGTCGGCGATTTGCGCAGCGACTCGAGGAACGCCGTGGTTTCGGCCCCGAACACCTCCGCGGTCCCCATGCGCCCGGGGTCGATGAGGATGGTGAGCATGCCGTTCCAGACGCGCTTCTTCGAGCGGTCGTCCGAATGCCAGGTGCCGCCGCCGGTGAGCGCGCCGCCGAGCAGCTCGCAGACCACCGCCAGGCCGTAGCCCTTGTGCAGGCCGAAAGTGCGCAGCGCGCCGAAGGGTTCGATGACGCCGAACTTCGGGTCGGCGGTCGGGTTGCCCTTGTCGTCGATCAGCCAGTCGGGCGAGACCTTCTCGCGTTTGTTGTGCGCCACGCGGATCTTGCCCTGCGCGACGGCGCTGGTGGCCATGTCGAGGATGAAGGGCGGTTCGCCGGGGATCGGGATGCCGACGGTCATCGGGTTGGTGCCGAAGCGCGCGTCCGCGCCGCCGAAGGGCGCGACGATCGAGCGCGAGATGACGTTGGTGAAATGCAGCGACACCAGGCCCGCGGCCACGGCCTGTTCGGCCCACTGGCCAATGCGGCAAAGATGGTGCGAGCGGCCCAGGCCCATCACGCACAACCCGTGCTGCCTGGCCCGCGCGATGCCGATGTCCATGGCCTCCAGGCCGATCACCTGGCCGTAGCCCTGCTGGCCATCGAGCGAAATCATCGCGCCGCCGTCGAACATGATCTTCGGATGCTGGTTGACCCTGAGCCCGCCCTCCAGCAGCGACTCGATGTAGCGCGGGATCATGCCGACGCCGTGCGAGTCGTGCCCGGTGAGGTTTGCGGTGACGAGGTTCTCCGCGACGATCTTCGCCTCGCGGGCGTCGCTGCCGCCCGCGAGCACGACGGTCTCGATGGCCTTCGCCAGATGTTCTTTTTTGTAGATCGGCATGAAAGCAAGTTTACAATGCCGCGCTCGGCCGGCCACAGGCCTAGGAGGAGAAAAACATGAAACGCATCGCCGCCATCGCCGCCGCCGCGGCATCATTCCTGTTCGCCGTCCAGGCGGCGCAGGCCCAGACCTACCCGAGCAAGCCGATCCGCATCGTGGTGCCCTTCGCCGCGGGCGGCACCTCCGACATCCTCGCGCGCGCGCTCGGCCCGCACCTGACCACGGCCTGGGGACAGCCGGTGATCGTCGAGAACCGCACCGGTGCCAACGGCAACGTCGGGGCCGACAACGTCGCCAAGTCCGCGCCGGATGGCTATTCGATGCTGCTCTCCGACGTCGGCGCGCTGTCGATCAACCCGAGCGTCTACCCGGACATGCCCTTCGATCCGGTGAAGGATTTCTCGCCGATCATCATGGTCTCCTACTCTCCGCACGTGCTCGCGGTGCATCCTTCGGTGCCGGTCCACAACGTGAAGGAACTGATCGCCTACGCAAAGGCGAACCCGGGCAAGCTGAATTTCGCCAACTCGGGCACCGGGGGCGCTCCGCACCTCGCCGGCGTCGAGTTCGCGGCGCGTACCGGCGTGCAATGGGCCTACATCCCCTACAAGGGCGGCTCGGCGGCGGTCACCGACGTGATCGCGGGCAATTCCAACGTGCTGTTCAACGGCATGCTGGCCACCTATCCCGCGGTCAAGAGCGGCCGCCTGCGCGGCCTCGCGGTCTCCAGCGCGCAGCGCGTGCCCTCCGCGCCGGAGCTGCCAACCGTGGCCGAGTCCGGCCTGCCCGGCTTCGAGACCGGCTCCTACCAGGGGCTGCTCGCGCCCGCCGGCACGCCGCGCGATGTCGTGACCAAGCTCAATGCCGAGGTCGCGCGCATCCTGAATACCCCGGAGATGAAGGAAATGCTCGCCAAACAGGGCACCGAGGTGCGCGCCGGATCACCCGAGGTGCTCGGCACGTTCATCATCAATGAAAAAGCGCGCTGGGCGAAGGTCGTCAAGGAAGCCGGCATCAAGGCAGACTGAGGAAAACGCCGTGGAACTCCCGCAAAACGCGTTCAAGCGCTCGCTCAAGGCGAACAAGCCGCAGATCGGCCTGTGGTCGAGCCTGTCGTCCCACTACAGCGTCGAGATCCTCGCGGGCGCGGGCTACGACTGGCTGCTGCTCGACTGCGAGCATTCCCCCAACGATCTGGAATCGCTGCTCCCGCAGCTGCAGGCCTGCGCGCCCTATCCGACCTCAGCGGTGGTGCGCGTGCCCTGGAACGACATGGTGAACATCAAGCGCGTGCTCGACATCGGCGCGCAATCGCTGCTGATCCCGTACGTCTGCAGCGCCGAGGAGGCGAAAGCCGCGGTGGCGGCGACGCGTTATCCCCCCAAGGGCGTGCGCGGCGTCGCCGGCACCACGCGCGCGACCCGCTTCGGCCGCGTCAAGGATTACGCCAAGCGCGCGCACGAGGAAATCTGCGTGCTGGTGCAGGTGGAGACCAAGCCCGCGCTCGACCAACTGGAAGCCATTTGCTCGGTCGACGGCGTGGACGGCGTGTTCATCGGTCCGGCCGACCTGCACGCCTCGATGGGCTTCCCGGGCGAGACATCCAATCCGGCGATCCTGCCGCTGATCGAAGAGGCCATGCGGCGCATCCGCAAGGCGGGCAAGGCGCCGGGCTACCTCTCGCCGGTCGAGGCGGACGCCAGGCGCATGCTTGCAGCCGGCTGCACGTTCTGCGCCGTCGGCGCGGATGTCGGACTGTTGGCGCGCAATGCCGAAGCGCTACGGGCAAAATTCAACTGAACGGACGGACCATGAAGCACGACATCGTCATCACGGCGCAAGGCCACAAGGGCACGCTGGAACGACTGCAAGCGGAATTTTCCGCCACCAAGCTCTGGGAAGCCCCCGATCGCGACGCCGCGTTGAAGGCGGCGGCCAAGGTGCGCGGCCTGGCGCATTTCGGCCATTCGAAGGTCGACGGCAAGCTGATGGACGCGCTGCCGAAGCTGGAAATAGTCGCCAACTTCGGCGTCGGCGTGGACCAGATCGACCTCGACGCGGCGAAGAAGCGCAAGATCATCGTCACCAACACGCCCGACGTGCTGAACGACTGCGTCGCCGATTGCGCGATGGCGCTGGTGCTGAACACACTGCGCAAGTTCCCGCAATCTGAAAGCTACCTGCGCTCGGGTTTCTGGCCAGCCAAGGGACCGTACCCACTCACGACCTCCGTCGGCGGCAAGACCCTGGGCGTGCTCGGCCTGGGGCGCATCGGCGAGGCGATCGCCAGGCGCGCCGCCGCGTTCGGCATGAATATCCGATACCACAACCGCAACAAGAAGGACGTGCCCTACGCCTACGACGCCGACCTGGTCACGCTGGCGAAGAATTCAGACGTGCTGATGATCGTGACGCCGGGCGGCGCGGAGACGGCCAAGCTGGTCAACGCCAAGGTCCTGGATGCGCTGGGTCCGCAGGGCTACGTGGTCAACGTGGCGCGCGGCTCGGTGGTCGATGAACTGGTGCTGCTGCGCTACCTGCAGGAGAAGAAAATCGCCGGCGCGGGACTCGACGTGTTCGAGCATGAGCCCAACGTGCCCGCGGAGTTCTTCGCGCTCGACAACGCGGTGCTGTTCCCGCACGTGGCTAGCGCGACGGTGGAAACGCGCAAGGCGATGGGCGATCTGCAGGTCGAGAACCTTCACTTGCACTTCGCAGGCAAGCCGGTCAAGACGCCGGTCGCCTGATCATTTCAGGTCGAAGCGATCAAGGTTCATCACCTTGGTCCACGCCGCCACGAAGTCCTGTGCGAACTTTTCCTTGGCGTCCTCGCCGGCGTAGACTTCGGCGAGGGCCCGCAGCTGCGAGTTCGAGCCGAAGACGAGATCGACGCGCGTACCGGTCCACTTGACCTTGCCCGTCTTGCGGTCGCGCCCTTCAAACACCTCCGCGGCGGCCGAAGTCGGCTTCCACTCCGTGCCCATGTCGAGCAGGTTGACGAAGAAGTCGTTGGTCAGCGCTTCCGGCCTCTTGGTAAAGACGCCATGGTTCGCGCCGCCGGCGTTGGCGCCGAGCACGCGCAACCCTCCTACGAGAACCGCCATCTCGGGCGCTGTGAGCGTCAGGAGCTGCGCCCTGTCGACCAGCAGCTGCTCTGCGGCCACCGCGAACTTGCCTTTCAGGTAGTTGCGGAATCCGTCGGCGATCGGCTCGAGCACCGCGAACGATTCGACGTCCGTCTGCGCCGGCGAGGCATCCATGCGCCCGGGCTTGAACGGCACCTTCACGGCGACGCCGGCCTTCTTCGCGGCCTCCTCGACGCCCACGCAGCCCGCGAGCACGATCAGGTCGGCCAACGACACCTTCTTGCCGCCGCCCTTGCCAACTGCGGCCTTCTTGTTGAAGTCGGCCTGGATGCCCTCGAGCGTCTTCAGCACTTTCGCGAGTTGCACCGGCTGGTTCACGGGCCAGTCCTTCTGCGGCGCGAGCCGGATGCGCGCGCCGTTGGCGCCCCCGCGCTTATCGGAACCGCGGAAGGTGGAGGCCGATGCCCAGGCCGTCGACACGACCTGCGCCACCGACAGCTTGGCGGCGAGGATCTTCTTCTTGAGGCCCGCGATCTCGTTCTCGCCGATCAGCTTGTGGTTGACCGCGGGAATTGGGTCTTGCCAGATCAACTCTTCCTTCGGCACCTCCGGACCCAGATAGCGCGCGCGCGGGCCCATGTCGCGGTGCGTCAGCTTGAACCAGGCGCGCGCGAAGGCATCCGCGAAGGCCTGCGGGTCATCGAGGAACCTGCGCGAGATCTTGCCGAATTCCGGATCGAAGCGCAGCGTCAGGTCGGTCGTCAGCATGGTCGGCTTGTGCTTCTTCGATGGGTCGTGCGCGTCGGGAATGATCTCCGGCGCGTTCCTGGCCACCCATTGCTTGGCGCCGGCCGGCGACTTGGTCAGCTCCCATTCGTACTTGAACAGGTTCTCGAAGAAATTGTTGCTCCACAACGCCGGGGTCTTGGTCCAGGTCACCTCAATGCCGCTGGAAATGGTGTCCTTGCCGTGCCCGGTGCCGTAGTTGCTGTTCCAGCCCAGGCCTTGCGCCTCGAGCGGCGCGCCTTCCGGCTCCGGACCCTTGTGCGATTCGGGCGCGGCGCCGTGGGCCTTGCCGAAGCTGTGGCCGCCGGCAATGAGGGCGACGGTCTCCTCGTCGTTCATCGCCATGCGGCCGAAGGTGGCGCGGATGTCCTTCGCGGCGGCCATGTAGTCGCCGCTGGCATTCGGGCCTTCGGGGTTGACGTAGATCAGGCCCATGTGGGTGGCGCCGAACGGCTGTGCCAGCTCGCGATCGCCGCTGAAGCGCTTGTCGACGCCCAGCCATGCGATCTCCTCGCCCCAGTTCACGTCCTCGTCCGGCTCCCATACGTCCGCGCGGCCGCCGCCGAAGCCGAAGGTCCTGAATCCCATCGACTCAAGCGCGACGTTGCCCGCGAGGATCAGGAGATCCGCCCAGGAGATCTTCTTGCCGTACTTCTGCTTGATCGGCCACAGCAGGCGGCGCGATTTGTCGATGTTGACGTTGTCGGGCCAGCTGTCGAGCGGGGCGAAGCGCTGCTGGCCCCGGCCGCCGCCGCCGCGGCCGTCGGTGATGCGGTAGGTCCCGGCAGCGTGCCAGGACATGCGGATGAATTGCGGCCCGTAATGGCCGAAGTCCGCCGGCCACCAGTCCTGCGAGTCGGTCATCAGCTTGACCAGGTCTTTCTTCAGCGCCTTGTAGTCGAGGCTCTTGAATTCTTTCGCGTAGTCGAAGCCCTTGCCCATCGGGTCGGATTTCGCGGAATGCTGGTGCAGCAGCTCCAGGCGCAGCTGGTTCGGCCACCAGTCGCGGTTTGTCCGGCCGACGCCGGCGATGTGGTTGAAGGGGCACTTGCCTGCGCTTTTGTCGTCAGTCTTGGAATTCATGCTTCACTCCAATCGTGGTCTGCAATGCATGCATTGCACGCGCGGTACGGCGAATCGTCCAATCGTTTGTAAGTCAGCCCGCCATTGCCGCAGCCTATCGAGTCCAAGCGCGCGCAGGCGGAATCGAATGGAAAAACCTTAACTGGTCCGAGCGGAGCGATGCTGATCTAGATCAACGATGCTGCGATTGGCGGGCGGTCGCGCTGCCGCCTGCGGTCAGGACGCCCCGTTCCAGCTTTGCAGCCAGTTCTGCAGGCCAACTTTCTTCATCAGCTCCAGCTGGGTCTCGAGGAAGTCGATGTGCTCCTCCTCGGATTCGAGGATGTCCTCGAGCAGCTCGCGCGAGATGTAGTCGCCGACCGCCTCGCAGTGTGCGATGCCCTCCTTCAGGTCCGGGTGCGCCGCCAGCTCCAGCTTGAGGTCGCAGTGCAGGGCTTCCGGCGCGTCCTCGCCGATCAGCAGCTTGCCCAGGTTCTGCAGGTTCGGCAGGCCGTCCAGGAACAGGATGCGCTCGATCAGGCGATCGGCGTGCTTCATCTCGTCGACCGACTCTTTCTTTTCGTAGTCTTCCAGCTTCGCGAGGCCCCAGTTGCCGAACATGCGGGCGTGCAGGAAGTACTGGTTGATCGCGGTGAGCTCGTTGTAAAGCACCTTGTTCAGGTGCTGGATGACCTTCTTGTCGCCCTTCATGCCGCCAAGGCTAGCGGGTCAGCGCGGGATCCGTCGAGGATTTCTTTCGCGGCCGGTTTGCACTTGCCGCAGCAGGTGCCGACGCCGAGACAGCACTCGAGGTCGCGCAGCGTGCAGGCACCCTGTTCCGCGCTGGCGCGGATGTCTCGCTCGGTAATCGCGTTGCAGAGGCAGATATACATGGCTGAATACAAATCATTATTATTCAACGAGGTAGAAAGTGCAACTATGTTAGTGATCGCTAATGACTAAGTCTTTGTTTGTAGTGAAATCTCTCGTTGACTTTCGTATTAGGAATGATTATTGTTTGCTAATGTCAGCCGCCAAGCCGCAATCATCCCAGCGCGCGCTCGAACTCAAGCGCGTCTCGAGCGAATCGCTGCTTGGCGAGAAAAGGGAACTGCTCATCGTCCACAACGGACGCGAATACCGCCTGCGGCTGACGCAGAACGGAAAACTGATCCTCACCGCCTGATGAGACTGGACAGGACCGGGCTCGGTGTCACCATCGCGCTGCACGCGCTGGTTGCAATTGCCCTGTTCAGCTACCAGCCGACACGCAATGCGCTGCTGGCGGCCGCTCCGATCATGGTGGACCTGATCGCGCCGCCGAAGGAAGAGACCAAGCCCGAGCCGCCGGTCGAATTGCCCAAACCCAAGCCGATCGCCAAGACGCCGCCGAGGATCGAGCCGCTGCCTCTCCTCACCGCGGCGGCCGAGGCGCCTTCCCCGATCGTCGCGCCTCCGCCACCGCCCGCGCCGCCGCCGCCGGTGGAGGTCGCCGCCGCGCCCCCGGTCATGGTCGCGCCGCCGATCTTCAGTGCCGATTACCTGAACAACCCTAAGCCCATGTATCCCGTGCTTTCCCTGCGGCTTCGCGAGCAGGGCACCGTCATCCTGCGCGTGCTGGTCAATACCGGCGGCGGCGTCGATGAAGTACAGGTATTCAAGCCGAGTGGTTATTCGCGGCTCGACAGCGCTGCGCAGGATGCGGTGCAACGCTGGAAGTTCGTTCCGGCCAAACGCGGCGCCGAACCCGTGTCCGCGTGGGTGAAGATCCCCATTCCCTTCGTACTCAACTAAGGCTGACTGCATGGACCCGCAACAATCCCTGGGCCTGGCCCACTTTTTTGCCCAGACCGACGGCGTGGCACGCGGCATCCTGGTCGCGCTGCTGCTCATGTCGATGGTGACCTGGTACCTGATCGTCACCAAGACCATACGGCTGTGGAACGAGCGCGGCCGCAGCATGAAGTTCGTCGATTCGTTCTGGAACGCGCCCTCGCTGGCGGCGGTGGAATCGCAGATCGAGAAGCACCACCCGGACGACCCTTTTTCCCACCTCGCCTGGCACGCCATCAACGCCTCGCGGCACCACCAGCGCACCGGCGCGGCCAAGCTCGCCGAAGCGGGTTCGGGCGCCGACTTCCTCACGCGCGCCATGCGCCGCGTGATCGATGAGGACACCGCGCGGTTGGAGTCCGGCCTCACCGTGCTCGCCTCCGTGGGCTCGACGGCGCCCTTCGTCGGCCTGTTCGGCACCGTGTGGGGCGTCTACCACGCGCTGGTGGCGATCGGCCTGTCCGGGCAAGGGACGCTCGACAAGGTCGCCGGCCCCGTCGGCGAGGCTTTGATCATGACCGCCCTCGGCCTCGCTGTGGCGATCCCGGCGGTGCTCGCCTACAACGGCTTCACGCGCGCCAACCGCTTGCTGCTGGCCAAGCTCGACGCCTTCGCGCACGACCTGTACGCGGTGCTGACGACCGGCGCGCACCTGAGCGAGCCGGCCTCGGTGGTGCCGATGAAGGCCGCCGCGCCGCTGTCGGCGACCGCGCACAGGGGCGCCTGAGGTGGCCTTCGGCGGCTTCAACCGGGAGGGCTCGAACGGCCCGATGGCGGAGATCAACATGATCCCGCTCATCGACGTGATGTTGGTGCTGCTGGTGATCTTCATCATCACGGCGCCGTTGCTCACCAACGCGGTGAAGATCGATCTGCCCAAGGCGGCGAGCGCGCCCAACCTCACCAAGCCGGACCACATCCAGGTCTCGATCGATGCGCAGCGCCAGCTGTATTGGAACGGCGAGCGCGTAGCGCGCGACGGGCTGCGCCAGCGCCTATCCGCCGCCTCGAAGCTGCAGCCGCAGCCTGAACTGCACCTGCGCGCCGACAAGGACACTCCCTACCAGGCCGTTGCCGAGGTCATGGCCGACGCCGCGCGCGCGGGCATGACACGTATCGGATTTATTTCTGACCCTCATGAAGCGCAGTAGCTTCGCGCTTCTTTGCGCGCTGCTGCTGTCGCTGCCCGCCCATGCGCAGGAGGGCGCGCAGCAGATCGTGCACCTGCTCGACTACGTGGGCGTCGACTACGCCGGCGCGGTCGAGGACGGCAAGGTCAAGAGCGCCGACGAATACCGCGAAATGACCGAATTCGCCGCGCAGGCACAGGAGCGCATGCGCGCGCTGCCGGAAAACCCCGCCAGGAGCTCTCTCGCCGGCGGTGCGGCGGCACTCGTCAAGCTGATCGAGGATAAAGCGCCAGCGCCAGCCGTGGCCGAAGCCGCTGCGAAGCTGCGCTGGGCGCTGGTCAACGCCTATGACGTGCGCGTCGCGCCGCGCCGCGCCCCCGACCTCGCACGCGGCAAGTTCCTCTACGCGGCCAACTGCGCCGCCTGCCATGGCGCCGAAGGCCGCGGCGATGGCCCTGCGGGCAAGGGTCTCGATCCGGCGCCGGCGAATTTCCACGACGCCGCGCGCATGTCGGAGCGCAGCCTGTACGGCCTCTACAACGCCATCACGCTCGGCGTGACCGGCACTTCGATGGCGCCCTTCGCCCAACTGGGCGAAGAAGATCGCTGGGCGCTTGCCTTTTTCGTCGGCGGCCTGGGCATGCCGGCCGAACGCCTGGCGAAAGGCGCAGCCGCCTGGCGCTCGGGCGCGGCGGCCGCGGCCTTTCCGGACCTGGCGAGCCTGACCGGTTATTCCGCGAATGAAGTGCGGCACCGCGACGGCGAGGCGGCAGCACTGGCGCAGGATTACCTGCGGGCGCACCCGGAAGCGCTGCAGGCGGGCAAACCCGGGCCGATCCCTTTCGCACGCGGCAAGCTGGCGCAGAGCCTGGCGGCGCTGCGCGCAGGCGACCGCGCCGCCGCGCGCGACGCGGCGGTGGCCTCCTACCTGGAGGGCTTCGAGCTGGTCGAGAATTCCCTGGACAACGTCGACAAGGCATTGCGCCTCGATATCGAGCGCGAAATGCTCGCCCTGCGCGCGGCCATTGCCGCTGGCGAGCCCGCCGCGGCCTTCGAAGCGCGCGTCGCGCGCATCGACGCGCTGCTCGCGGCCGCTGAAGGCAAGCTGGACGCCGGCGAACTTTCCCCCGGCGCGGCCTTCGCAAGTTCGCTGCTCATCCTGCTGCGCGAGGGACTGGAAGCCATCCTGGTGCTCGCGGCGATCATCGCCTTCGTCACCAGGACCGGCCGCCGCGACGCCCTGCCCTACGTGCATGCCGGCTGGGCCATCGCGCTGCTGGCCGGCCTGGCGACCTGGTTCGCCGCCAGTTCCCTGATCGACATCTCCGGCTCGAACCGGGAAATCACCGAGGGCGTCACCGCGCTCATCGCCGCCGCGATGCTGCTCTACGTCGGCTACTGGCTGCATGGCCGCAGCCAGGCGCAGGCCTGGAACAGGTTCATCCGCGAAAGCGTCGGCAGCGCGCTCGGCAAGGACACGCTCTGGGCGATGGCCGGCGTGTCCTTCCTCGCCGTGTACCGCGAACTGTTCGAACTGGTGCTGTTCTACGAGGCGCTCTGGGTACAGGCAGGCGCCGACGGGCACGTCGCAGTGCTGGGCGGCATGGCGGCCGCCATCCTGCTGCTCGCGGCTGCGGGCTGGGGCATCTTCAAGTACAGCGTGCGCCTGCCGCTCGGCCCGTTCTTCGCGCTGATGTCGCTGCTGCTCGCACTGCTCGCGATCGCGTTCACGGGCCAGGGCGTGGCCGCGTTGCAGGAAGCCGGCGTCGTTGGCGCGAGCCCGATTGCTTTCGTCAGCGTGCCGATGCTCGGCGTGCATCCCACTCTCGAAACACTGGGCGCTCAGGCGCTCGCCGCCGCGCTGGTCGCGCTCGGCGCCTGGGCCGCGCGGCGCATGCCGTCGGCTCGGGTGCAACCGAAATCGTGAAAGCAGTTAATTGAGCCGTAACCCAACCGCAACCGCCAGCCATCCCTCGGGAAGCCAGCCATGCAAAACATCGAAAACAGGAGAGGATTCAATGGCTGGAAATACCCGCTTCAAGCTCAAGCCGATCGCTGCCGCCATCGCGGGGATGCTGGCTGCTCCCGGCATCGCCTTCGCGCAGGCCGCCGCGCCTGAAACCACGCTGCCCGAAGTCAAGGTCGAAGGCAGCGCGCAGCGCGACGACTTCAACTCCGGCGTATCCAACATCGGCGGCAAGGTGCCGACGCCGGTGCGCGACATCCCGCAGACCGTCAACATCATCACGCGCGGGCAGATGGAATCGCAGGGCGCGACCAGCCTCGCCGATGCGCTGCGCGGCGTGCCCGGCATCACCATCGGCGCCGCCGAGGGCGGCACCATCGGCAACAACTTCAACTTGCGCGGCTTTTCGGCGCGCACCGACCTGTACCTGGACGGCATGCGCGACCGCGGCCAGGTCTATCGCGACGTGTTCTCGCTCGACCAGATCGAGGTCCTCAAGGGGCCCGCGTCGATGCTGTTCGGGCGCGGCTCCACCGGCGGCGTGATCAACCAGGTGAGCAAGCAGCCGTCGCTCGCGCCGCTGAACGAGGCCTCGGTCACCGTGGGCACGCAGCCGTCCCTGCGCACCACCGCGGATTTCAACCAGCCGCTCTCCGATACCTCGGCGTTCCGCATCTCGCTGATGGCGCAGGACGTCGACTCGACGCGCGACGTGATGCACAACCGCGATTTCGGCATCGCCCCCTCGCTGCGCTTCGGCATCAACACGCCGACCGAAGTGACGCTGTCGGCGCTGGTCACGCACTACAACGACATGCCCGACTACGGCCTGCCGCCGGTGAACGGCAAACCGGCCAATGTCGACCGCCACAACTTCTACGGCCTGACCGACGACCGCACGATCCAGGACGTCGGCGAGTTCACGGCCAAGATCAGCCACAAGATCACGCCAGAGACGAAAATCCAGAACCAGACGCGCTACGCCCACTACAGCATCAACGCCCGCGAATCGGGGCCGAACAGCGTCGGCACGGTCACCGGCGGCGTCTATACCGCGTTCCCGGCGACCAACCTGGGCAACGCCACCGCGCTACCGCTGTCGCAGCTGTTCGTCGGGCTGGGCAGCCACGACCGGAACATCACCGACAGTTCGTTCTATAACCAGACCGACCTGATCACCAACGTGCAGACGGGCCCGGTGCGCCACGACCTGATCTTCGGGCTGGAGCTGGGCAGCGAGCGCAACAACACCAACAACACCTCGCGCAACCAGCTGCCGAACGCCTTCTTCCTGATCGATCCGCTGGTCAACCCGGTCTACCAGGCGGGCGCGAGCCTGCCCTCCACGCAGGGCAACATCGTGCAATCGAGCGCCACCACGTTCGCGCCCTACGTGAACGACACCATGAGCTTCTCCAAGGAATGGAAGCTGGTGGCGGGCGCGCGCTACGACCGCTACGACGCGAAGATCAGCAATTCGGTCAACGCGCCCGCTTCGGCGAGCCAGAATATCGGCTTCACCAGCGTGCGCTCGGGGCTCCTGTACCAGCCGACCGACGCGCAGTCGTACTACGTGTCCTATGGCACCTCGTTCAACCCGTCGCTGGAGGCGCTCACGCTCACCAGCGGCCAGCAGTCGCTCGACCCGGAGAAGAACAAGTCGTACGAGACCGGCGCGAAATGGGACCTGATGAACGGCAATTTGTCGCTGACATCCTCGATTTTCCAGGTCGAGAAGGACAACGCGCGCCAGCAGATTTCGACCGGCGTCTACCAGCTGGTCGGCAACATACGCGTGCGAGGGTTCGAAGCTGGCGCGGTGGGGCGCATCCGCCCCAACTGGCAGGTGCTCGCCGGCTATACCTACCTCGATGCGACCATCGTAAAGGCCGTCGACGGGACGCAGGGCAACACGCCTGCCAACACGCCGCGCCACAGCGGCTCGGTGTGGACCACCTACAACCTGACGCGCGAGTGGGAACTCGGCACCGGGGCCACCTACATGTCGGACCGCTATGCCGCCAACAACAACGCCGTGCAGGCGCCCTACTACCTGCGCTGGGATGCGACGGTCGCCTGGCACCAGCCGAAATACGACATCCGGCTGAATTTGCTCAACCTTGCCAACCGGCTGAACTACGATGCGCTGATTCCATCCGACAAGGGCCGTTCGGTGCCGGGCATCGACCGCACCGCCCTGCTTACCTACGTCCAGAGGTTCTGAGTCGATGATGGTGCACGTGCAGAAGTTGCTCGACCAGGCGCAGCTGGGCGCGATCCGCGCCAAGCTGCAGGCCGCAGGCGGCGCCTGGGTGGACGGCCGCGCGACGGCCGGCCACCAGGGCGCGCAGGTCAAGCACAACCTGCAGATCGCGGAAGATTCACCCGTGGCGCGCGAGTTGAGCGCCGTCGTCCTCGCCGCGCTGGAGCGCAACCTGCTGTTCATCAGCGCCGCGCTGCCGAAAGTGGTTTACCCGCCGCTGTTCAACCGCTACGAGGGCGGCATGACCTTCGGCAGCCATGTCGACGGCGCGGTGCGCCTGCTGCCGGGCACCGGCATGAAGATCCGCACCGACATCTCGGCAACGCTGTTCATTTCCGAGCCGGGCGACTACGACGGCGGCGAGCTGCTGGTCGAGGACAGCTACGGCGTGCAGAAGGTCAAGCTGCCGGCCGGCGACATGGTGCTCTACCCGGCGGCCAGCCTGCACCGAGTAACGCCGGTGACGCGCGGCGCGCGGCTCGCCTCCTTCTTCTGGGTGCAGAGCATGGTGCGCGACGACGCGCAGCGCGCGCTGCTGTTCGACCTCGACATGGCGATCGTGCGCTTGACGCGCGATGCGCCGGGCCACGATGCGCTGGTCTCGCTGACCGGCAGCTACCACAACCTGCTGCGCATGTGGGCGGAACCATGATGCGGCGCCTCTGGGTACAGATCCACCTCTGGCTTGGACTTACGCTCGGCGCACTCGGCATCCTGACCGGCATCACCGGCAGCATCCTGGTGTACGGCCATGAGATCGACGCGTGGCTCAATCCCGCCCGCTATGCGGTTTCGGGCCCGCAGGCCGTGCTCGCGCCCGGCGAATACCTGAAAAGCTCCGCGCAGTCGCTGGAGGGACGCGCCCGGCCGTTCAATCTGCGCATGCCCGAAGACGAAGGCATGCCGGTCATGGTATTCGCGCGCGAAGGCAGGGGCGGCGGTGCCGGCGGTCCAGCGAATATCACGCGTCTCTACCTCGACCCGCCTACCGGCAAGGTGCTGGATGCCTCGGCCGGCGGCGGGTTCATCGGCTGGGTGCATACGTTCCACGAGAACCTGACGCTGCGCGAATACATGGGCCGCGAAATCGTCGGCCTGGTGGGCTTCGCGATGCTGGTTTCCTCTCTGTCCGGCCTTTACCTGTGGTGGCCGGCGCGCGGGCGTTTCCGCGAGTCGCTGGGCATGCGGCCGGGCTTCCGGCTCTCGCGCAACCTGCACTACATTTTCGGCTTCTACTGCGCGATCGTGCTGGCAATGCTCTCGTTCACCGGCATCTGGCTCGCCTACGTCGACGCAGGGCGCGCCATCGTGTCGGTCTTCTCGCCGGTGCCGCCGCGCAACGTTCAGGCGCCCGAAGCGGCGGAAGGCGGCAAGCCGATTCCGCTCGAGGAGGCGATCAAGATCGCGCAGGAGCTGTATCCGGGCGCGCCGGTCTCCGGCATCGGGCTGCCGGCGGGCCCGCGCGGCGCCTACCGCGTAAATCTCCACACCGGCGGCAGCGCGGCGCCGGTCAACAACGCCGCAGTCTTCATCGATCCGCGCAGCGGCAAGGTGCTGCGAAACACGGGCCCCGGGACGCGCAGCACCGGTGAAAAATTCCTCGTCATGCAGCGCCTGCTGCACGAGGGCTCGGTGCTGGGCCCGCTCGGGCGCGCGCTGCTCTTCATCACCGGCCTGCTGCCCGGCCTCTTCGTCGTGACCGGCGCGACGATGTGGATGCGCAATCGCCAAGTCCGCTAGAATCGACCCTTCTCTAGGAGGAGGGTCCATGAGAAAGCCACTTGCGGCCATTGCCGCGCCGTTCCTGTTTGCCTGTGCCGCCGCATTTACGTCCGCGCCGCAAGCCCAGACGTTTCCGGCGCGCGCCGTCACGATCGTGGTGCCGTACCCGCCGGGAGGCCTGATCGACCTGGTGGCGCGCGCCCTGCAGCCGTTCCTGCAGACCGAACTGGGCGTGCCGGTGCTCGCGGAGAACCACAGCGGCGCGGGAGGCAACGTGGGCGCCGAGGTCGTGGCGCGCTCCGCGCCGGACGGCTACACGCTGCTGCTCGCCAACCCGTCGCTCGCCATCAGCCCGACGCTGTACAGGAAGCTCAACTACCGGCCGCTCGAGGACCTCGCCTACGTCGGCCGCTACGGCTCCGTGCCGAACGTGCTGGTGGTGAACCCGTCGCTGCCGGTCAAGACCGCGCAGGAACTGATCGCCTACGCGAAGGCGCACCCCGGCAAGCTCAACTACGGTTCGCCAGGCTACGGCACCTCGCCACAGCTCTCGAGCGAGCTGTTCAAGTCCATGACCGGCACCTACATCGTGCACATCCCCTTCCGCGGCGCGGGGCCGGCGATGGCGGCGCTGTTCGGCGGAGAGATCGAGATGATGATCGACAACATTCCGCCGCAGGTCGGCAACATCAAGGCCGGCAAGGTGCGCGCGCTGGCGGTAACGAGCCTGAAGCGCGTAAACGTGCTGCCGGACGTGCCCACGATGGACGAGATCGGCCTGAAGGGCTACGAGGTCGTGTCCTGGTTCGGCCTCGCGGCGCGCGCGGGTACGCCAGCCGAGAACGTGCTCAGGCTAAACGCGGCGCTCAACCGGGCGACCAAGAACCCCAAGCTGCGCGAGATCCTGGAGTCGCGCGGCGCCACCGTCGTGGAAGGCACGCCCGAAGACTTCACGAACTTCGTCAAGGCGGAAATCGCCAAATTCGCGCCGGTGATCAAGCGCACCGGCGTGGTGGTGGAATAGCTCAGGCCGGCGCGGCTTCGGATTTGTCGAAGTCGATCTCGACCCGGGCGCCGTTCGGGTCGAAGAAGAACAGTTGCCAGGTGCCATAGCCGGGCAACTGGCGCAGGTCGTACCTGACCTGCTTCGCCTTCAGCTTCGCCACCGCCGCCGCCAGTCCCTTGCCGCTGAAGGCCATGTGGTCGATCACGCCCTTGACCAGCCTCGCCTTGTCCACGCCGGCGACGATGTGCAGGATCGGATCCGGCCCCTTGCCGGCATCGGCATAGAGCCAGGCGCCCGGGAAAGTGAACGGCGGCCGCGCGCCGGGCTTCAGGTTCAGGTGCTCCTCGTAGAACGCCAGCGTCGAGGGCAGGTCGTCGGTGAGGATGGTGAAGTGGTTGACCGCGGTCACGCTCATGTCAGGCTCCTTTCGCGACGCCGGCGGATTTCATCTTGTCGAGCGCCGTCATGGCAGTCGTCACCATGCCGGCGATGTCCGAGGCATTGGCGGGCACGATCAGCGTGTTGCTCGATTTCGCCAGCTGGCCGAAGGCTTCGATGTACTGCGTGGCGACCTTCAGGTTCGCCGCATCCATGCCGCCCTTGTCGGCGATTGCCTCGGCCACCGCGCGCACTGCGGCGGCGTTGGCTTCGGCGATCACGCGGATCGCGGTCGCCTCGCCCTGCGCCTTGTTGATCGCCGCCTGCTTCTCGCCCTCGGACTGCAGGATCGAGGACTGGCGCTCGCCGTCGGCGATGTTGATCTGCTGCTGGCGCTCGCCCTCGGATTTCGCGATCAGCGCGCGCTTTTCCCGCTCGGCGGTGATCTGCGCCTGCATCGAGCGCAGGATGGTTTCCGGCGGCGTCAGGCTCTTGATCTCGTAGCGCAGCACCTTGATGCCCCAGCTGCGCCCGGCCTCGTCGAGCTCGGCGACGATGTGGCGGTTGATGTCCTCGCGCGATTCGAAGGTCTTGTCGAGTTCCATCTTGCCGATCACGCTGCGCAGCGTGGTCTGCGCAAGCTGGCTGATGGCGGCGATGTAGTTCGCCGAGCCGTAGGAAGCAAGCCGCGGGTCGGTCACCTGGTAGTACAGGATGCCGTCGACCGCGAGCTGGGTATTGTCCTTGGTGATGCAAACCTGCTCAGGCACGTCGAGCGGCACTTCCTTCAGCGAGTGCTGGTAGGCGACGCGGTCGAGGAACGGAATAATCAGGTTGAGGCCGGGCTCGAGCACCGCATGGAAGCGCCCGAGGCGCTCGACCACGAATGCGAACTGCTGCGGCACGATGCGCACGCCCTCGATCACGAAGGCGGCTACCACGCCGATGAAGAATACCCAGACCGCGTAGCCGCGGGTCTCGGGGACGGCCGCCGTGATGACGGTCAGGATGACGGCTGCGATCAACTTGGCGAACATGGTGTTCCCCCTGGCTTGTTGCGAGGCCTGCGCGACGAAGATCGCGTCAGGCTGGACGGCGTGTGGAAACTTTAAGCGTGTTGCCATGTGTTGCGATGACATAAACCGTTGCACCGGGCTCTGGAGCCGGATTTCCGCCGTCGGTTCCCTCGATCTCCGCGTCCCAGGGTGCGCCGCGATAGCGTACGCGCGCGCGGCCGGCGCCCTGGTCGAGCCAAGCCTCGAAGCTGGCCGGCTGGCCGGCATCGAGCGGCGCCATCTGGCCCTTCGCGTTCTTCGCGCGGTAGACGTGCACGCCGTAGCAGCCGGCCGCCGCGATCACCGCCGCCACCACCGCCTGCACGCCGAACGGCTGGCCGATCCAGGCCGCGACCGCCGCGCCGAAGGCCGCGATGCCGAGCATCACCAGATAGAAGGTCCCCGACAGCAATTCGACGATGACCAGCGCGAGGCCCAGGATCGCCCAGAGAAAGTCCTCTGCCATGGGCCTAATTTAGAATCAGTTGCCCATGGACGCAACCAAACTCGCAACAGAACTCATCGATTTGCACGAGCAGCCGCGGCTGGTTTCCCAGTTCAGCGCACGTTATCCGGGACTTACCGCCGAAACGGGCTACGCTGCGGCGCGCCAGCTGCACGCGCACCGGCTCGCGCAGGGCTGGAAACCGGCGGGCCGCAAGATCGGCTTCACCAACCGCACGATCTGGCCTCGCTACGGTGTCTACGAGCCGATGTGGGGGAGTGTTTACGATAGAACCCTCATTTTCTCCAAAGATAATAAAGCCACAGTCCCGCTCGCGGGGCTGGTGCAGCCGCGCATCGAGCCGGAAATCTGCTTCCGCCTGAAGTCGCGGCCGCCGGTGACTAAAGATCCGCAGGCGCTGCTCGAATGCATCGAGTGGATCGCGCACTCGATCGAGATCGTGCAATGCCATCACCCGGAGTGGAAGGTCACCATCGCCGACGGCACCACCGACAACGGCCTGCACGGCCGGCTGGTCCTCGGCACGCCGGTCGAAGTCGGGCGCATTGCGGGCCTCGCCGCAGGCTTGCCTTTTCTCAGGGTGACGATGAAAAAAGACGGCGAAGTGAAGGACCAGGGCATCGGTTCGAACGTGCTGGGCAGCCCCCTGCTCGCTCTCGCGTTTTTGATTGAAGTGCTTTCCGTCCAGAATGAATCTCCCCCTCTTGAAGCTGGCGAGATCATCACCACCGGCACGCTCACAGACGCGCACCCGGTTGCGGCAGGCGAGCGCTGGAGCACCGACTTACACGGCTTTGCGACGCGCGGCATGGAGATCGAATTCACGTGAAGCGCCCTCTCGAAGGAATCACGGTGGTCGGCCTCGAGCAGGTAATTGCCGGCCCCTTCTGCACGCGCCAGCTCGCGGAACTCGGCGCGCGCGTGATCAAGATCGAGCGGCCCGACGGCGGCGACGCCGCGCGCAGCTACGACAAAACGGTACTCGGTCAAAGCTCGCACTTCGTCTGGGTGAACCGCTCCAAGGAAAGCCTCGCGCTGGACGTGAAGCACCCCGAGGCGCAGGAAGTGCTGAAGCGCCTCATCGCCAAGGCCGACGTCTTCGTGCAGAACCTCGCGCCGGGCGCCGTGGAGCGCCTCGGCCTCGGCGCCGCAGAACTGCGGGCATTGCACCCGCGCCTCATCTGGTGCGGCATCTCCGGCTACGGCCCCGGCGGCCCTTACGCGGAGAAGAAGGCCTACGACCTGCTGGTGCAATGCGAAACCGGCCTGCTTTCAGTGACCGGCACGCCGGAGCAGCCTGCGAAAGCCGGCATCTCGGTGGCCGACATCGCCGCCGGCATGTACGCGATGAGCTCGATCCTTGCAGCGCTCTACCGCCGGCAGGCCACGGGCGCGGGCGCGACGCTGGACATCACCATGTTCGAATCGCTCGGTGAGTGGATGGGCTTCCCCGGCTACTTCACGGCCTACGGCGGCGAGGCGCCGCCGCGCACCGGGGCCAGCCACGCCACCATCGTTCCCTACGGGCCGTTCAAGGCCGGCGACGGCGGCACCGTGTTCCTGTCGATCCAGAACGAGCGGGAGTTCGAGCGGTTTTGCGCAGTGGTCCTGGAGCGCAAGGAACTTGCGCTTGACGCCCGGTTTTCAACGGGCCCTTCGAGAATGGAACGCCGCAATGCAATGCATGAGGAGATCGAGAAGGTGTTTTCGAAATTGACCGCGAAAAACATCGTCGAACGGCTCGAAAAGGCAGGCATCGCCAACGCCAGGCTGAATTCCGTCCGGGAATTCTGGGACCACCCGCAGCTCGAGGCGCGCGACCGCTGGCGCGAAATCGGCTCGCCAGCGGGCACGCTCGACGCGATGAAGCCGCCGTTCAACCTGGACGGCTTCGAGCCGCGCATGGACGCGGTGCCGGGTCTCGGCGAGCATAGCGGGTCGATCCTTGAAAATCTGGGCTTTTCTTCCATCGAAATACAGCAGCTGGAAAAAGCCAACGCCGTTCAACTTGGAGGCAAGCCATGAACCTAGAACTCTATTTCGCCCCGGGCGCCTGCTCCTTCGTGCCGCACGTCACGCTGGAGGCGATCAAGGCCGCCACCGGCCAGGCTTTCGAACCGAAGCTGGTCAAGCTGCACAAGGGCGAGCACCAGACGCCTGCATACCTCGCCATGAACCCGAATGGGCAGGTTCCCGTGCTGGTGGTGGACGGCAAGCCGCTCACGCAGATCGTCGCCATCTGCGACTTCCTCGATCGCAGTTTCCCGAAGGCGGGCCTGCTACCTGCCGAGCCGGCGGCGCGCGCGCAGGCCCTCTCGCAGCTCGCCTGGATGAACAACACCGTCCACCCGACCTTCAGCCGCATCTTCCGCGCCGCAACGTACGCGGAGGGCGAAGCCGCGCAGGCGGAAATCAGGGAGTTCGCGCGGCCGCGCTACCGCAAGCTGCTGGAACGCATCCAGGGCTGGGCCGCCGCGGCCAAGCCGTTCTGGCAGGGCGAGCGCATCACGCCGCACGACGCCTACGCATTCACGCTGCTGCGCTGGGGCGGCATGGCGGGCATCGACCCGAAGTCGCTGCCCGGCTACCTCGCCTATATCGAGCGCGTAATGGCCGCCCCGCCCGTGGCCGCAGCCATCGAGCGCGAACGGGTGACGCTGGACACTTTCAAGGCTGCCTGAACAGGCAAGGGAGAGACGCCAATGCTTGATCCACAAGTATCAGCGCTCCTGGGAGAACTCGGGGTCGACCCGGCGATGGTCGAGAAGGTCATCACCGGCGGCATCTATCTCACGATCGTCAGCATAATCGCCGCCATCCCTACCGGCCTGATCGCCAAGCGCAAAGGCAGATCCGTAGCCGGATGGGTAATTTTTGAGCTGTGCGTCCCGCTCTTGCCGCTGGCGATCATCTGGCTGCTGCCCGGCCGCAAAATCAAGTAGCGCGCGGCGGCGGGCCGGGACGAACCGCTCAAGCCTTCTTGCCGACCTCGATGCCGGCGGCCTTCGCCAGGTCGCGGTGGATGCGGGCCACGCGTTCGACTTCACCCTTGGCGGGGAAGCGCTCGTAGAAGCCCTCGTCCTTGAACATTTTTCCCATCTCGGTCCAGGACTTGAGGCGCTCTTCCCAGCGCGCCAGCCGGCCCGCTTCGGCGCCCTCGTCCTCGCGCGCGAGGTCGGCGCAGACGCGGATCATGGCCTTGATGGTGACCGGCCGGGTGACCATGTAGCCTTCCTTGCCCCAGACGCCGTCGCCGAACACGTTTTTCGCGGCCTTGAAGAAATCGCGCACCAGGCCGTAATAGCGCGGCACTTCCTTGGAACTGCCGCCCGCCAGCTGGATCGAGCGCCACCTGCCGCGCACCCAGCGGTGCAGTTCGTTGAACAGTTCCGCCTGCAGCACCCACTTGTCGCGCTGACTGCGGCCGCCCAGGCGGTTGATGCGGTAGCGCAGCGGGCTGTCGCCTTCGCTGTAGAGCTTCTCGACCAGGCGCGCGGCGAACTTGCGGTCGGGCGCCGCCCAGGAGACGCGCTCATAGAGGTCGATCAGGTGGCTCTTGTTGATGCGCGTCGGCGTCGAATTGATGATCACGAACATCTCGGCGGCGAAATCCTCGCTGCGGCCGTCGAACACGATGCAGGGCACGGTGATGGTGGCAGCGTCCTGCGGACGCTCCTGCATGTAGAAATGCAGCGCCGCGAGCCGGTGCTGGCCGTCGATGATCAGGAACTTGGTGCCCGGGTCGGCCAGGTGGCCGCCGCCGTCGCCGTCCGACCTGAATTGCAGCTTCTCGCTGGTGTAGAGCAGCACGGTGCCCGGGATCGCCGGCTGGGTCACCGCGGTTTCGTAGAAATTGATCAGCTGGCGCACCTTGGCGCGCGACAGGCCGCGCTGGAAGGCATTGTCGGTGCGCTCGACGCGGGAAATGAACTGGGCCACGTCGTCGTCCTGCGAGATGCGGCTGGCAGCGATCTCCTCGCCATCGCCGTAGAAACGGCTGATGAAGCGCACCTTGCCAAGCAGGTCCTTCGCCCGGTAGCCGACGAAATAGAAAATCCCGTCCTTCTGGCGAATCTGCGTTGCTTGCATCGCCTCTCCCCTGACACGCCTGCCCCTCCGGCAGGCGCCGCCGGGCAGAAATATACCCGGGAATAGGCCCCTTCGCAGCCTTCAGATAGGGGAATGCACGGGGTTCAGCCGGGACAGGCGGGGAGCATCAACGCCTGGAGCACCTCGCCGGTGGCGCGGTTTTGCACGAAAGCGACCACTCCGGAATGGCCTGGAACGGCCTTCGGAAGCAGCGGCAGCGTCCGGCGCGCCGCGAGCCTGGCGGCCTTGAATTCGAGCGGGCCGGCCCACTCCAGCACGACATAGTCGTGCGGCAGCGTCTTGCCGCGGTTTTCGCCCGCTTTTACCTCGGAAACCAGCTTGCTTTCATAGGTGCCCAGATAGAGCGCAGCGTCAGCCTGCTGCAAGACGTCCAGCAGGTCCACGTCGGCCGCGACGTCGAAAGCATCGCCCCGGCGCGTATCCAGAAGTAGCGAAATACGCGCCTTTGCCGGGAGGGAATTAATTTTCGCTACCTCCAGGTCGAACCCGCCGCTGCCCCAGCCCCGGAAATCCCGACCCTGCAGCAGCACCTGCGGGGTATAGACAAACGCCGCCCGCGCCAAGCTGGCCATCTTGCGCTGGCGGGCGGAAAAGATCTGTTTTGCATAGGGGTCTTTCCAGCCGATGTAATCCCAGTAATCCACGTGCAGGGCGATCGGCACCACCCGGTCGGGGGTATAGCCCCTGGCGCCCAGGGACGACAGCCAGCGGTCCGCAGGAGGGCAGCTGTCGCAGCCCTCGGAGGTATAGAGCTCCACCAGAGCCGTGGTCGTCTTGGCGGACTGGGCGCTGCATTGGAGGGCCTGGACTGGGGTTGCCAGGGCAAGGACGGACAGCAGCAGGCAGGACAGAAAGTCAGGGGTTCTCATGGCCATGCGTCGAAACAGCCCGCCCCCAGCTTACGCCCCGAAGCAGATAATGGCGCCCCTTCGCGCATATTCCGAGCCTTGCACCTCCCCTTCTTCCTCGCCTCGTTTACCTGGAACTATGCCCTGGGCATGACCTGGCTGGCGGTGCCGCTATTTGCCCATTCCAAGGGCCTCTCCGGCGCCGAACTGGGGATCCTCTTCTCGCTGCCCGCCGTGGCGCAGTTGGCGATCACCCTCGTGGGCGGGGCTTACGTCGACCGGGTAGGCGGCCGGCGCATCATGCTTGCCTCCTCGGTGCTGCTGGCCGCCGGGGCAACGGCCATGCCCTTCGCCTGGGATTTCCGCTCGATCTTCGCCGCGCAGCTGATCCTGGTGCTGGCACGGGCCACCTTCTGGCCCGCCAACTGGGCGATCGCCTCCGAACTGCCAGGCTCCCATGGCGTGCAGGCCGGCCGCCTGAATGCGGTCAGCAGTGGGGGCCAGATCCTCGGCAACGGTTCTTGCGGCTTCGTGCTCGCGCTGGGCGGCTTCCCGGTCACCTTTAGTGTGCTAGCGGGGCTCGCCATCGCCGCGCTGCTGCTGGGGCTGCGCGCGCAGAGCCGGGCGCGCGCCCGCGCCGCCGGCCAAACGCTGTTCGGCAACTACCGCGTGCTGATCCGCATGCCGGTGCTGCTGTACGGCGTGATGTGCGCCTACCTGTCGGCGCTGCCGTTCTCGCTGTCGCTGTCGTTTTATCCCCTGCTCCTGCAATTTCTCGGCTTCGGCGAGGAGGCTTCGGGCGTGCTGCTGGCGCTGCGCGCGGTCGGCGGCATCGCGGCCGGCCTCGTCGTCGCGCGCTTCGTGCACACCGGGCCCTCGAGCCCCTGGCCGGTGGTCGCCGGCGCCTTCGTCGCCGTCGGCGTCGGCCTGCAGCCGCTGGTCAGCCACTGGGCGGCCGTGGGCGCCCTCATGCTCGCGCTCGGGCTGGGCTCGGGCCTGATGACGATCTACTTCCAGGTCACCATGGCCGAGGTCGTGCCGCCCGAGATGCGCGGCTCGGCGATGGCGCTGGGCGGCCTCGGCTGGGGCTGTTCGCACCTCACCACGCCGCTGATCATGGGTTTCCTCGCGGAC